>NZ_JBHWHX010000003.1:0-305154 GCF_042732315.1 Streptomyces sp. NPDC059787
TGGGCAGCTGGTTGCCACATGCGCCTCGTGTGCCTCTCGAACCCTGGACGACCGCACTGTAAAGACATGGACCGTAATGTCGAACACGCTTGCGTGCAACGAGGGGCGGGCAGCGGCTCCGGCTCACCCGCGCGGATGGGGGCGACGGACACCGGTCCGTCCGAAGGAGGACAGTGCTCAACGGCAGTGCTTCGAAACCGCCGGGAGCCTCATCCCCCGCTGCCGTCGAGGACTCCGCCTCCCCGCCGAAAGACTTCACAGACTCGCGGAAGTCCCGGCACGGCACCCTGGGTCCCCGGGTCCGCCAAGACCCCGGCCGCGCATCGGCGAACGGTGGAGTTCTCGCCGACGGCGGACGGCACGGCCGGTTCGGCACCCTGAGGACCCGTCCCCGGCGCTGCCCGCGCGGCAACGCGCTGGTCGTGCGGACCAGCGGGTTGCGGCCGGGAGGCGCAGGCGTCCGTCGTGCACTTCGGCGATCCGGTCGACGGCGGTGAGGTGGGTGCGGTCGTGGGTGGCCAGGACGGTGGCGGTGGCCTGCTGGTGGATGAGGCGGGTGATCAGCTCGATGACGGCGGCGCCTCGTCCGTGGTCGAGGGCGCTGGTGGGGTCGTCGACCGGGAGGACCGTGGGGTCGTTCATCAGGGCGCGGGCGATGTCGACGCGCTGGCGCTGTCCGCCGGAGAGCTGGTGGGGTCGCCGGTCGGCCAGGCCGTCGGCGACCGCCTCCACCTGACCGAAGGCACCGTCAAGTCCCATCCGGCCCGCATCTACGCCAAGCTCGGCTTCGACTCGCGCACCGCCGCCGTCGCCACCGCCGGAGCCGCCGCGTCCCGCCTGCCCCAGTCCGTACTGACCGCCGCGTTCGCCGCCATCGCCGCACTCGCCGCTGTCGGAATGCTGCGCCCCGGCCGTACCGCCACCGGCTCGGCCGCCGGCGGAGCAAGGGCCGCCAAGGCGGCCAGCACCGGCGCCGGACTGGGCGCGCCGACCGGGCTGCTCGGGGTCGGTGGAGGCTTCCTCGCCGTCCCGGCCCTGGTCACGGTGCTGGCGTTCGAACCGTCAGGTCCGCCTCGTCGCCGGATCCCTCGTCCTGACCGGCCTGATCGCCGGACAGCGCTGGAGCGCGGCACGCCTGCTGTCCGCGGGCGTCGCCGGCGGTCTGGTCATCTCCGCCCTGACCGACACCTGCGGCATGGCCAGGATCCTCGCCAAGCTCCCCCACAATCGGCCCGGGGCAGCCGACCTGGACGCCACCCTCGCCGCCCTGACCGGCCGCTGACGCCAGCAGGCCCGGCCACGACGGTTGTCGCGGACACAAGCCTGTGTCCGAAACCCGTGCGCCGGGCATGAGGGAAGTCGCTTCGACCGGTCACAGACCGGCGATGTCCCCGGCCCTCCTGGACACGGAGTCGAGCGCGTCCGCCACGGCGTTGCGCCGCCCCGCGCGCGCCGCCCGGTCCGCCGGCACCAGCCGCGCGGCGGCCTGTACGGCGTAGGCGTCCGGGTCGCCGAAGGCGGTCCGCGGGTGCTCTCCCGTCTCCGCACAGTGCACCGTGACATCCTTGACCGCCCGGAGCACGACCGCCCGGTCCACGCCCGGCTGCATGGCCAGCCGTACCTGGAAACGCGCCATCCACTTCTCGCGGTCCTTCTCCCCCGCCGCGTCCGTCGTCCGGTCCTTCTTCGCCACGTGCTCTCCTGGGTGATCGGCAGCCGCCTGTCAGGAAGTTGGACGTTGTGGCATCGAAGTGGGTTGCGTGAGCGAGGAACTTATGGATCCCAGGTGACTGCCGCGCAGCCCGCCGCGCTCCGTGGCCCGGACACCCCGGCTGTCCACGACGGCGGCACCGGGACCGGCACATCCGGCGGTACAGCTGCGCGGCCGTCCTCGTCGGCCCGGACGGGAACGCCGTCCTCGACCGCCTGCTCCGTGCCCGGGACACGGCCGTGCGCTCCGCCGCCGTCGGGCGGCTGCGGGGCGCCGGCCGCGGCGACGAGCTGACACGGCACCCGGCGGACCCGTCGGCCACCGTCCGCGCGGCGGTGTGCCGGGAACTCCGGGCGGCGGACGACGCCCCCCACGCGCACTACCGGGCACTGTGCGCCGACCCGGCTGCCGTCGCACCGGCGGCACTCGCCGGGCTGGCCGAGCAGCGGTGCCCCGAGAACGCCGCCCTGCTGCGCCCCCCTCACCCGTCACCCACGGGCCGCGGTCCGGGCCCGTGCGCTGTCCGCGCTGCGGATGCTCGGCGCTCTCGCCGACGACGCGCTGCCGCCGTTCGCCGAGGACCCCGACCCCGGTGTGCGTGCCACCGCCCTCGGCACGCTGCCGGACCGCCCCCGTCTCCATGTCGTCGGGGCGGAAGCGGAAACCGCGTAGCCGCCGGATTCGTGGTGCCGGTATCGTCCGGGTCTCCGGATCGCCGTACCAGCGGCCTGTGTTCAGAGAGTGATGGGCATGACCAGTCGGCAAGCGACGACGACCCTGTGGCGTCCCACCGGTCCCAAGGAGCTGGATCTGGTTCGGGAGCTGAACTGGCGCGCATGGCCGCCCCGGTTGCCCGAGCAGCCGATCTTCTACCCGGTCCTCGACGAGGACTACGCGATCAGGATCGCGCGGGACTGGAACGTGAAGCACGACGGTGCCGGCTTCGTCACTCGTTTCGAGGTCGAGTCGGAGTTCTTGAGCCGGTATCCCGTCCAGCAGGCGGGTGGGCGGACGATTCTCGAACTCTGGGTTCCGGCCGGGGAACTGGACGACTTCAACGCCCACATCGTCGGCAGGATCCAGGTGGTCCACGAGTTCCGCTGAGGCGGAAAGGCTCGCGGACAAGGCACGTCGGCCCGGTGCGGTGGCCCCGGCGTCGGCGCCGTCCTCACCGCAGCGCGCTCTTCTGCCGCCAGGCGGTCCACGGCACGTTCCACGCACCGAAGCCGTTGCCCGGGTCGACCACGCCCTTGGTCTCCTCGCCCGTGATCTCGAACGGGTCGCCCGGCCGTACCTGTCCGTAGAACCAGGCCGCGTCCGCGTCGCTCATGCCGATGCAGCCCGAACTGCGGTTGGCGTTGCCGAAGTGGGGGGCGTTCCACGGGGCGGCGTGCGCGTACATGCCCGACCAGGTCAGCCGCATCGAGTAGTCGACCATCTTGTCGTAGGCGTCGCCGAGGCCGACCGTCTCGGAGTTCATGTTGATCGTGCCCTCCTTGGCCATGAGCACGGCCGTTCCGCGCCAGGAGCGCTTGTCGCCGCCGGGCGTGCCGCCGGAGACCGGGATGCTCCGGACGGTCTCGCCGTCGCGTACCAGTGTGAGCCGGTGGCGGTCGAGGTCGACCTCGACGATCTGCCGGGCGCCGACGGTGAAGGTCGTCGTGTAGTCGCGTACGAACCAGCCGCCGTCGGGGCCCGAGTCGGTGCCGTTCAGCTCGGCGTCCAGCGTCACCTTCGTCCCGGGCTTCCAGTACGACTTCGGACGCCAGTCGACCCTGTCCCTGCCCGACCAGTCGCGTATCCAGCCCCAAGAGCCCTCGGTGCCGTCCGAGGTGGTGACCTCGAGCTGCTTCTCGACCTCGGCCCGGTTCTCGACCGGGTTGTCGAAGACCAGGGAGATCGGCTGGGCCACGCCGACGGTGGTGCCGGTGCCCGGACGCCAGTCGACCTTGTTGACCTTGTCCGCCTCGGCCGTGGTGAAGGAGGCCTTCGTGGTCGCGGCGGTGCCGCCCTCGGTCCGGGTCGCGGCGGCGACGGTGTACGCCGTGCCGGGCGCGGCCTTGCGGTCCGAGATCCACTGTGCGCCGTCGGCCGTGACCTCGCCGGGCAGCCGGCGGCCGTCGGCGTCGGTGACGGTCACCGAGGTGAGACGGCCGTGAGAGGCGGTGACCGTCACCGGCCGGCCCGGCGCGGCCTGCCGCCCCTCGGGGGTGACGGTGACCGTGACGGGCCGGTCGTCGGGCTTCCCGGTCCGCGGCGCGTCCGAGGCGGCCGGCGGCGAACCCGTCGAGCAGGCGGCGAGCAGCGCCAGCAGGGCCGCCGCGACGGCGGCCCGTATCGGGGCGTGGGCGAACACGCGTGTGCGGTGCATGGGGACCTCCGTGACGGACGACTCCGCGGTGACGAGCGGACGATCGTGACTTCAGAACCAGGAAAAGGCCAGGTCAGCCACTACGGGGCAATGTGACGGCGGTTGGTGAGGAACGGTCATGGTCCCGTCACATTCGTCGTGCGGAGCGGTCACGGACCGCTGTGAGCATCGTCGGCGTCCCTGCGACAGGCCGGGGAGAAAGCGAGGATCGGACCGTGTCAGCACTGCTCGTACCGCCCGGCCGAGTCCCCCGGGCGGGGAAGGGACCCGTGTTCCTCGGGCCCGTCACGCCCGAGGCCTACCGCGGCTTCCTGGCGTCGCCCGCCGGCCGGGCCCTCGGCCCCGGCTTCCTGCAGTGCCCCTCCTGGGCCGACGTCAAGGAGGGCTGGCGGGCCCTGCTGCTCGGCTGGGGCACGGACCCCGGATCGGGGGCGCTGAGCGGTGTGGCACTGGTGCTGCTGCGTCAGTTCCCCGGCACCCGCAGGTACTTCGCCTACCTTCCCGAGGGGCCCGTGGCCGACTGGGCGGATCCCGACGTCGACGTCTGGCTCACGCCGCTGCTCGACCATCTGCGCGGCGCGGGCGCGTTCGCCGTACGCATGGGCCCCTCGCCCGCGTACCGGCGGTGGGACGCCTCCGCGCTGAAGCCGCTCGCCGGGCCGGGCCGCCGGCTGGGCGACGTGCTCGCCAGCGAGGTCGACCCGCTCGGCACGGCCGTCGCCGAGCGGCTGCGCGCCCGGGGGTGGCGCCGCTGCGGCGGTGAGGGGACCGCGGACGACGGGGACGCCCAGCCCCGCCACGTCTTCCGGATACGGCTCGCCGGACGCACCGCCGAGGACCTGTGGTCCGGGCTCAACCAGGAGTGGCGGCGCAACGTCCGGCGTGCCCGGAAGGAGGGCGTGGAGGTGGTCGTGGGCAGCGCCGCCGAACTCCCCGAGTTCTACCGGCTGCTGGGCATCACCGAGCAGCGCGACGGCTTCCGGCTCGGCCGCTCCCTCGCCTACTACGAGCGTCAGTACGCGGCGCTCAACGCCGAGGAACCTGGCCGGATGAAGCTGTATCTCGCCCGTCACCGCGGTGAGATCCTCGCCGCCCACACGATGATCGCGGTGGGCCGCCGGGTCTGGTACCAGACCGGGGCGTCGGCCGGCCACCGCCGTGAGGTACGGCCCTCCAACGCCCTGCAGTGGCGGATGCTGCAGGACGCCCACGCCCTCGGCGCCGATGTCTACGACATGCGCGGGGTACCCTCCACTCTCGACCCTGCCGAACGTGCGTACGGACTGCTGCGGTGGAAGCTCGGCACCGGCGGGCAGGTCGTCGAGACGTTGGGGGAATGGGAGAGACCGTTGGGCGGCACCGCCAACCAGACGCTGTACCGCGCCTTCCAGGCGTACCTGAACCGCCGGTGAGCGCCACGACTCCGACCGGCACGGACGGCGCGGCCTCCCGGCCGGACAGCGGGCGGTCCGGCGACGGCGGCACCGGTGCGAAGACGGCCTCCACGGCGCGCAGCAGTGCCGTCATGGCCGTCGGGTCGATCGTCTCCCGGGGCACCGGTTTCGCCCGCTCCGCCGTGGTCGCGGCGGCGCTCGGCACCATCGGGCCGACCGCCGACGGCTACGCGGTCGGCAACTCCCTGCCCACCATCGTCTACATGCTCCTCCTCGGCGGCGCGCTCAACGCCGTCTTCGTCCCCGAGCTGGTCAAGGCGGCCAAGGAGCACGAGGACGGCGGCGTCGCGTACACCGACCGGCTCGTCACCGTCTGCGTGGCCGGCCTGCTGGCGATCACCGCGACCGCGGTGTGGGCGGCTCCCGCGATCGTCGACGCGTACACCGACTACAGCGGCCGGCAGGCCGCCATGACGACCGCGTTCGCCCGTTACTGCCTGCCGCAGATCCTCTTCCTCGGGCTGTTCACCCTGCTCGGACAAGTTCTCAACGCACGCGGCCGGTTCGGCGCGATGATGTGGGCGCCGGTTCTCAACAACCTGGTCGTCATGACCGTGTTCGGCCTGTACCTGGCCTTCGCCACGGGCGGCGGGGACACCCTCACCCCGGCCGAGACCGCCCTGCTCGGCTGGGGCACCACCGCCGGCATCGCCGTCCAGGCCCTCGCCCTCCTCCCCGCGCTGCGCGCGGCGGGGTTCCGCTGGCGGCCCCGCTTCGACTGGCGCGGCAGCGGACTGACCCGCCCGTTGCGGTCGGCCTTCTGGCTGGTGCTGCTGGTGCTGGCCAACCAGGCCGCCTACTGGGTCACCACCCGGCTGGCCACGACCGCGGGCCTCGACGGCGGCCCCGGGTACAGCGCGTACAACAACGCCTACGTCCTGTGGGTCGTACCGCACGGCATCATCACCGTCTCCCTGGTCACCGCGCTGATGCCCCGGATGAGCGCGGCCGCCGCCGACGGGGACACCGCCGCCCTGCGGCGCGACGTCTCCCAGGCGTTGCGCGCCTCCGCGTCCGCCGTCGTACCCGCCGCGTGCATGCTGCTCGCCCTCGCCCGGCCGGTGATGGATCTCGTCTTCGGACACGGCAGGACCGGCGCCGGCGACACCGCGGCCATGGCCACGATCCTGATGGCCTTCGCACCCGGACTCGTCGCCATGTCGGGCCAGTACGTGCTCTCCCGCACCTTCTACTCCCTCTCCGACACCCGTACGCCGTTCCTGCTCAACCTGGTGATCGTCGCCCTCAACGCGGGACTGTCCGTGGCGGCCGCCCAACTGCTGCCCGCCCGCTGGGCCGTGACCGGCATGGCGGCGGCGTACTCGGTGGCGCTGTGCGTGGGCTGGGCGGTGACCGTCCGGGTGCTGAGCCGCCGTCTCGGCGTCGCCCGTCCGCTGCGCTCGACCGCCGCGGGAACGCACGCGCGGCTCGTCCTCGCCGCCGTGCCCGCCACCGTACTGGGCCATCTGGCCGCACTGGGCGCCGCACGGGCGGGAGCCCTCGCCGCCGCAACCGCCGGGGCCGCCGTCGTCGTGCTCTCCTTCGCCCTGCTCGCCCGTCCGCTGCGGCTCACCGAACTCGACGCCCTGCTCTCCGGCGCACGCCGGAGAGTCACCCGGGCCTGACCACCACCGAAGGAGAACTGCTCATGCCCCGCGTGCTCCTCGTCGAGGACGACCCTTCCGTACGCGAAGGAGTCGAACTCGGTCTGCGCCGCCGTGGACACGAGGTACGGGTGGCCGCGACCGGCGAGGCCGGCCTCGCCGCGCTGGCCGAGTTCCGGCCCGATCTGATGCTGCTGGACCTGATGCTGCCCGGCATGAACGGGGTGCAGGTCTGCCGGCGGGTCCGCGAGCGGAGCCAGCTGCCGATCATCATGCTCACCGCGCGGGGCGACGACTTCGACGTGGTGATCGGCCTGGAGGCCGGTGCCGACGACTACATCGTCAAGCCCGCCCGCACCGAGGTGATCGAGGCCCGGATCTGCGCCGTGCTGCGCCGCATCGACCACACCGGCCCGGATCGGACGGCCATCGAGGTCTACGGCGAACTGACCGTCGACCGGGCCGCGCTGAGCGTCACCAAGTCCGGCAGACACCTCGCGCTGGCCCCCTCCGAACTCAAGCTGCTGCTCCATCTGTCCGCCGCGCCCGAGCAGGTGTTCAGCAGGCAGCAACTGCTGGAACACGTGTGGGAGCACAGTTTCCACGCCGACGCACGACTGGTCGACGCCTGCGTCGCACGGCTGCGCGGCAAGATCGAGGACGAGGCGGGCAGCCCCCGCTACATCCAGACGCTGCGGGGCTTCGGCTACCGCTTCGGACCGCTGTGACCTCCGGCCCCGGCCCGGCGCGGCGGCTTCTCCACGGCTTCTCCGGCGCCGTCGGCCGGCGCCGCGGAGCCGACGGCGGCACGCCCGGTGACGCTCCCGCGGGGCGGGCTCGGGCCAGGGCGTTCGGACTGCGCACCCGGCTGGTGTTCGCCTTCCTGCTGGTCGCCGCCGTCAGCGCGGGCACCACGTCCGCGCTGACCTACCGTGAGGCCCGCAACGCCCTGCTGAAGACCGCCCAGGACACCGCGGTCTCCTCGTTCCGTGACCAGGTCCAGCAGACCGGCTGGACCCTGCCCGTAGACAGGGAGGGACTGGAGCTGGTCCTGCGTGACATCGCCCGCAAGGGGAAGCCGCACCCCTGGGTGGTGTTCGCGGAGTACGGTTCGGTCCGCGCCTCCTCCGGCGTGAACCCCGTCTCCACCGTCATCACCCCCGAACTGCGCCGCGCCGCACGCGCCCACCCCAGCGGCAGCTTCGAGCGGGTCGTGAAGGACGGTGTGCCCTACCTGACCATCGCCATGCCCACCGTCCTCAGGACCGGCCCCGAGAGCACGCTGCCCAGCGGGCTCGTCCTCTACGCCGTCATGCGGATGACCGACGAGCAGGTCAACGTCGACGCGCTCCTCGTGGCCGCCCGGGACGGAGCCCTGCCCGGCCTCGCCATCGCGCTGATCCCCGGCCTGATCGCCGCGCGCAGCGTGCTGCGGCCGGTGCGGGAACTGCGTCAGGCCGCCCAGAGCATGGGCAGCGGCCGACTCGACACACGGATCACGGTGCGCGGCAGCGACGAACTGGCCGACCTCGCCCGCACCTTCAACGATTCCGCCGGCAAACTCGAACGCTCCGTACGCGAGCTGCGCGAGGCCGAGGCACGCGCCCGCCGCTTCGCCTCCGACGTCTCCCACGAGCTGCGCACACCGCTCACCGGGATGCTCGCCGTCACCGAGGTCCTCGACGAGGACGCCGGCCGGCTGGACCCCGACACCGCCCGCGCGGTCCGGCTGGTCAGCACCGAGACCGGAAAGCTCGCCGTGCTCGTCGAGGACCTGATGGAGATCTCCCGCTTCGACGCCCGCGCCGCCGAGCTCAACACCGACGAGGTCGACGTCGCGGAGACCATCCGCAAGACACTGCAGAACCGGCACTGGACCGACGGCCGTGTCCGCACCGAGCTGCCCCCCGGCATCCGCGCCCGGCTCGACCCGCGCCGCTTCGACATCGTGATCGCCAACCTCGTCGGCAACGCCCTGCGGCACGGCGGCGCGCCCGTCACGGTGAGCCTGCGCGGCGAAGCACGCTCCTCCGGCCCGCCCGTACTGATCACCCAGGTCGCCGACAGCGGGCCCGGCATCCGGCCCGACGTGCTGCCGCACATCTTCGACCGGTTCTACAAGGCCGACGCGGCACGTACCCGGTCGGCGGGCAGCGGCCTGGGGCTGGCGATCACCCAGGAGAACGTGCGGCTGCACGGCGGGACCGTCCGCGCGGGGAACCTTCCCGGAGGTGGTGCCGTCTTCACCGTCGAGATACCGCTCCACCTGGAAGAGGCCGGCGGATGAGGCGTGCGCGGATGTGCCGGCGTACCGGCGCGGTCGCCGTCGCGTCGGGGGTGCTGCTGCTCGGCGGCTGCGGCATCCGGGAGACCGACGTGATCGAGGCGGGCGGGCCCGCCTCCGTCCAGGCGTTCGTCGACCACGACTACGACATGCTGCTCTTCTTCCACTCCCGCGAAGGTGTGATCAGTCCGGTGGTCCGGTCCACCGGGTCCACGCTCGAGTACGGTCCCGAAGGCGGCCTGGTCTCCGGTCAGGACCCCACCGTCGCGGACGCCGTGCCCGTACCGCCGGAGAAGGTGATCCTCGCGCTGCTCAGCGGTCCCGACGAACAGGACCGCGCAGCGGGGCTCAGCACGTCCCTTCCCCCCGCCCCACGGTTCGCGACGCTCCGGGTGGAGGTCTCGCCCGGCGGCGAACAGGTCACGGCCGACCTGCCCATCGCGCTGGACGGGCTGGGCCGGACCGCGCTGCGCCAGCTGGTCTGCACGATCGCCTACAGCCACGACGCCGACGGCCGGGCCACCGTGCGGCTCACGGGAGAGGACGGCGTGTCGGCCTCGGGGACCTGCGGCCTCGACCCGGCGGCGGGACGGCGGTCCTGACGGGCCACGCCCCGGCAACGGAGGAGTCCGCCGTACGCGCGGACCGCGGCCGCTCACCGCTGCCGGGAGGACGAGGTCCCGGCGAGACACCGGGCGTGGTCGTGCCGTCCGGGCCGTCGAGGCCGGACCGGGAGCGAGTCGCCTCGGTACGGCTGCGGACCTCGTTCCCGGCCGCGGCTCCGACGGCGGGAAGCTACTCGCGGCCGCGCCTCTTCGCCGTGCCGCCCCGGAGGCCCGTACGTCACCGCCCGGCGCCATGACGACCGCGTCGTGGACCGGTGCCCGGCGCGTACGGTCGGTGTCCCCTCAGCCGTCGATCACGCGCCGTACGCAGGAGTCGCCCTGTCCCAGGCCACCGTACCGTCCTGCCGCCTGCGCACCGTCTCGGCGATCCGGACGGGCGCGAACGGCGAATGTGGGGGTTGCCCTGCGGTGGGTGGGTTTGTCGGGCAGCGGATCGCCGGGCTGACCGACAGCGGACACGACGAGGCGTCCGCAGAAGCGTCCGGGCGCCGGGAAGGGCATCCGCACCTGGATCGCCGCATGGCTTCCGCACGGCTATTGACCTGCTTGAATTCGCTGTGCTTCGCTCGGAGTGAGGGCCTGGGGAGGCACATCGAGGGCACGGGTGGCGTGCAGGGGCGGATCGAGGGGGCGTGAGGTGTCTCGGGGCTCGGGGGGACGCGGCGGGAACTCCGACGGAGTGACCGCATCGCGCTTGCGTGCGCCTCGACAGCGGGTGCCGTGTGGCCGGTGCTCCCTGTACGACGGCCTCGTGGCCGTGCTCCGGCCGGTCTCCGGCGGTCCCCCTACGTCCGCCGGGCGGACCCCCTGACGTCCGTCCCGCCTCGGCGCGATCAGCCGATGGCACGGAGAACGGCGGTGGCCGGACCGCCGGGACGACGCCCCGCGCCGGAGCCGGCGGACGACGCGCGGCTCGACGGCGAACTCGCCGGAACCCGCGCCGCGTTCTTTCCGTCTTGCTCCGACGGACCGCCCTTTGTGAGGGGGAAAGCGACTCCGGCCGGAAGGTAACGAGCGGAACCCGCCCTGACATGACCGATCTCTAACAAAGCAGTCAAAAGTGAGACACATACCACCGCAGAACTTTTCGCGAACGAACCGGGGAACCGCGCTCTCCCCATGGCGTCGGCCGCGGACGGCCCTCTGGACCGCGGCGGGTGCCGTGACCCTCGGGTTCCTCGTCGCGCTGGAGTTCGCCGCGCGTCACTACGGCCTGCCGGGGCCGATCACCAACCAGGTGCGGGAGGTCGTGTACGCCCCCAAGTCGGGCGGCATGCTGTACGCCGCCATGGCGTTGATGATGGTGGTGCTCACCTGGCGGGAACGGTTCGTCGCGGTGGGGACGGCGATCGGTATCGACCTCGTCTTCCTGGTGGTCCGGTGGGCGGTCGACGCGGAGACGGCCGGCGGCCACCCCTTCGGCAACGGCGCCCTCTGGGTGGTCCTGGGCTGTGCGGTCGTCGCCGTCACCCGACGCACCGGCCGGGAGCGGGTCCTGCTCCTGAAAGGCGTCGGGCTGGCCCTGCTGCTGGTGGCCGGCCGCAAGACCGGTGACACCTGGCTGCTCATCACCTCGAAGACCCGCCTGACGGTGCTCGACCAGTACGTGGCCACCGCCGATCACGCGCTGGGCGACCCGTCGTGGCTGGCGGGCCGTATCGTGACGGCCACCGGCCCCGTCGGCTTCAACTTCCTCGACTTCGTCTACGGCAATCTCGCGGTGGCCGCGGTCATCGCCGCGCTGTACCAACTGCGCCACGTGGCGGTCGAGCGCCGCTTCCCGCGCCACCACCTGGTGCGCACGTTCCTGGTGATCGGCCTCGTCGGGCCGGCCTTCTACATGATCTTCCCGGTGGTCGGACCGCTCTTCGCCTACGGCACGGGCACCGAGCACTGGTCGGCGGTCAGCCTGTGGGCGCCGGACATGCCGCCCAGCGAGCCCTGGGCCGTGGCCGATCTGTGGCCGCGGACGCTGCCGCCGGTCGACACCCCGCGCCCCATGCCGTTCGACGGGATCACCCCGCGGAACTGCATGCCCAGTCTGCATACGGCGTGGGCCACCGCGATCTTCATCCACTCCCGGAAGGGCCCCCGCGTCCTGCGGTTCGCAGGAACGTTCTGGCTGGTCGCCACGCTCGCCGCGACGCTGGGATTCGGCTATCACTACGGCGCGGACCTCATCGCCGGCGTGGTGTTCACGCTCACGATCGAGGCGGCCCTGCGCACGTTCGACCAGGGCTGGGACCGATCGGGGATCCGGCTGGTCGCCTACGGCACAACGGTCTTCGCCGCGCTTCTGCTGTCCTACCGGTTCCTGCCGCTGGCGATGGCCGAGCATCCCTGGGTGTCCGGACCGCTGCTCGTGCTGGCCATGGTCTCGGTGATCCACGGCTATGTACGGACCACCGCACGGTGGGAGCCGAGGACCGCACCGGCGCGGCGACCGGAACCTCAACCCGAACTGATCTGAGGCGTGCCGCACCGGCTGTCGGCCGCGCCCGGTCCGGCCCTGCTCGCACGCGATGCCGCCGAGCGCGTTGAGCGCGAAGGCCTGTCCGAAGCGGTTCCCGGCCCGTCGGTGAAGGGTGACCGCTTCGTGGACAAGCCAACGTCGGCGATCATGCTCTGTCTCATCCCCGGAGAGCGACGACCGGCCTTCCGGGGCGGCCGGTGTCCGGGAACCGAGGCGGCTTCCGAGGGCGTTGCGGTCGAGGTCCTCGCGGATGCCGGCTTCCGGGGCCGGGGTGTCCGGACCGGCAGGCGCGTCGTGTCACCACCGGCCGTGCGCGAACCCGTCGGGCGAGTACTTCCACCGGGTCGTGCACATCAGGGATCATGAGGCATGCGTCCGGACGACTGGCACCTCACCGAAGACATCGACGACTTCCTCGCCCGGGCGGGGGGCTTCCTGCGCTCGCGCCCTGCCCTGCACAACACGCCGCTGACGGACATCGAGAGGCTGCGGACACGCGGGGCGGACGCACCCGGCCCCGAAGCCGCCGTCTTCGGCCGGCTGGAGTCAGGAGGCGAGGTCCGCGCGATCTTCTATCGCACTCCGCGCGGTCGCCTGGGCCTCACCCCCCTCTCCGCCGAGCAGACCGACACCCTCGCCGCTCACCTGGCCGGCCTCGGTCACTCCCCCTCCGACGTCATCGCGGACCACGACACCGCCACCGCCTTCGCCGAGGCATGGCAGCGGCACACGGGCGCGGCGCCGGTACCTTTCTGGCGGACGCATCTCTACCGTCTCGGCACGCTCACCCCACCGCAGCCGGTCCCGGAGGGCCGGGGTCGCATCGCGGGCGGGAAGGACCGTGAGCAAGTCGTGCGCTGGTGCCGTGAGTTCTGTGTCGACGTCGGGGAGCAGTCCTCCATCGACCTGATCGACGCCGGTTCCTGGGGCGACTCGCGTTTCGGCGACAGGCACTTCACGTTCTGGGAGACCCCGGACGGCACCCCCGTCTCCATGGCGGCCACGACCTCGGTCGTCGGCGGCATGGTCCGGGTCGACCCTGTCCACACCCCTGCCCGTCTCCGGGGCCGCGGCTACGCGGGGGCCGTGACGGTAGAGGTGAGCAGGGTCGCGCTGGCCTCGGGCGCGACGGACGTCGTGCTCTTCACGGACCCCGCCAACCCCACCAGCAACGCCCTCTACCGGCGCATCGGGTACGTCCACGTCGCCGACTTCGCCGGGTACGGATTCTCCTACGGCGCGCCAGTCGCCTGACGCGGCCGCGGGGAGAGGAAATCCGGCCCTACGCGGCCAGTGTCTCGTCCTCCTGGGAGGAGCTCACACGTTCCGCGCCGTACCGCTCGAGCAATGCGTCGGCCTCGCGCAGAGCCTGCTCGGCGGTGCGGGCTCCGGTCATCACGCACAGCGTGTATGTGGAGTCCTCGAGATCCCGGCTGGTACGGCCGGTGGGGCGCACGTCGTGTTCGATGCGCGCCTGAGCGAACCGGGCCAGTACAGCGCGCAGTTCCTTCTCCGCCGGAAGGATCATGGTGATACCTCTCCCCTCGAAATCCGTCTCGCAAGGCGACCGGCACCGCGGCTCCCCACCGGGCAGCGCCGAGCAGACCTTCGTCTGCCCCGCATCGAGACGCCCATGCCACCGTGATCCCTGCCTTTCGGCCCGCTCCGCGTCCGCACCCGGCCCGTCGGCCCCCGGGGTCCGTCATCGTGCGTCGCGCAGCTGAAGGAGGTACGCCGCGGTCAGCGCGACGGCACGATCCTCGTCGTGCGACAGCTGTACGAGGGCATGTGACGCCGTGGTTCCCGGGATGTCAGCCAGCGCCTGGGTCAGCCACAGGCGTACACGCGCTTCGGTGTTGTCGTGGGCGAGGCGGTCGACGAGCCCGGTGGCGATCCGGTCCGCCGTCCCGGGGTCGCTCGCCAGCGTGCTCAGCGCATCGGCCGCGTCGGTGTCGTTCCTTCCCTCCACGATCATGTCGATGAGCGTCGGGACCGTATCGGCCACTCCGCGTGTCCCCAGCGCCAGAGCCGCACACCCGCGGACCACGGCATCGGGGTTCGCGAGGGCGTCCCGCAGCCGGGCGACAGCCTCATCACCGGGCATCTCGGCGAGGGACCGAACGGCACGTTCGCGCACCGCGGCCACCGGTGAGTCCAGGCCTTCCGCCAGCAGTGCCGTGCCGTCGTCGCCGGATCGCGCCAGCGCCCAGCGCAGGGCCCCGGCGACGTTCGGCTCCGTCTCGCGCAGCACCGCCTCGACCAGGGCCTCCACCGGCACCGGGACTTCGCCGGCCGAGGAGAGGGCCGCGCGCTGGCGCGCGTCGGCGCTCTTCGACCCGAGTGCCTGGAGGAGCGCGACGCTCCGGAGGACATCCTCCCAGCCGGCGGGTTCCGCGGCATCGATCCGGCGGAGCCGCGTGAGCAGCTCGGTCTCGGCCGCGATGCGTTCGCGGGTCTGACGGATGAGGTCGTCGACGAGCGCCGAGGGCGTGAAGCCGGGGTCGTCGAGCGCGCGCCCGATCTCACGCAGCGACAGCCCCAGCGATCGCAGGCTCTCGACATGGAAGATCCGCCGGATGTCCTCGCCGGAGTACTCCCGGTAGCCGGAGCCCGTACGGCCCGAAGGCCGCACCAGGCCGAGTGACTCGTAATGTCTGAGCATGCGGGCGCTGACCCCGGACCGCCGCGCCACCTCACCGATCAACACGTTCTATCGTCCCTCCTGGCCGGACCCGCCGAGGGCCACGACGCGCTTCGCCTCCTCGATCGCGAACTCGAATCCGGTGTCCGGGTCGCGCAGCAGCCGTTCCGTGGCGAGCGCGTGCGCGCGCACGCGCGGGTCGGGGGCCAGGGCCGCGGCACGCAGAGCCGGCAGAACGGCATCGCCGTCCAGTGCGACCAGCGCCCGGCTGAGGCTCAGCTGCGTCTCCCGCTCACCGCGCCCGAGTTGCCCCGCCAGCATCGCGGCCAGCCCGGACTCCTCGCCTTCCGGCACGAGCACGACCGCGGTCCGCCAGGCGCTCCGCGCCACCTCGTCGTCGGCGTCGGACAGGACCTCCGGTGTGATCGCCGGCCACGCCCGCCGGTCCCCGATCTTGGACAGCGTGTGCAGCGCCTGGCTCCGTGCCTGCGCGCGCTCCGAGCGGACTTCGCGGAGCAGCGCGGGAAGCGTCATGGACACCGGATGGCGGGTGAGTGCCCAGGTCAGCATGTCCCGGACGAAGAACTCGGGTTCGAGCGCGCATCGTTCGACGAGCTTGTCGACGAAGCACGGGTCCGGCGCCGTGCCGACCGCCAGAGCAGCCCGCAACCGCACGGACGAACTCCCGTCCTCCAGCCCCTGGAGCGCTCGCGTCGCGTCCGTGTCCTGTCTCGTCATGGCCATCGGGACCACCTCCTCGGCAAGCAGTGAAGGCCTTGTCACCGTGTCAAGGTCAAACGGGGCCCCGTGCGCCGGGGCCGTCCGCGGCCCGCATGCCACCGCTGCCGGACAGGCCGTGCTCAGGGCAGCGACGGCCGGGCACCGGTCCGCGTAGGCTGGCCGTCGTCCGTGGCCGGAGGAACGTGGAAGGGCGGAGCATGGGGGTGGCGTCGATCGGCGTACGGCTCGTCGCCGAGGCGTCCGAGGGAGCGGATGAGGGGTTCGTGTACTCCTGGCTGGTTCCCGACGACGGCCGGCGCGGCTGGATGCTGTTCGTCCCGGCGGAGCGGCTCTTCCGGGAATGCGACGGAACGGGAGCCGTCCTGGAGGACGGCATGGAGGTCTGCTTCGGACTCACCGAGGACGAGTCGGTGCGCAGGCACGCGCGGTGGGAGGGCTGCCAGGAGTGGCGGGTGATGGTGACGGCGGCCTACGGCGTCTGGAAGAAGTTCCAGGAGCACGGGGAGCCGCCCCGGCAGGCCCACCGCACCTTTCACTAGCCTTCCCGGTCAGGATTCCTGTTCAGGCGGGCGGGGCGGCCGAAGGCCGAGTCGCCCCCGTCGGATGCGGAACGGGCAGCGCCGTTCCGGGACGCCTCCGGCCGCGGGCATGGGACTTGATCGTCTGGTGGTGCTTGTCGGTGGGCATCGTCTAGTGGTGCTTCTCGGTGAGCGTCGAACGGGTCGCGTGCAGCGACGCCAGGAGCCGCAGCCGGTCCGCGTCGGCGCTGCCCGGCTCGGCGGTGAAGACCAGCATGACCGGGCCGGGTTCGCCGGGCAGCGGATAGGTGTCCCAGTCCAGGACGATGTCGCCGGCCTCGGGGACCCGGAAGGTCTTGGTGCCGCTGACCGACACGCGTACGTCGTGCCGGGCCCACAGCCGCCGGAACTCGGCGCTGCGGATGCTCAGCTCGCCGACGATCGCGGTGGCGCGCGGATGGGTGGGGTCGGTGGCGACGGCGGCGCGCATCATGCCGATGTACTCCAGGGCCTGCCGCTCCCAGTCCGGGCAGCTCCGCTCGCCGGTCGGCGTGTCGTCGAACAGCAGCAGGAGCATGTTGAGCCGGTCGGGCGCATACGTGCCCGGGCTGCCGAGCAGCGCCTCCGCCATCGGGTTCCAGTCGAGCAGGTCGAGGTGGCGGCCGAGCACGACCGCCGGGGTGTCCATGACCCGCAGCAGCCGCCGGGTGCTGTCCGGCACCCTTTCCGGACCGCGCTCCACCCGTGCGGGCACGGGCCGGCGAGCGGCACGGGCCAGGGTGAACAGATGCCGGCGTTCCGCGTCGTCGAGGCCGAGCGCGCCGGCGAGCGCGTCCAGGACGTCGTCGGACGGGCGTACCTCCCGGCCCTGCTCCATGCGCTGGTAGTAGTCGGTGCTCAGCCCGGCCAGCAGGGCCAGCTCCTCGCGCCGCAGCCCGGTGACCTTGCGCCGGCCGCCCGGCTCCAGGCCGACGTCGTGCGGGCGCAGCCTGTCGCGCCGGGCGCGCAGGAAATCACCGAGCTCGCGAGCGTAGGGATGGGTCATACCGTCAGTGTGTCCGCTCGCCGGGCGCCCAGGGTAGGTCCCGCAGACCTAGGCAACGGGGAACGACCGAACCGGCCCGCGCCGGTCCTAGCGTCGTCGGTCCACCGCACCGACACCCCCAGGAGCAGCAGATGGCCGGATGGACCGCCGACCGCATCCCCGACCAGCGCGGCCGGACCGCCGTCGTGACCGGCGCGAACTCGGGCCTCGGCCTGGTCACCGCCGACGAACTGGCCCGTCACGGCGCCCGCGTCGTGCTCGCCGTCCGCGACACCGCGGCGGGTGAGGAGGCCGCCCGCCGCATCGGCGGAGACGTCGAAGTGCGTGAACTGGACCTGGCCTCCCTCGATTCCGTCCGCGCGTTCGCCGCGAAGCTGGCCGCCGACCACCCGGTGATCGACCTGCTGGTCAACAACGCCGGCCTGGTGCTGCTCGGCCCGCGCCGCAGCACCGTCGACGGCTTCGAGCTGCACCTCGGCACCAACATGCTGGGGCACTTCGCGCTGACCGGCCTGCTGCTCGACAGGCTGGCCGCGGCGAGGGAGCCCCGCGTGGTCGGTCTCAGCTCGATCACCCACAAGAACGCGCACCTCGACTTCGACGACCTGATGTCCGAGCGGGACTACCGGGCCGCTTCCGCCTACGGCCGGTCCAAGCTCGCCACCACGGTCTTCGGCATCGAGCTGGACCGCCGGCTGCGCGCCGCCGGATCACCGGTCGTCAGCGTGCTGGCCCACCCCGGTCTCACCCGCACCAACCTCACCCCGCGTGCCTGGGAGCACCGGGGCCGGCTCGGGCAGCTGATCGCGCGGCTCGGCCTGCTGGTCACCCAGCCGGTGGAGCGGGGCGCGCTGCCGCAGTTGCGCGCCGCGACCGACCCCGGTGTGCGGGGCGGCCAGTTCTTCGGGCCGTCCGGGTTCTTCGAGACGCGCGGCCGGGTCACCGAGGCCCGGCTCAGCCGGGAAGCGTCCGATCCGGCCGTCGGCGAACGGCTCTGGACGACGGCCGAGGAACTGACCGGCGTCAGCTACCTCTGAACTGCCCGCCGGAGGCGTCGTCGTAAGCCGGCGGCCCGGCTCGGCGTCCGACCGGTGGCCCGCCGAGGGCCGCTCGGGGCCACGGCCGACGTGAC
Source organism: Streptomyces sp. NPDC059787 (assembly GCF_042732315.1). Taxonomy (NCBI): domain Bacteria; kingdom Bacillati; phylum Actinomycetota; class Actinomycetes; order Kitasatosporales; family Streptomycetaceae; genus Streptomyces; species Streptomyces sp. NPDC059787. The sequence continues at coordinate 18,601 of NZ_JBHWHX010000003.1, forward strand.
CGCTCAAGCAGTACGAGCACGCTCGGCGGCGACGCCGTGGGCCGCGTGTGAGCGGGGTGTACGGGCCGTGGTCCTGCGCTCGAGGGCCCGGGGTGGGCCCATAGGAGGGGGTGAGCCGCAGCAGCGACCGGCCTACGAGGCTCACGAGCGGTTCCGGGGGCTCCGGTGCCGGCACGGATCGCGGTGCCGGGGCCGGTGTGACGCCGCCGCCGGGCAGGGCCGAGACACGTTCGGCGGCCGTACGCCCGTACTCGCCCGGCAGGTCCCGGCGCCACGCGATGACCGCGCGCGGCGTGCGGTGGCGGGGCAGCGTGGTGCGGCTGCCGGTGGTGAGCGCGCGTGGTCCGGGGCGGCGGGACGACAGTGCCGCGCCCAGACGGCCGCGGCGTCGATCAGGTGCTCTCGGTCGTCGACGGGCAGCAGGCTCTCCCGGCGACCGGACGCGGTCCCCGAGGCGGACGGGGCTGCCGCGATCCGGGTCCTGCCTCCGGACCGGCTCACGCGCCGGAAGCGTACGTGACGTGTCCCGACCGGCTCGTGGATCGTTGGCCGGTCGGAACCCGTGCACTCCATCGCCCTCGAGGAGCCCCCGTGGCCAGTCCGAGCCCGCTGTACGTCGACCGGGACGAGGGCCCGCCGCCCCCGCGGTGGCCGTTCGCCGACCGTACACACGTCCGGGCGCGGACGTGAGGCGGCAACCGGCGGTGGTGCTGCGCGTCGTGGCGGTCCGCAAGAACTTCGGGTCCCGGCAGGTCCTGCGCGGGGTCGGCTTCGAGGCGCGGGCGGGGCAGCTGGTGGGCATCGTCGGGGAGAACGGCGCCGAGAAGACCACCCTGCTGCGCATCCTCAGCGGTGACCTGCGCCCCGACGACGGACGCGTCGACCTGGTGGGAACACGGGGCTACTGCCCGCAGCACCCGGTCCTGGACGAGGAGCTGACCGTGCGTCAGCACCTGCGTCTCTTCCAGATCGCCTACCGTCTTCCGAGCCCCGACCGCGCGCTCCGGCTGATCGACTCGCTCTCCGCGGCGGGTTATCTGGACGCGCCGGTGAAAGTCCTCAGCGGTGGCACCCTGCAGAAACTGAACCTGGTCCTGGCCTTGATGCACGACCCGGACGTCGTGCTGCTCGACGAGCCGTACCAGGGCTTCGACTGGGAAACCTACCTGCGGTTCTGGGACCTCGCACAGGAGCTGAAAGGCCGCGGCCGTACCGTGATCATCGTCTCCCACCTCGCCCACGACACCGAACGCCTGGACGTCCTGCACCGTCTGCACGACGGCCTCCTCGGGCCCTCGCCCACGGCGGACACCACATGAGCGCCTACCTGGTCGCCTGCCGCTACGCCCTGCTGGCCATGGCGAAGAACCGGCTGGCCGGCGTGCTCCTGATCGCCTTCATCCCGATGTGGATCACCGTGGCGAAGACCCTCACCACGCCGAAGACGTTTCCCTTCCGGCTGCGGGCCACCGGAACCTGGCTGCGGGCCGGCGGAGACGAGATCACGATGATCAGCGGCTCCCTGAACGCCGTGTCCCTCCTCGTGGGATTCCTGATGTTCAGCGCCGCACGCCGCACCAGGGCCTTCGACCGTCGCCTCACCGCGGCCGGCTATCCCCGCGCCGCCCTCATCGGCGCCGAACTCACCACGCTCCTGGTCGCATCAGTGCTGGTCAGCGCCTACGCCACCGCCTGGATGCTGCTGTTCTGGTCTCCCCTCCAGCCCTTCCTCCTCGGCATCGCGGTCCTGGCGGTCTGCCTGGTCTACGGGGCCATGGGCATGTGCCTGGCCCTCTTCCTGCGCGGCGAGGTCGAAGGACTGGTCACGATCATCATGACCAGCATCATCGATCTCGCGCCGCAGAATCCCGTCGCCAGCACCACCGCCGACAAAGCCCTGGTCGAGCTGCTTCCGAGCTACGGCTCCCTCCAGACCAGCCTCGCCGCGGGCTTCACCCGGGACGCCACCTTGAGCCCTCTGCTCCACAGCGCGGCCTGGCTGACCGCCATGACCGCCACCGCGATCGCCGCCTTCGCCCTCCGCACCCGCACCTACCAGCCGTCCGCGCCCCGCCATGACGGACCGGGATCCTGAGGCGGGGAGCGAGGAGGAGGAAGGAGATCCGCCATGCCGTCGCAGGGACCCGAACCGGATCGCCGAGCGTCGCGCCGTGCGGCAGCTCCTTGTGCCCGGGGCGGGAACCATCCGGCCGGGACGACTCGTCACTGATCATTGCCGCCGCCCGGAGCGGCGGGGAACACCATGAGCGAAGCAACAGCGGGGGGACTCCATGAAGTGTGCGTCTGCGGCGAGAGTGGGCCTGACGGCCGTGGCGGTGCTGGCGATGCTGACGGTCAGTGGCTGTCGGGAGGACGACGCGGGGCTTCCCTCCGCCTCCCCGAGCGGGCAGGTCTCCGGGCCCGCGTCGCCGGCGCCTGCGGCGGAGCGGAGCGGTCCGCGCACCTTGGTGGACGCTCCCAGGGCGGGTGGCCTGGACAAGCTGACGGGGGACGGGGCCCTGACGGACATCCCTGTCGATCCCGGCGAGATGCGGGACGGCATGACGCTGATCACCGGTAACTACGGGCAGCCGGGCGGGCAGGGAGCGCCGGTGCTGTTCGAAGGCGTCGATCGGGTGCCCGAGGACACCAACGAGCGTCGTGAGCACCTGTTCCGCGGCATGCTCGAGTACATCCAGTGGGACCCGGAGCTGGGGCACCCCGAAGCCCGGCCGGTGGAGCCGGGACCGCTCGGCGGCTCGGTGGAGTGCCTGCTCGCCTCGCTGAGCGAGGACGGCAACGTCGTCTGCGGCTGGGCCGACGAGGGCACGGCGGCCGTCGCGCTCTTCGAGGACAGCACGCTCGCCGACGCGGGGAAGCTCTTCGTCGGGATGCGGGGGGACCTGGAGCGCTGACCGGCCGGCGAGCGAGAACGACGTCGGCGGCCGGAACGGGAGGCGCCGGACGGCCCGGCACCGCGAGTGCGGTGCCGGGCCGTCCGGTCGGTGAAGCGGCTCGTCAGCCCTGGCGGGCCTTGAAACGCGGATCCTTCTTGTTGATCACGAACGTCACGCCCCGCCGGCGCACCACCTGGGCGCCGGGCCTGGCCTTCAACGAGCGCAAGGACCTGCGTACCTTCATCATGGTCTCCTTCCGCCGGACCGGACGGGGTGCCGCTGTCAGCGGCGGGTGGGGGCGGGGCCGTAGCGCCGCTCGAAGCGCTCCACGCGGCCCGCGGTGTCCACGACGCGCGAGGCGCCGGTGTGGAACGGGTGGCCGGCCGACGAGATCTCGACGTCGACGACCGGGTAGGTGGCGCCGTCCTCCCACTCGACCGTGTGCGGTGACTCGATGGTGGAACGGGTCAGCAACTGGAAGCCGGACGCGCGGTCGCGGAAGACGACCGGGCGGGAGACGGGGTGGATGCCGTGCCTCACGGGATGTCCTTCCTGGGGTGCCTCCGCCGCCGGGGCGGCGGAGGCGGGTTTCATCGTTCCTCGCGGAAGAGGACGTGTTCGCCGGCGACCGCGTCGTACTTCCGCAGGACCAGCCGGTCGGGGTCGTTCAGACGGTTCTTGCGGGTCACGTAGGTGACTCCCGTACCTGCTGTCGACCTGAGCCTGACGACCGGCCGCGCGGTGCTGCGTGCCATGACGTGCTCCTTCCGTCACCGCCCGAGCTTATTGACTCGGACATGTCATACGTGGTGCGCAGCGACGTCGGCACGAGCCGAAGCCACTGGGTGAGGCCCGGGGACACCGTCCCCTCCGCGGCCACGCCCTTCCCAACCGCACCCGCCCGCGGATTGTTCCCCTCCACCGTCACGCATCAAGTGGTTCGTCCCTCGTCGGGGGTAGACGACGATCACGGACAGACGTCGGTCACCGAAGGAGACGATTCGTGGACAAGGGCAAACAGATCACCGGCACGGCCCGTGCGGAACTCGCGCGGGAGATGAAGGAGCAGTACGAGAACGGCCTGTCCATACGGGCCATCGCCGAAGCGCACGGGCGGTCGTACGGGTTCGTCCACCGTGTCCTCACCGAGGCGGACGCCCCTCTGCGCAGCCGGGGCGGGAACCGTTCACACCGACGGCTCGAGGAGGCCGGGCGTCCGCAGAGGTGACGGCGGGCCTTTCGGCAAGGGCTCACCACGGGTCGGGGAACTCGTGGACCGCAGTGGGGCGGGACAGCCGCCAAGGGCTGTCCCGCCCCGCTGCACGCCACAACCGTGCGAGCGGGAGGACCGACGCCCGTGGCCGGGGCAGGAATACGGCAAGCCGCTGCACCCCGAGCGGTACGACGACCGGTCACGAGACCCGGTCATCGTCCGGAAGAGGTCAGCCTGCGGGGTTCGATGCGTTCCTCCACCGCCCCGGACCCGTCGCTTCTGACTATGTAGGCGCCCTTGCCGGGGGTTTCCGTCACCGCCTCCACCAGTTCCGTTCCGCGGTACACCAGGCCGACTCCGTCGTCCGTGCAGTGAGCGGTGGGCACGGTGCCGTCCGCCACGAGCCGGTGCGTCAACGGACGCCGGCCCTCGTCCGAGTCGTAGTGCACGCCATTGCCGTACGGCAGGAAACCGAGCGCGTTCGTGACCGGGCGCAGCTCCGGGCCGAACGAGTCGGTCGCACCTCCCCGGAACCAGCAGAGGGAGCCCGCGCTGACCCCGCTGAGCACGACACCCGCCTGCCAGGCACGGTGCATGACGCGGTCCAGGCCATGTGCCCTCCACACCGCCAGCAGATTGACCACCGAGCCCCCCATGACCCAGACCACGTCGTGGTCGAGGACCGAGCCCTCGACGTCTTCGACATTGGGCATGGGGAACAGGTGCAGCGGCGTCAGATCGAATCCCGCCACCCGCGCGGCCTCGGTCATACGGGTCGTGAAGTGCTCGGCGTCCCCGATGGCGGTCCCGACGTACATGATGCGCGGACGTCGGCCGTGCACCCCGGAGAGGTCGACCGCGTGATGCACCAGAGCGTCGAACACCACCCTGGTTCGTCCTCCGACCCGATGCCCGCCGGAGGTCGCGAGGATGGTCGGTTCAGGTGCCGTCATGGCCATGATCGTATCGCCGGCGCGGTACCGAGGATGTCGCGCGGCGATGAAGGAGCACGCCCGGGAGCGGAAGGCCGCGACGCGGCGCGGTTCGCAGGCGGACAGGGTGGCGCAGGCGGAGCGGGAGGTGCTCGCGAAGACCGCCGAGACGCAGGACTCGGACCGGGTCACGGCCGAGCGGGTGCCCGGTCCGGGCGGAGGCACCGGGCTGCCGGGCCCGGAAGGCCGGAGGCGGAGCACGGGGACACCAGGTGGATCCCTGCCGTGCGCCCGCCCGGCAGCCGTCATTCCGCGGGCCGGGGCGGGGAGTTCGTACGTCCCCGTCACGGGGCGGTGTCGTGGAGGTACTCGGTCAGGGCCTTGCCCGGCTGGAAAGCGGCGGAGCCTCCGTCGGTGTGGAAGCGGCCGAAACTGCCGGCCACCACCGCTTCGTCGTGCTTGAGCGTCTCGGCGATCACGCCCGCCATGTCGACCGTGCCGAACAGGGCGTCGATCACCTGCTCCGCGTCTTCCTCACGGATGTCGTGGCCTCTCTGCGCGGCCTTGCGCACGCTGGCCCGAGCCAGTTGGGACTTGTCCATGTCGCACCTCTGCTTCTCCTGTCCGACCGCGCCGGGACGGCGGGCCCGGACCTGGGGGTGGGAACGGTCTCCGTGACCGGCCGGTCGGCGTGTTCCCCGTCCTTCCTTTCCACGCCGCGTGAGGCACACCGGGACAGGACCCCGGCAGACCGGTGGAGACGAGGCCCGCGGCGCGGGTGTGCTCGGTCCGGACGCCGGGCTCGTACGTCCATCACAGTCGCCTTCCCGAACGACTGCCAGTGGTCACGGCCACATGGAGCAGGCGCATCCGCACGGACACCACGGCACACCCTTCGCCCGTCGGCGACCGACCGCATACTGTCGGACATGTGAGTAATGCAAGTCCCGGCGGTGACGGTGGCGTGGCCTCCTTGGACGAGGCGCTCAGTGCCACGGTGCGCCGGACGGGGGCTCTGGCAGGCGGCGTGTACCTGCTGTCGGCACAGGAACCGATGCTGGGCCTGGCCGCGGTCTGCGGCATGCCGAGGGCGACCGTGGCTCCGTGGCGGCGGGTGGCGGTCTCGGCCGCCGGCCCCCTGTCGGAGGCGGTGCGGGAGGACCGGCTGGTCTGGGTGGGCCGTCAGGAGGACATGGCCCGTCTGTATCCGAACGCCGCGGCCGGGATGCCCTACCAGTTCGCGGTGGCCTTCGCTCCCCTGCACGGTGCGCGCCGCTACGGGGCCATGGCGCTGGTGTGGTCCAAGAGCCATCCGCCGTCCCTGACGCCGCGCGAGCGCGGGCACATCCAGTCCAGCGCACGGCGCCTCACCCGGCTGCTGGACCGGGCGCCCGCCTCGTGGACCGTTCCCGACGAGCCGCGCACCGTGCCCCTGCGCCCGCCCGACGTCGATCCGGCGCAGGACCGGATCGCCGCCGTCGACCTGGTCCAGCGGCTGCCCGTCGGTGCCCTCGGCCTCGACCTGGAGGGGCGCATCACCTACCTCAACGACGCCGCGGCCCGGCTGCTCGGCCGCGGACGCGACCGTCTCCTGGGGAATCTGCCGTGGCAGGCCGTGCCCTGGCTCGACGACCCGGTCCACGAGGAGCACTACCGCGCCGCGGTCTTCAGCCGTGAGCCCGTCGCCTTCACCGCGCTGCGCCCTCCCGGCCGGTGGCTCGACTTCCGGCTCTACCCGGACGAGAGCGGCATCAGCGTCCTCGTCTCCCCCAACCACGACCGGCACCCGGCCGACGCACCGCCGCCCCGTGTCACCACCCCCCTCGCGGCCCCGGAGGGCGCCGGCACGGGGCGGATCCACCAGCTGATCCACCTGTCGGCCGCGCTGAGCCAGACCGTCACCGTGGCCGACGTGATCAACGTGGTGGCCGACCAGATCCTGCCCGCCTTCGGCGCCCAGGGCCTGGTCGTCTCGACCGCCGACTCCGGACGTCTGAAGATCACCGGGTACCGCGGCTACGACCCGCGCACCATCGCCCGCCTCGACGGCCTGCCGCTGGACACCGAGGTCACTCCCGTCGGCCACGTGCTGCGCAACGGCGCCCCGGCCTTCTTCACCGACCCTGACGAGATGGCCCGCGCCCATCCGAAGGCCTCCGCGCTCAGTGACAAGCAGGCATGGGCCTTCCTCCCCCTGGTGGTGTCCGACCGTCGCGTCGGCTGCTGCATCCTGTCCTACGACCACCCGCACCCCTTCGGCGCCGGCGACCGCGCCGTCCTCGTCTCACTGGGCGGTCTCATCGCCCAGGCCATGGACCGCGCGCTGCTCTACGACGCCAAGCACGACCTGGCCCACGGCCTGCAGGAGGCCCTTCTGCCGACGACCCTGCCGCACATCCCCGGTCTCACGGTCGCCGCCCGGTACCTGCCGACCGCCCACGGTGTGGACATCGGCGGTGACTTCTACGACCTGATCCGCCTCAGCGACACCACCGCCGCCGCCGTCATCGGAGACGTACAAGGGCACAACATCAACGCCGCCGCCCTCATGGGGCAGGTCCGCACCGCCGTCCACGCCACCGCCGGCGAGTGCCCCGGCGACGTGCTGACCCGCACCGAGCGTGTGCTGGCGGACCTCGAGACCGACCTTTTCGTCTCCTGCCTCTACATCCACATCGACCTCGCCCGCCGACGCCTCCACCTGGCCAGCGCGGGACACCTCCCCCCGCTCCTGCGCACCCCGGCGCCCACACCGGCGACCCGCGTGCTCGAGGTGGATCCCGGACCCCTGCTCGGCATCGGCGCGGGTCCCGCGGCCGACTACCCGGTCACCTCCGCACCCCTGCCGGCCGGATCGCTCCTCGCCCTCTACACCGACGGTCTCGTGGAGACTCCCGGCTCCGACATCACCCGGTCCATCGACGACCTGGCCCGCCACCTCACCGGGACGGGTGACCAGCCGATCGACGATCTGGCCGACGACCTGGTGCGCCACGCCGTTCCCCGGCACGCGTACACCGATGACATCGCCCTGCTGCTGTTGCGCAGCCCGTGACGGCCCGGGAAGGACCGTCCCGGGCCCGCGGAACCCGGGCCCTTCGCCTCCGGGACACCCGCGACCGAGCGCACGTCCCATTTGCCCGATTACTCTGAATCCTGTGGACCCGTATCCGACTCCTTCGGGCAGTGGTCCCGGCGGCCGGACGCAGCCGGTCGCCGGGGTACGCCCGGAGATCCTCGCCTCCTGGCAGCGCTCGCAGTCGCTCGGCATCGACCAGGAAGGGGCGGCCCTGCCGGTCGAGAGGGACCTGGATCCCGACTCCCGGCTGATCAGGGCCGCCGCGCCGGTGCTGAACCGCCTGTACGAACGGTTCTCGGGCGTGCCGGTGACCGTGGCGCTGGCCGACTCACGGGCGAACCTCGTGGAGCGGTGGGGCGCCCCGGCGGGGCTGGAGCTGATGGACGCCGCCTCCCTGGTGCCGGGCGCCAATGTCGACGAGCGGTTCATGGGGACCAGCAGCGTCAGCATGGTGCTGAGCACCCGGGCGCCGTTCGTGGTCGTCGGCCACGAACACTTCCTGCACGACCTCAAGGAGCTGACCTGCATGGCCGCGCCGGTGCGCGACCCGGTGGGCGGCACCGTGCGGGGCGCGGTCAACCTCTCCGTGCCCCGGGTGCTGGCCGACCCCGGCATGGCGCTGGTCCTGCAGAAGGCCACCGAGCGCATCGGGGAGCGCCTGCTGGAGCTGAGCGCGGCCCGCGAGCTCGAGCTGATGCGCTCCTTCCAGCGGGCCAGGGAGCGCGGCGGGCACGCCGAGCTGGACCTCGGCTCGGGTGAGCTTTACCGGTCCGGCGGGCCGGCTCCCCGCCTGGCCTCGCAGGAGCAGCTGATGCTGCTGGAGCGTGCCGTCGAGCTGATCTCCTCGGCCGGCGAGGCATTCGCCGAGGTGCCCCTCGCGGGCAGCCGCGTGGCCGTGCTGCGCCGCCGGGAGCTGCACCACGGCGACGCGGAGGGCGCGGCGGTCGAGGTCAGCTTCGAGGACGCCCGCGGCACGGGGGCGTCGGACCGGGGCACCGTGACCGCCCCCGACGGCCGTCATGTGCCGCTCCTGGACCGTTCCTCCGTGACGGCGGGCGCGGACGCGCCCGGTGCGAGGACAGAACCGCACGCCGCCGGGCCGACCGACGCGTGGCTGCTGCTGGTCGGCGAGCCGGGCGTCGGCAGGCTCGCCGCCGAGGCCCGCGGGCGGCTGTCCCTGCTGAACGAGGCGGGCATACGGCTCGGCACCACCCTGGACATGTGGCGTACCGCCGAGGAGCTGGCGAAGATCGCCGTGCCGCGCTTCGCCGACCTGGTCGTCGTCGACCTGGTGGAAGGTGTCCTGGCCGGCGAAGAGCCGCCGCCGGGGCATCTGCGTCCCGGTACGGCACTGCGCCGGGTGGCCGCCTGGGCGGGCGAGGACTCCCGCGGCGTCCCGGCCGGCGGCGTGGACGAACCGGCCGGCTACCCCGCCGGTACGCCCCAGGCCCGGTGTCTGGAGACCGGGCGGCCGGTGACGGACTCGGTGCCGACCGCCGCGCTGTCCGGGTCGCCGGCCGGCCGGGCGCACCCCGTCGGCCTGCTCGGCGAGGGCGTGCACTCCTATCTGGGCGCGCCGCTGTCCGCGCGGGGCTCCGTTCTGGGCCTGGCGGGCTTCTACCGCCGCGGCAGGACGAAGCCGTACGAGCAGGACGACCTGACGCTGGCGGGTGAACTGGCGGCCCGTGCCGCGATCAGCGTGGACAACGCCCGCCGCTACCGCCGGGAGCACCGCGCCTCCCTGACGCTGCAGCGCAGCCTGCTTCCGCACGTGCTGCCCCGGGTGAGCGCCGCCGAGCTCGCCTCCCGTTATCTGCCCGCGGACGCCAGGGCCGGTGTGGGCGGGGACTGGTTCGACGCGATCCCGTTGTCCGGGATGCGCGTGGCGCTGGTCGTCGGGGACGTGCCCGGAAACGGCCTGCAGGCGGCGGCGACCATGGGCCGGCTGCGTACGGCGGTGCGGACGCTGGCCGGTCTTGACCTGCTGCCCGAGGAGGTGCTGGCCCACCTGGACGACCTGGTCAGCCGGACTCCTGACGAATCGGCCGACGAGCAGGACCCCGCGACGGGAACGACCTGCCTGTACGCGGTGTACGACCCGGTGTCGTGCCGCTGCACGGCCGCCCGGGCCGGTCATCCGCCGCCCGCCGTGCTGACGCCGGGCGGGCGGGCGCGGCTGATGGACCTGCCGAGCGGTCCGCCGCTCGGGCTCGGCGGGATCCAGCCGTACGAGTCCGCCACCGTCGACCTGCCCGCGGGCAGCCTGCTGGCGATGTACACCGACGGCCTGCTCAAGGAAGACCGCGGTTACGGGGACACCGACGTGCGCACCGGGCGGCTGCTGGACTCGCTGAGCCACGGCGGCCCGGCGCTGGAGGACATCTGCGACCGGATCATGGGCACCCTCCTGCCCGGCAGCCCGTACGACGACGTGGCCCTTCTGCTGGCCCGTGTGCACGCGCTGTCCGGGGACCGGGTGGCGTCCTGGGAGTTCCCGTCCGATCCCTCGGTCGTGGCGCGGGCCAGGGCGCTGACCCGTGATCAGCTCGCCGCCTGGGGCCTGTCGGAGCTGGATTTCAACACCGGGCTGGTGGTCAGCGAGCTGGTCACCAACGCCGTGCGGTACGGCGGCCGGGGGCCCGTGTGCCTGCGGTTGCTGCGCGACAACTCACTGATCTGCGAGGTCTCCGACCGCAGCAACACCTCTCCGCGCATCCGGCGGGCGGCCATGACCGAGGAGGGCGGGCGCGGCCTGTTCCTGGTGGCGCAGTTCACCAGCAGCTGGGGCGCCCGCTACATGCCGCAGGGCAAGACGGTATGGGCCGAGCAGGTGCCGCAGCCGGAACAGCCCGTACCGGAGACGGACGAGCAGGCGCTGCTGGCCATGTTCGACGACTCCGGCTGACCCGTCCGGGCCCGGGGAGGTCATTCCCCGTCGCGGGTGCGGTTCAGCCGGAGGGCCGAGACGAGGAAGAAGACACCTCCGGCGAAGGCGTAGCCGGCGAGGTTCGCCAAGGTGGGATCGTCGCTGCCGGCCTGTGCGCAGAAGGACGCGCCGGCGGCCGTGGAGACGGCGCCACTGATGATCATCGGCCACTGGCCGCCCAGTTTCCTGCGGCCCGCGCCCACGACGAGCTGGACGAGTCCCGAGGTGACGGCCCAGATCCCCCAGACCCGCAGGACGGCCGGGATGCCCGACGTGACGGCGACGGCCAGGCCGATGACCGTCAGTGAGCTGATCGCGATGTTCGCGTACAGGAGCCGGACCGTACCGCCGTTCGCCTTCGCGGACCGGACGTCGACGACCGCGGCCGCCACGTCGAACAGGGGGTAGACCAGCAGCAGCAACGTACTGAGCGCCCCCAGTGTGCCGGCGGTCGCGAACAGCAGGGCGGCCCATACGGCGGCGAACGCGAACCGCAGGAAGTACAGCCTGCGCAAGGCGGAAGGAACGCCGGTGGGGGTGGTGCCGACGAGGGTGTCCATGGAAATGCCTTCCCGTGACGGTGGATCGGTGCGGAGCAGCGCGGTCCTGCCTGGCGACCGGGTGCACGGAGAGCCGTGAAGACACCGCCGACAGGAGGGAGAACGTTCTGTCTTGCACTCAGATCAAAGAGGACCGGTGCGGTCACTGTCAAGACCGAACGTTCTACCTGTTTGGTAGCCTGACGGCATGAGTCGGAGCCCGAAAAGCGGCAGCACGTCCGAAGCGCGAGCGCGGCTGCTCCACACAGCGAGCCGGATCTTCTACGCCGAGGGGATCCACTCCGTCGGCATCGACCGGGTCATCGCGGAGGCACAGGTGACCCGGGCCACGCTGTACCGGCATTTCTCGGGCAAGGAGGAACTCGTTCTCGCGTACCTCGAACAGGCCGACCGGGGAATCCGGGAGCAGGTCGCCACCGCCCTGGTGAGCGGCCGGCCGGCGGCCGACAGGGTCCGGGCCGTCGCCAGGTCCATCACCGAAGGCATCCGGTCCCCCGGTTTCCGCGGCTGCGCCTTCCTCAACGCGGTGGCCGAGTATCCCGACCCCGCCCATCCGATCCACCGAGCCGTCCTGGCCCACCGGCAATGGTTCCTGGACACCGTCACGGAGCTGCTGGCGGAGACCGGCGACGCACCCGCCGGGGCAGCCGGCCGGCACCTCGTCATGCTCCGGGACGGCGCCATGGCAGCCGGTTGCCTCTTCGACCCCGAACTGGTCTCGGAGACCTTCCTGCAGGGCGTCGAGGGAATCCTGCGCGCTCGTACCGACTCGTAAGGGCGGTGCGGCCGGCGTCCGCCGCGGCAAGCACAGCGCCGGCCCGGCTCCCGGCTACGGCAGAGCGGCCTTCCGCTCCGTCCCGGTGAGGGGCGGGCCCTGCGGGTGGGGCTTTCCGGGACCGATGAGCACGGGGACGAGCATGTCCGGCGAGAACAGGCGGGTCGCCGGTTTCTCCCGGTCCATGACGTCCGGCAGCGCCGCCATGGCGCGGATTGCGTGCGCCGGTCTCCACCGCTTTGTCGACGAAGCGTGCGAGGACACGTTCGACGCTGTTGGGCCGGGTCCCGGCGGCTCCCGGATACAGGGCGTCCTGACCGACGGCCAGATCCCAGGCGGCGGCCACCGGTCGTGCGGCAGCGCGCTGGAGACGGCGCGAGAGGCCAGGGCGTCCCGGCCCGGCCGCGCCCAGCACGTCGCGCACGGCGAGAGCGCCTTGGGCGGCGACGGTGAGGCCGTGGCCGTGGCCGGGGTTGTAGCCGGCGACGGCGTCACCGAGGACGACGAAGCCGTCCGGCCAGCGCTTGGCCCGCTCGCAGTAGCGACGGCGGTTGGCCGTGGCGCGGGTGGTGACGATGTCCCCGAGCGGCCGGGCGTCCTTGATGAGTTCGCCGATGACGGGATCGCCCAGGCCGAGGGCGAAATCGACGAAGGCGCCGGGATCGTCGGCGGGTTCGCCGCCTCGGGTGCCGGACAGGGTGACGATCCAGCGGTTCCCCTCGACAGGCAGGACGATGCCGCCCCGCCCCGGCGCCTTCGCCGGGTTGGCCTGCACGTTGATCAGGGGGAAGCCGATCCCCCGGGTCGCCTCGGGGGGCGTCGTAGACGCGGGTGGCGTAGGCGACGCCGGCGTCCACCACTCGCTCCGCGACGGCCGGCACCCCGCCCTGGTACTGGACGACACCTGCCGGGTACTCGCCCGGAACCCACCGGCCGCTGCCCTGTTCGAGGATTTCTCGGCTCTGGGCGCGGCAGCGGTTCCACCCTCCCCGGCCGCGACCGGCAGGGGCCGGCGATGCGCGACGCGATGACGCCGTACGGTCCCGGTCCCGCGTTCTTCCGCGAGGTGTACGGGGCCGTCGTCCCGGACGGGGCGGACCACCGGCCGGTGGTGGCGCACCCGGCCGGACGGCACCTGCCGGCCCGGAGCGCAACCCGCCGGTGCCTGACGTCACTCGCGGGACGGACAGGGATCCCGCACGCGGCTCAGGCCGTGTTTCGGGGCCCGGACGAAGGGTGACTTCGAGACTGGCGTGCACACCTCTCCCGCGCGGAACGGCCGTCGCGCCCGAACGCCGACCACAGCGGAGTCACACCCCCGAGAGGCCCATGTCCCCCTCAGCCGCCGACGTGATCCGGACACGCGACGCCGTACCGGAGCCGTCCTCGGAGCAGCTCGACTCGCTGCTGCGCGAGCTCTCCGAGCACCCGCCGGGACTGCGGCGGGCCGCCCTCCGGGAGCACGTCATCCGTCTGCTGCTGCCGATGGCGCGGCGCGTCACGCGCCGCTTCCGGTGCCACGGGGAGGAGTTCGACGATCTCGTACAGGTCGCCTCCCTGGGACTGATCAAGGCCGTCGACGGCTACGACCCCGCCCTGGGCCACGCCTTCCTGTCGTACGCGGTCCCCAAGGTCACCGGTGAGCTCCGGCGGCATCTGCGCGACCGTACGGCCACCGTACGGCTGCCCCGTCCCCTGCAGGAGGCGAGCGGCCGGATCCTCCAGGCCGTCGAGGAGCTCGAACAGCGGCTCGGCGGCCGCTCGCCCACCCCGGAGCAGATCGCCGGGCACACCGGGCTCGGACAGGACCGCGTGCTGTCCGCGCTGCGGGCGGTGCACGCGTGCCGTGCGCGTTCCCTCGACGAGCCCGCCGGGCACGACCGGGAGATCCCGCTCGCCCGTCTGGTCGGCGCGGAGGACCCGGCGCTCGGCCGGGTGGTCGACACCGTGTCCCTGACCGCCCTGGTGAAGCGGCTGCCGGAGCGTGACCGCCGCGTGCTCTACCTGCGTTTCTACCGGGAGTACACCCAGCAGCAGATCGCGGACGCCGTCGGCGTCTCCCAGATGCAGGTCTCGCGCATTCTGCGGCGCTGCTTCGACCGGCTCCGCGAGGCGCTCCTGGCGTGCGAGCCGTGCGCGGGAGCCGGCGAGGCGGCGCGGGGTCCGGCCACCGGGCGGGCGGCCCGGCCGGAGCGCACCTCGTGCGGCCGCCGTGGCACGGAGGAGCCGGTACGTCCCGTGGGAGCCGCCGGCCCGGCACGCCCGGCGGCCGGTCCCACGGCTCGGGCACGACCGGCCGGCCCGGCCCCGCGTGCCGCGGACCGTACAGGGCCCCGGCGCGGTCACGAGCCCCCGGTCCGGCGGCGGCGCGCGGGCTCGCGGTGGCGGACGTACGCCGGGGCCGTGCCGCGGCCCGCGAGGGCGCGGCCCCCTCCTGCCCGCCGCGCGCACGAGGAGAGAGAGCACCTTCCCCGACCGGGTTTGTCCCGTCTGCCGAGGGGTGACACAGGTGCGTGTACGCAAGCCGACGAAGGAGCGCACCGTGAGGCGTGGCCCGCGCACGCTCCGGCACGGGTGGAGGTGGCTGGGCGCCCACACCCTGATGCGGCGCGGCCGTGACATCGAACTGATGCACAGGGCCATGGGTTTCGCCACGCTGGCGCTGGTCACGCTGGCGCCCCTGCTCATCGTGATCGCCGCCGCCGACCCGCTCGGGCGGGGCGGCTTCGCGGCCTGGCTGGCGGACGGCATGGGGCTGTCCGGCCGGTCCGCGCGTGTCCTCACGGAGATCATCAGCCCGCCGCGCGAGGTGATCGGCACCACCAGCCTGTGGGGTGTGCTGGCACTCGCCGCGTTCGGCATCCCGTTCGGCGGGAGCGTCCAGAACGGCTACGAGCGGATGTGGGACCTGCCGCCGGGCCCGTGGCACCGCATCTGGCGCCAGGCGACCTGGCTGTGCGTCCTGACCGCGTACCTCTACCAGGAGGTGCTGACCCGCGACGCCCTGCACGGGCCGGAACGGATCACCCTCTCGCTGGCGACCGGCGTCCTGTTCTTCTGGTGGGGGCAGTACTTCCTGCTGGGCGGCCAGATCGGCCGGTGGCACCTGCTGCCGGGCGCGATCGCCACCATGGCGGGCCTGATCGGCCTGCGGGGCTTCTCCTACTTCGTCTTCAGCCCACTGATCATCGACAACGCGATCAGCTACGGCACCGTCGGTGTCGTCCTCATCGTCGAGTCCTGGCTCATCGGCGTGGGGTTCGTCATCTTCGGCGGCGCCCTGTTCGGCCGCTGGCTCCTCCACCACCACGGGCACCGGTTCACCGAGGACCTGCCCCCGCCGCCCGGCGACGACCGAGGTGGGCCATGAGCGCCCGGTCACTCGGAGGGCAGGCCGGCGAGCGCGGCCACCCGGGCCAGTACGTCTCCCCGGAAGAGCTGCCGCCCGCGGTCGATCCGGTGCTCCCGGTACGGGCCGTCCGCCGACAGCCGCCGCAGCGCGCGCAGCAGGGTGGCGGCGTCCGCGGCGGTCTCCGAGACGCCGAGCGCCGCCATCCGGCGTACGCCCTCCGCGCCGTGGCCGGGCAGCGGGCGGTAGCCCACCACGGGCAGCCCGCAGGCCAGTGCCTGTACGGCGGTCTGGCCGGCGGCGTTGTCGACCAGGACGCGGGCCGCACGCAGCAGGCCGGGCATGTCGGTGACCCAGTCCGGTACGAGCGTGCCCGGCAGCCCGGCCAGGCGGGCACGCAGGCGTTCGTTGCGGCCGCACAGCACGATCGGGAGGAAACCTGCGGCGGCGAGCAGCCGGGCGGTCCCGTCCAGCTCCGAGGCCGCGCCCCAGGCGCCGGCGGACAGGACGACGGGCGGGCGTCCGGGGGCGTACCGCTCGAAGCGCCGCCGCCACTCCGCCGCTCCGGCGGCCGGCGCGAAGAAGCCGGGCGCCACGACCGGTCCGGCCGTCTCGACGGGCACCGCGATATGCCGGTCCACCTCCCGCGCGGCATCGTCGGTGAGGCAGAGGTACAGGTCGTTGCCGGGGTGGAGCCACTGCCGGTGGACGGCGAAGTCGATCACGAGGACGGCGCTCGGGGGCCGCAGCCGCCCGCGGGCCCTCAGGTGGCCGGTCAGCTGAGCGGCCAGATGGAAGACGGGGACCACCACGTCGGCGCCCGTGCGCTCCGTGAGGTCCGTCAGACGGCGGCCCGCCAGCCGGGCGAGGGGGATGCCGCTGGGACGGTGCCGCGGGCCGGGGCGCAGCAGCGCCCGGTAGAGGCCCGCGTACATCCAGGGGTAGTGGCGCACCGACGACCGGTAGAAGCGGCGCAGCCCTGTTCCCAGGCCGTGCGGGAGCAGCCGCAGGAGGTCCACGACCTGCGCGTCGTGGCCTTGTTCCCGGGCTCGGCGGGCGAGCTCGCGGGCCACCGTGTCGTGGCCGGCTCCCATGCTCGCGCTGACGATCAGCAGTCGCAGCCCGACGTCCGCCGGCGCGTACCGGCGGGGTACCGAGGACGGTGAGTGCACGGGGTGGTGTGTCTCCCGCGCTGCGCCGGTGAAACACGCTCCCGCGCGTTTCGGCGGCCGGACCGGGGATACTCCAGGGTGCCCTCCCCGACGAACGCCGGGAGCAGCCGCGGACAGCGGTCCTCCGGGCGTTCACCCTCGCATCCGAGGTGCAGCCCATGTCTCACGCTTCCCCTGCCGGCACGGCCGACGTGTCGTTCCCCCGGACGTCCGTGGCGGTGCCGGGAGCCCCGGCCGGCGGCGCCGGGCGCCCGCGCGCCGCGCTGGTGACCGGTGCCTTCCCGGGCGTCTTCGCCGACGCCCTGCGGTACGGGCCGCGCGGCGGCGGTGTCGCGGTCGGCCTCGTGGTGCCGGGCGTGGCGGACACGCCGTTCCTCGGGCGGCGCGGCGTCCCCTGCCGGCGGTCGTGGCCCGGTCCTGTGCCGCCGGAGCGGGTCGCCGATGCCGTGTGGCGTGCCGTCGTCCGGGGGCGGGACGGGGTCTGCGTCCCCGGCCGGCCGCGTCCGCCCGCCGTGTCCGGCTGAACGGCGTCCCGGCGTGCTGGTCGTCGTCCTGGCCCTGCTGGCGGCGCTGTCCAACGCCGCGGCCTCGGTGCTGCAGCGGCGGGCCGCGGCGGACGAACCGGAGGGCGGCGCGGGCGTGCGCCAGGCCGTCCGCTGGCTCGGGAAGGTGCTGCGGCGGCCCTACTGGGTCGCGGGGGCCGGGATGCTGGCGCTGTCGACGGTCCTGCAGGCGGCGGCTCTGGGCGTGGGCAGTCTCGCGCTGGTCCAGCCGCTGATGGCCGCCGAGCTGCTGTTCACCCTCGTCGTCGGCAGCGTGGTCTTCCACCGTCGTCCGGACTCCCGGACCTGGCTGGCGTTCGCCGCCCTGGCCGCCGGGCTGGCGGTGTTCCTGATCTCGGTCGCTCCGACCGCCGGCCGGTCCACGGCCTCCGCGGGACGGTGGCTCGTGACCGCGGGGGCGGTGCTCGGGGCCGTCGTGGTGCTGGTGGTGACGGCCCGCACGGTGCGGGGCGCGCCCCGCGCGGGGTTGCTGGGGCTGGCGTCGGCCGTGTCGTTCTCCCTGACGGCGGCGCTGCTCAAGGAGGTGACCGGCAGGATTCCGGACGGGGTGGGCGCCGTGCTGGGGACGTGGCCCGTGTACGCCACCGCCGTCGCCGGGGCCGTCGCCTTCCTGTTGCTCCAGAGTGCGTTCCGGGCCGGGACACTGGCGGCGTCCCAGCCCGCCCTGACCCTCGGTGACGCGCTGACGAGCGTGGCGCTGGGGTGGGCGCTGTTCGGGGAACAGATCACGCTCGGTGTGCGGGTGGTGCCGGCGGTGCTCGGCGTGGCGCTCATGGGGGCGGGCACCGTGGGTCTGGCCCGCGCCCCGTCGGTCTCCGGAAGCTGGGACGCGGCGTCGCGGAGTCCGGGTACCGACTCGCCCCGGCCGGTGCCGTAGGCGCCCCGAAACGGCGCGGCCGCCTCTCGCGGAAAGGAGCCGGAAGCCGATGCCCGTGTCCCCAGGCCCCTCCCCCGCCCGGCGGGCGGCAGCCGTGCTGGCTCCTGTCGCCGGCGTCGCCGCGGCGCACATCGCCCCCGCCGCGACCTGGCTGCCCTTGGTGCGCCGCCGTTTCCCCCGCCTCGCCGGCGTCGGGCACCCCGCCCATGTCGCGCTGACCTTCGACGACGGACCCGATCCCGGGTCCACCCCGCGCTTCCTCGACGCGCTGGAGGAACTCGGGGTCCGGGCGACCTTCTTCGTCCTGGGCGAGCACGTCGTACGACATCCCTCCGTGGTCCGTGAGACCGTCCGCCGCGGACACGAACTGGCCGTGCACGGCTGGAGCCACGACCGCCCCTGGCTGCCGGCCCCGGCGGACGACGTGCGCGACCTGGTGCGGGCGGCCGGCGCGGTGCGGGAGCTGACGGGCCGGCGCCCCCGCTGGTACCGCCCGCCCTACGGCGTCCTCACCTCCGGACGCTGGGCCGCCGCCCGTACGGCGGGTCTGCGGCCGGTGCTGTGGACCGCCTGGGGCAGGGACTGGACGGCCGAGGCCACCCCGGCGTCGGTGCGCTCGGCCGTCGCGGCCGGTCTGCGCGGCGGCGGCACCGTCCTCCTGCACGACACGGACAGGATGTCGGCGCCGGACTGCTGGCGGGCCGCGCTGGGCGCCCTCCCCGGCATCGTGGACGGCTGCCTGGAGGCGGGCCTGTCGGTCGGGCCGCTCGCCGAACACCGGGTGCCCTCGGCGGTGAGCGGTGACTGGTGACTCACCCGGGGCGGACGGACCGCGGTGACGGACCGGTGCCCGTCGTACGTGGTGGGAGCCGCAGGAAGCCCTTGTCGAGTCCTGCGGCGCTCCGGTGTTTGGATGCCCTTGCGGTGAATTGGGCATATTGTCCGCATATAGGTGATGTTCGGTGCGGCCAATGTGATGCGGCCTCGTCGGGGTCGGCGCACCGGCGGCCGGCTGGGAAGTTGGTGGGGTTCAGGTGGGCGGCTGATGGAAACCGCGATGGCTGCCGTGGTGCGGGAGAGCGGCGCGTACGGCGGGCTGCTGTATGTGCTGCCGCCGGGCGAGGACGCTCTGTGGCTGGTCATCGTGGCGGGGGCCCCGCACGAGCTCGCGACTCCGTGGCGGCGGATCGCGCTGACCGATCCGATGCCGGTGGCGGACGCCGTGCGCGAGCGGCGCCTGGTGTGGATCGGCGGGCAGGAGGAGCTGGCCCGCCGGTACCCGCGGCCGGCCCTCGTGCTGCCGTACGACTTCGCGCTCTCGGCCGCCCCGGTCACCTCGGGCGCCACGGTCCGGGGCGGGCTGGTGCTGCTGTGGCCCGGAACCCACCCGTCGCGGCTCAGTCCCGGCGAGCGTGATGCCATCGAGTCGGGCTGCCGCCGCCTGGGCAGCCTCCTCCAGGAGCTGGCGGACCGCGGCGATCCGCTGCTGCCCGCCGGCCGGCCGCGGACCCTGTCCCTGCCGTCGGGGAGCACCGCCCCACCCGGTGAGGCGGCCGCGGTCACGGCCTTCGTCGACCGCCTGCCCGGAGGGTCCTGCGCGCTGGACATGAACGGCCGCTTCACCTTCGTCACCCCCGCCGCCGCCGGCCTCCTCGGCGCCGGTCCGGACGAGCTGATGGGCGCCCTGCCCTGGGAGGCGCTGCCGTGGATGGACGTCCCCCAGGTCGAGGACCGCTACCGGGCCGCGCTGGTCAGTCATCAGCCGCAGGCGTTCACCGTCCTGCGTCCCCCGGACACCTGGCTGGCCTTCGAGCTGTACCCGGACCCCTCCGGCGTCAGCGTCCGCATCACCGGCACCGACCCGTCCGAGAGCGCTCCCGCCTCGTCGTCCGCGTCGGCCGCCGGTCCCAGCCGCGCCGTCCTGCTGTACCAGCTGATGCAGCTGGCCGCCACCCTGACCGAGGCCATCGGCGTACAGGACGTGGCCGACCAGACCGCCGACCAGCTCCTGCCCGCTCTCGGCGCTCAGGGCATGGTGCTGATGGCCCCCGAGAACGGCCGGCTGAGGATCCTCGGCCACCGCGGCTACAGCGCCGACATCATCAACCGCTTCGACACCATCCCCCTGAACTCGGACGTCCCCGCCGCCAGGGTCCTGGCCACCGGTGTCCCCGGCTTCTTCGAGAGTTTCGCCGAGCTTCAGCGCGACTACCCGGCGACGGCGCACGAGGACGGGATGGCCGCCTGGGCCGTCCTGCCGCTGATCGCCTCCGGCCGCCCCCGGGGGTCCCTCCTCCTCTCCTACCGCCGGCCCCGCGCCTTCCCGCCCGGTGAACGCGCCGTCCTCACCTCGATGGCGGGTCTGGTGGGGCAGGCCCTGGACCGCGCCCGCCTCTACGACACCAAGGACAACCTCGCCCACCGGCTGCAGTCCGCCCTGCTGCCGCACACGCTTCCCGACGTCCCCGGCCTGAAGGTCGCCGCACGCTACCTTCCGGCGGCCCAGGGCCTGGGGGTCGGCGGCGACTTCTACGACCTCATCCGTCACGACGAGCACACCGCCGGCGCCGCCATCGGCGATGTGCAGGGCCACAATGTGGACGCCGCGGCGCTCATGGGGCAGGTCCGCACCGCCGTCCACGCCCACGCCACCGTGGGCTCGGCCCCCGATCAGGTCCTGGCCGGCACCAACCGTCTCCTCACCGACCTCGAGCCGGGCCTGTTCACCAGCTGCCTCTACGTCCGCCTCGACCTCGCCGCCCACCGCGCGTGCGCGGCCACCGCCGGACACCCGCCGCCCCTGCTCCGCCATGCCGACGGACGCACCGAGGTCCTCCCGGTTCCCCCCGGTCTCCTCCTCGGCATCGAGCCGGACTCCCGCTACCCGGCCCTGGAATTCCCCCTGCCGGCCGGCTGTGTGCTCGCCCTCTACACCGACGGGCTCGTCGAAGCTCCCGGAGTGGACCTCGACGACGCCACCGCGGCCCTCGCGGGGCTCCTCGAACACGCGGACCCGACCGATCTGGACGCCATGGCCGACACCCTCATCCGCCACGCCCCCACTCCCGGCGACGACATCGCCCTGCTCCTCATCAGCCCCTGTGGCTGACGCGGCGAGGAAGAGGTGGCCCGTGGCGGGTACCGGAAGTGCATGACACAGGTGCTTCAGGCGGGTTGGTGGGGACTGGTGGCGGGCTCGGCGCTGCTGCTCGGGGCGGCGCTGGGATACGGGCTGCGGGTCCCGCAGAAGGTGATCGCGACGGTCATGGCCTTCGGTGCCGGGGTGCTGCTGTCGGCGGTCAGCTTCGAACTGGTCGGGGAGGCCTACGACCAGGCCGGGCTGGCTCCCGCGGCGGTCGGCGCACTGGCCGGCGCGGTGGCCTACACCGCGGGCAACATGTGGCTGGCCCGCCGCGGCGCCCGGCACCGCAAGCGCTCGGGGCACCGGCGGGAACAGGCGCAGCCGTCGGAGGGGCAGCAGGCCGGCTCCGGCCTCGCGCTCGCCTTCGGGGCGCTGCTCGACGGCGTCCCGGAGTCCGCGGTCATCGGCGTGAGCCTGCTCGACGGCGGAGCGGTGAGTCCGGTGACCGTGGCGGCGGTGTTCATCAGCAACATTCCTGAGGGGATGTCCAGTTCGGCGGGCATGAAGAAGGCCGGACGCGGCAGGGCCTACGTCTTCGGGGTGTGGGCCGCCATCGCCGCCGCGAGCACCCTCGCGGCGGTCCTCGGCTACACGGTGATCGGGGATTTCTCCCCGGCTGTGATCGCCGCCGTGACCGCGGTGGCCGCCGGGGCCATCCTCGCGATGATCGCCGACACGATGATCCCCGAGGCGTTCGAGGACGCCCACCTGGCCATCGGGCTGGTCACCGTGAGCGGCTTCCTGGTCTCCTTCGCCCTCTCCCACAGCTGAGGCCCGCCGTTCCGCCCCTGTTCACCGGCTGCCGGTCGGACCGCCGGTGACGGAGACGACCTTCCCCGCGAGTTTCCCGGAGTCCGGTACCGCCGGGTCAGGTGTCACGGACGGACCTCCGGCGTCGCTTCGGGACCGGGACGCTGCCGGCGCCGCCTGCCGGGCGCCTCGTCCGCCTTCGCGGGGAGCAGGTGCCCGTCGGAGCCGGCCCGGTGCCGGATCAGCGGCGCAGCCATTCGTCGAGGAGTGCGGCTTCGGCCTTGCTGAGGCCGGGGAGTTCGGGCAGGAGGGTGCGGAAGGCCGCGACGACGGCCGCCGGGTCCCGGGCGGGGACAGCGGGTTCGTCCACGAGGACGGCGCGGGTGACCGCGTCGAAGGCGGCGTCGGCCAGGTGCGGGTCGCGTTGCTCCGGCGGCAGGGTCAGCAGGGTGTGGACGGTTCCGACCCCCGCCGCGCGGATGAGGTTGACGGCGCGTTCCTCGCTCACCCGCAGCCGTCCGGCGGCGGCGATCCTGCGTACCCGTTCGGCGAGGACCAGCACGCCCTTGACCTGTGCCGGGGTGTCGCGCGCGCGGGCCGGGTCGAGCAGCAGGGCGTAGACGTAGGGGTGGGCGAGGCCGAAGCCGATCTGCGTGTTCCATCCGGTGCGGAGGTCCTCCACCGGGTCGTCCGAGGGCGCGGTGGCCTGTTTGCTCGCCACGTGGTCGGCGAAGACCTGTTCCACGGCGGCGACCAGCAGGTCGTCCTTGCCCTGGAAGAAGCGGTAGAGCGCGGGAGGCTGCAGCCCGGCCTCCTGGGCCACGCGGCGCGTGGTCACCGCGGCGGGCCCCTGGTCGCGCAGCAGGCCGGCCGCGGCCTTCACGATGCGGTCCCGTGTGATGTCTCGCCGCTGCGTGTTCGGTGCCATGGAAACGATGGTATCGCCCGTGCGTGACAGGCGATGTTATCAACGATACCGCCGCCCTCATCCTCGTACGGCCCCCTTCCGACTGTGGTGAATCGGCCATTCCCCCGGTGTGCGCACGTTTTTGCTTCCACCGGAAGTATCAGTGTTACCGTTATTCTCGTTCCATTGGAATCACCATCGGACAGGAGTCAGCCATGCTGATCGTCACGGGAGCCACCGGCCGCCTCGGGGCACTGATCGTCGACCGCCTGCTGGAGCGGACACCGGCCGACCGGATCGGTGTCAGTGTGCGCGACGTGCGCAAGGCCGCCGGCCTCGCCGAGCGCGGCGTCCGGGTCCGGGCGGGAGACTTCACCGAACCCGGCGGCCTGAAGCACGCCTTCGAAGGTGCCGAGCGCGTCCTGGTCGTCTCCGCGGCCATCCGGGGTGACGGCGCGGCGGCCGCCAACGGCGCCGCCATCGACGCGGCGCGGGAAGCGGGCGCCCGGCGCATCCTCTACACCAGCCACCAGGCCGCCTCACCCACGTCGCTCTTCCCGCCGCAGCGGGTCCACGCGGCCACCGAGGAGCACCTCGAGCGGCAGGGAGTCCCCTGCACCGCCCTGCGCAACGGCTTCTACGCCGCCACCTTGAGCCACTACATCGGCGCCGCGCTGGAGACCGGCACACTCGCCGTGCCGCAGGACGGCCCGGTGTCCTGGACGGCCCACGAGGACCTGGCGGAAGCCGCGGCCGTCGCCCTGACCGAGGACGGGGCGCTCGAGGGGATCACACCGCCGCTGACGGCCCCGCGCACGCTGGACTTCGCCGACGTCGCCGAGATCCTCGGCCGTATCACCGGCCGGACCGTCACCCGGGTCGTCATGGACGACCACGAGTGGACGTCCGCGGCGGTCGCCGACGGGATGCCGCGGCCGGCCGCGGAGTTCGCCCTGACGATGTTCACCGCGTCGCGCGAGGGCGAGTTCGACGTCGTCGACCCGACGCTGGAGACCGTCATCGGCCGCCCCGCGAAGACCGTGCACGAGGTCCTGGAGGCAGTCGTACGCTCGCTGCGGTCATCCCGGTGACCGCGGTCCGGCGCACTCGTCGGGCCCGAACGGGCCGGACGTGAGGGCGAGGAGGAGGCGGTCCGCCGGGAGGGCCGGTACGGTCCGGCCGCCGAAGCCGGTGGTCGTCTCCGCGGCGAGCAGGGAGTTGAGCACCGCCTCCTCGACCCCGTCGAGGACCGCTTCGAACAACGGCCCCAGTTCGGCGTCGGCCACGGGCGCACCGGCACCCGGTCGTGTACTGAAGGCCACGGCGTAGTCACCGCTGCCGTGGCTGTAGGCCGCGCCCGAGCGGGCCAGGGCGAACACCGCGCGGCGCGCCGCTCGGGTGAGCTGCCGGGCGTCGAGAGGGGCGTCCGTGGCCACCACGACCATGCAGGAGCCGGTCTCTTCGTCCGACGCCGGATCGGCTGCTTCGAGGCCCATCGCCCCGGGCGTGACGGTGCGGCCCAGGACGCGCAGCGTGCCGCCGAAGTTCGCCTGCACCAGGACACCCACGGTGCACCGTCGGCCTGCCAGGTCCGGTGTGCGTGAGGCGGTTCCGATCCCGGCCTTGAACCCCAGGGCGACCGTGCCGGTTCCCGCGCCGACACAGCCCTCGGCGACCGGCCCGCCGGACGCCGTGTCGAGGGCGGCCCGCACATGCTCCTCGTGGACGGGCCGGGCGCGGATGTCGGACAGGAGGCCGTCGTTGCACTCGCCCACGACGGGGTTGAGGCTGCGCACCTCCTCGCATCCGGGCCGTTCGAGCACCCAGCCGACGAGGGCGTCGGCGACGCGGAAGGCCGACAGCGTGGAGGTGAGCAGCACCGGCGTCTCCAGCGTGCCGAGTTCGGCGAGCTGGGTCGTGCCGACGAGTTTGCCGTAACCGTTGCCGGTGAACACCCCCGCGGGCAGCGGTGTGCGGGGGCCGACGGCACCGGGCACGACGGCGGTGACTCCGCTGTGCACGCCGGGGGGCCGGCGGACGGTGGTGTGGCCGACGCGGACGCCCGGCACGTCGGTGATCGCGTTCAAGGGCCCGGGGGCGACGCGTCCGATGACGATGCCGAGGTCACGGGCCCGGCGCCGGACGCCCGGCGCGGACTGGGGGTGAGCCAGGTGTTCCATGGGGGTGGACGTTACGCGGCTCACTTCGCCCCGCCCGGGGGACCTCCCCGGCCGGGTCGTCGCTCACCGCCGCGGGGCGCAGGACCAGGCCGACATCCCCTGGAGCCGGGCCAGGCGCCTGGCCACGGCGATCTGTTCCTCGCGGGTCGCCAGGTCCGCACGCGGGGCGTACTCGAGTCCCCCGGCAGCGACCCAGCTCGACTGCGTGAACTGCAGGCCGCCGTAGTGACCGTTGCCGGTGTTCGCCTGCCAGTCGCCGCCGGACTCGCACGCGGCGATGGCGTCCCAGTCGGTGCCCCGGGGAGCCGACGGGGGCGACGCCTTCGCTTCGGCGGTCGTGCCCAGGGCTGCCGCGGCGACCAGGACGATCACGGCGGCCCGGATCCGGCTCCCCCGCGAACTCCGCACGTCGCCTACAGGGGTATTTCGTCCATGACTCATGGAGAACTGTTACACCGTGCCGTCGAGCGACGGCTCGTCGACGGCCGTCTCCTTGCCCCGGACGGGGTACGTGGTGGTCCGTCTGGGCGACGTTGGTCCGGTCGGGTGACCCTCGGAGCGCGGTCCTGCGCCGCGGCGGCGACGCTGACGCCATGACACCCTTCATGACGCGGCGGCCGGCCGCCGCGCTGCTCGTCTGGCTCGCCGTCGTCGCCGGGACGGTCGCGGCGGCCCCGGCCGGCGGGGACACCGGGGCCTCGGACGGATCTCCCGCGGCCGTCGGCGATGTGCTGTCGCCCCTCGAGGAGGCCGCCCGTCCGCTGCGCACCACCGAGCCCTCGGGCCCCTTCGAGGACCTGCGCCCCTTCGGGAAGGCGGTCGGTGACGCCGTGGTGGTCGGCGTCGGCGAGGCCGCCCACGGCTCCCACGACTTCGTCACCTTCCGGCACCGGGTCCTGCGGTACCTGGTCGAGGAGAAGGGCTTCCGCTCCTTCGTCCTGGAGGCCGACTGGAGCGCGGGGCTGCGTCTGGACGACTACCTGCTCACCGGGCGCGGCGATCCCGTCCGGATCATGTCCGAGGAGTTCCGGAACGCCTTCCTGCTGCTGCACAGCCAGGAGTACCTGGACATGATCCGCTGGATGCGCGCGTACAACGTCGCCCACCCCGACGACCCGGTCAGGTTCGCCGGCAACGACAACGGCTACGCCGGCCCGGAGCTGTACGACCGGGTCGTCGGCCACGTCCGGCGCACCCACCCCGACCTGCTGCCCGACGTCACCGGCCTGTACCGGGGGCTGCGCCCCACCCTGCCCGTCGACGCGTGGATGCGCGCCGCCACGACCGCTCCCCTGGACGAACGCCGCGCACGGGCCGAACGCACCGGCCGCGTCCTCGCACTGCTCCGCGCCCGCGAACCCGCCGGGACGGACGACGAGCACACCTGGGCCGTCCAGCACGCCACCGTCATCGACCAGGTGGCGCGCCTGTACGCCTTCGACCTCTCCGATCCCCGGACCGCGCCGCAGGCCATGGCCCACCGCGACACCGCCATGGCGGAGAACACCCTGTGGTGGCACCGCCGCACCGGCCACCGAATCGTGCTCGGCGGACACAACAGCCACCTGTACACCAGGAGTTCCACCCCGGATCTCCCCCTCACCCAGGGCACGGTGCTGCGGCGGCGGCTGGACGGCGGATACCTGGCGGTAGGGCTCTCCTTCGACCGGGGTGCCGTGCACGCCACCGAACAGGGCCTGCAGAACCCGGCCGACCAGGACGTCGGACGGGTCGAGGTGCCGCCCGCCGCGCCCGGCTCGGCCGAGCACGTCCTGGGCCGGGTGAGCCACCGCGACTGGTACGCCGACCTGCGCACCGCGCCGCCCGCCGCCCGCGCCCTGCTGGACGTCGCCCGGCCCAAACGGGAGATCGGCACGGACTACCCGCCGCCCGGTGACCAGGTCAACCTGCTGAGGTCGGCGGACCTGGTGGTGCACCTGCACGAGATCCGGCCGAGCCACGCACTACCTCGATGCGGGGGCCGCCCCGGTGTCCCCGGGTGTGCCGGGGCGGAGCAGGCCCGTCAGGGACAGGGCGCCCGGCCCGAAGAAGACCAGGAGCAGGAAGCCCCAGCAGAACAACACCGGTGACAGACCGCCGTTCTGCAGCGGGAACAGGCCGTCCTTCTGGTGTTCGGTGAAGTAGGCGAAGGCCATGGCCCCCGAGCTGAGGAACGCCGCGCCGCGGGTCGCGGCCCCGAGGAGGACGAGGACGCCGCAGACGAGCTCGATCACGCCCGCGTACCAGAACGGCCAGTCACCTGTGGGGCCGGCCTCCCTGTCCAGTACGCCGAAGACCGTGGCGGCGCCCTCGCTGGTGAACAGCAGGCCGAGGACGATGCGGAACAGGCCCAGAACGAGCGGTTGGTGGCCGGCCAGCCGGTCGCTCAGGCGTGCGGTGCTCATCGTCGCGTACTCCTCGCGTCGGTCGGTGCAACGTAGGGGGCCGGCGCCGGGGGTCGCGCGTGGGAGGCCGTCCGCCCTTCTCCTACGTGCGCGCCGGCCCGACCGTTCAGCCGAACTCGTCACCGGCTCCCACCGGGCGGTGACAGCGCGTCGCCGCCCGGTGGGAGCCGTCGTCGCTCAGGACCGCGGCGGGGCCGAGCGGAAGGTCCAGTGTCCCGAACCCACCCGGTACACGGCCTCCTCCCCGGACGTGCGCAGCAGGCGCGCTCCCTTCGGTGCCCCGGCCCGTCCTCCGGCTGCGGGGACGTGCACCTCGGCGGTGCTGCCGGCGGGGACGTCCACGGTCAGCCGGAAGCGGCCGTCCGTCCGCTCCCAGTCGGTGCGGGCGATGCCGTACGGCGTCCGGTAGGAACCCGAGGCCGAGGTCATGTCGCCCTCGACGGCCGGGTCGATCAGCAGCTCGGCGTAGCCGACGGAGTCGGCGGTCTGCGCGATGCCGGCGACCCGGGTGGTGAACCAGGAGTCGATGGCGCCGAGCATGAAGTGGTTCTGCGACTGGCCGGGGCCGCCGTCCCAGGACTCGCCGAGGGTGGTGTTGCCGGCGCGTACCTGGTAGCCGTAACTGGGGCTGGTGGTCTGCGTGGCGATGGCGTGCACGACGTCGTCGCGCCCCGCCCCGCTGAGGACCCGGAAGGCGGCGGGCAGGGAGATCTCGCCCAGGATCAGGTGGTCGCCCGCGTCCTCGACCGCGGTGGTGAAGTGGGTGAGCAGGCGGTCCCGCTCCCCCGCCGGGTGGGCGCCCATGTCGAGGGCGAGCGCCTCGGCCCCGTGGCCACCGCCGCCGAAGGTGCCGGTGGTGGTGTCGTAGTACTTCGCGGACAGGGCCTTCGCGCTCGCGTCGGCCTTGGCGCGGTACTCGTCCGCGGCCCCCTGGTCGCCGAGGACGGTGGCGATGCGGCTGAGGGCGTCGGCGACCCGCCAGTAGCCGTAGGTGCCGGCCACGGCGCGCGGGAAGGTCCGGTCGGGCGTGAACCAGTCGCCGAGGCCGTAGTCGAGGATGCCGTCCTTGACCTGGGTCTCCAGGAAGGCCGCGTACTGCCGCATGCGCGGGTAGTACGTCCGCAGGGTCCGCTTGTCGCCGTAGGTGGTGTAGAGCTGCCAGGGGACGAGGACGAAGGCGCCGCCCCAGTTGGAGTCGTTGCGGTAGCCGCCGGGCAGGCTGGTGTACTCCGGGACCGTGCTCGGGATCAGACCCTCGGTGGTCTGCGCGTCCGCCATGTCCCGGACGATCTTGCGCAGGTAGGCCTGCATGTCGTAGTTGCCGGCGAGGGCCGGGAAGACGAGCTGGTTCTGTTCCAGCCAGCCCAGCTTCTCGCGGCTCGGGCAGTCGGTGAGGACGCTCATCATGTTGCCCTCGACGGAGCGGCGGATCAGCGCGTGGATGTCGTTGATCAGCGGGTCGGAGCTGGTGAAGTCACCGGCGGAGGTGTTGTCGGTGTGCAGGACGTGTCCGCGCACGCTCACCGTCGCTCCCTCGGGCACACCCCTCAGGTCGAGGTAGCGGAACCCGTGGTAGCTGAAGCGCGGGTGCCAGGTCTCGTCGCCGCGGCCCCGGGCGGTGTAGGAGTCCCACAGGGGTGCGCCGACGTTGCTGACGGACTGGAAGGCGCGGCCGTCCTTCAGGCTCTCCGCGGGGTAGACCCGGATCGCGGTGCCCTCGGGGGCGTTCACGGTGATCTCCGGCCAGCCGGCGATGTTGCGTCCGAGGTCGAAGACCCGGCTGCCCTCGGCGCCGTCCACCTCCCGGCCCCGGAGCGTCTCGACGATCCGGATGGGTTCGGTCTCCCGGGCGCTGAGCGCGGCGGGCCGTTCGGTGGTGCCGGGGCCCGCCACCACGGTCGCCCGCCGCCAGTCGGAGTGGTCGCCGGCGGGCTCGTCCCAGCGGGGGATCTCCCGGCGGGCGTCGTAGTCCTCGCCGCCGTACCAGTTCGAGGAGGTGGTGGGCCCGAGGGTGGTGCGCCAGTCGTCCCCGCTGGTGAGGGTGCGGACCCGGCCGTCGGCCAGGGTGACTTCCAGCCGGGCGATCAGCTTGGGGTCGGACAGGTTGCCGTAGAGCTTGCGGTAGCGGTCGGCGGTGCTGACGACGTTGGACATGCCGTTGCCCAGGGCCACGCCGATGGTGTTGGCGCCGGTCCGCAGGCGCTCGGTGACGTCGTAGGTGGTGTACTGGACGCGCTCGGCGTAGTCGGTGTTGGCCGGTTCGAGGACGGCGTCGCCGACGGGTTCGCCGTTGATGCTCGCGTCGTGGATGCCGAGCCCGGCGATGTAGAGGCGGGCGCTGCGTACGTGTTTCGGGAGGGTGAAGTCGTCGGTGAGCAGGGGAAGTCCGGCCGGCAGGTACGGGGTGGGCGGCTGCTGGCCGGTGACGCGGGTGAGCGTGGTGAAGGGGCCGTCGGCGCTGCCGGCCCCGGAAACGGCGTAGTCGACGGGGAAGTTGGGGACCTTGCCGTCGTCGGTGAGGACGTCGGCACGCGGGTACAGCGCCAGTTCGTCGAAGGTCTTCACCGACTTCAGGTCGAGCGTGAGGGTGACCGGGGCGGCGGAGACGTCCGGGCCGGTGTGCGGGGCGCTCGCGTAGCCGGCCGCGGTCTGCAGGGCGCTGTTGGGCAGGCCGTCCACCGCCAGGGCGGGCTCCCAGGTCTTGCGCAGCGTGTTGCTCTCGGACGCGGTGACCGCGGCGCCGCGGGCGAGGCCGGTGGTGGAGGTGGTGGAGTCGCGGAGGTCGATCTCACCGAGCTGGAGCCGCCAGGTGCGGTCGGGGAAGGACTCGGCGAGCGGCAGGCCGAGCCGGGTGACGTCCAGGCGCACGTAGCGGGCGGTGGTCCTGGGGAGCCGTACGACGACGGGTTCGGCCGTGCGCCTGCTCAACTGCCAGTCGGGGTGGGTGATCCAGTCGGCTCCCCAGTCGGACCGCTTCGTCAGGCCGGTCTCGAAGACGGCGGTGCGGCTCCAGCCGCCGTTCCTGTGTCCGGGCCCGGACCAGAGCATGACGCGCCAGTAGACGCGTGTGCGGGACCCCAGTGCCTTCCCGTCGTACGTGGTCGCGGGCACGGCCGAGTCGACCCGGCCCGAGTCCCACAGGTCGGGGCGGGAGGAGTTGAGCAGCCGGGGCGAGGTGGCGGCCTGCACCCGGTAGGCGGACTGCCGGGCGTCGGGGCGGCCGGCGTCGATCTCCCAGCTGAGTTCGGGGGTGGTGTCGTCGATGCCGAGGGCCTGGGTGAGGTGCTGGGTGCGCAGCCGGGCCGGGGAGACGTCGCCGGTGACGGCGTCGGCGGTGACCGCGCCGGCGAGCACGGTCGCGAGGGCGGTGGCCGCGGCCAGGGCGGCGGACCACCCGGGTCTGCGGTGCGGGTGCGGTGTGGGCATGTGGCTTCCTGGCGGGTGTGGGTGGGACGGATCGGGGACGGGGATCACTGCCCGGTTCCGGGACCGCGGTCCTTCGCGGCCCCGGGACCGGGCGTCTTCGCGGCCCCGGGACCGGGCGTCTTCGCGGCCCCGGGACGGGGGTTCCTCACGGCCCGCGGCCGGAGGGCCTGCCCGGTCGCGCGGGCCGGGGTCTTCGCGGCGTCGGCGCGGAGGACCGTCGAGGTGCCGGAACGGGGTTCAGACGCGGCGCAGTTCGACCGTGGCGCGGTGCCGGAACCGTAGGGTCACGGGGCCGAGCAGGCCGGACGGCAGCGGCTTCCTGCGTTCGTTGGACAGCGTGTTGGAGACGCGCACGCTCAGGGTGTTGCGGCCGGGGCGCAGCCGCTCGGTGACGTCGGCGACGAACGGTGCCCACAGCAGCGGCGGCAGCACGGCGCCGTTGACGGTGACCTCCGCGACGTCGCGCACGTCCCCGAGGTCCAGCAGGACGCGGCGGTCGCGCAGCCGGGCGGCGTCGACCTCGACGGCGGTGGTGTAGGTGCCGCTGCCGGAGAACAGCGGGTCGTGCACGGTCCAGCTGTCCAGCGGCGCGGTGACGGGGGTGGCGCCGTCGCGTGCGAAGGTGAACGTCCAGTCGCCGGTCACCGGGACGGGGTCGAGCGGGTCGTCGACGCGTACGGTGCCGCGGTGCAGGTGGTTGCCGTCGGTGCCGGTGAGGGTGTGGGTGCCGGGCTCGGCGGCCTCCACGGTGGCCCTGAGCACCGTTCCGTGGCGTTCCACGGCCAGGACCGGCAGGGGCGAGTCCGTGAGGTGGGGCTCGTGCCGGACCCCGGGGCGCACCACGACGACCAGGCTCTGGTACGGCTCCAGGTCCAGCGGGAGCCGTACGCCGTCCTTGGTGCTCCGGTGCAGCGGTGCCGGGCCGCCGGTGCCGGTCCCCGGGTCCCAGATCTGGGGCACGCCGGTGGCGGGCAGGGCGGCGACGGTCCCGGCCCGCTCGCCGCTCTCGTTGTTGAACAGGAAGACGGTGTCCGCGCCGCGTCGCACGCGCAGCACCCGGACGGCGTCCCGGGGCGGGTCGAGGACGGCGGCGGCCGCCCCGGCGCCGGTCGCGGCGGCGCCCAGCGCGCCGGTGTCCGCGACGCGTACGGCGTGGCCGCGCCCGAGGGCCCGGCTGCCGGGAACCCGGTCGCCGAAGAGGTCGCGCAGGCCGTGGGCGAGGGTGCGGTCGTCGCCGTCGGCCTCGTCGGTGTCCAGGGCGCCCACCGCGATCACGGTGCCGCCCGCGCGGACGAACTCGCGCAGCACCCGCAGGCCGTCCGCGTCCAGGGTCGGCGTCTCGGGAACGACCACCAGGTCGTAGGCGGCGTGGCCGACCACGAGCCGGCCTCCCCGGACGCCGGCGTGGGCCCGCAGGGCCGGGTCGCCGGTGAGGGCGCCCTCGTGCAGCAGGTCGAAGTCGACCTGGGACCGTTCCAGGGCGTAGGCGGCGTCGGCGAGCGGACCGTCGACGTCGCCCTGCCGGTCGGTGCCGGTCGACTGCTCGGCGGCCCGCTGCGGTTGCAGCAGCGCGGTGCGGGCGGCGGAGGTGCCGCGGCCGGCCTCCATGAGCCGTCCGATCCACTCGGCGAGCGGGCGCATCGCCCACCACCAGGGCGCGCGCGGGCCGAACGGCGGCGGGAAGTACACGCGGGTCTCGTCGGTCCACAGCGCGTGCAGCACCGTCAGGTTGACGCCGCGGGCCGCCTGCGCGCCCACGGTCGCGTGCACGAAGGCGGGGGTGACCTGCCAGCCCATGTTGCCGAACATCTCCAGCAGGGCCCGTTCGCGGCCCATCTGGTGGGCGACGGAGACCGGGTTGCGGGGGATCATGGTGGGCTCGCCGGCCACGTACTCGGCGGTGATGATGTCGCCGCCGGGCACCTGCGCCCACTGGTTGACCTTGTGCAGGTCGCCGGTGGTGACGATGCGCTTGGCGGGGGCGGTCTCGTCGTAGAGCGGGTTGGTGATGAGGGCGACGCCCCACTCGTCGTACAGCCGGGCCTGCTTCTCGAAGGCCTTGGCGAAGCGGTCGGAGACGGCCCGCCAGTAGCGGCCGCGGACGGTGCGGCCCGCACGGCCGAGGTCGTCGAAGGCGGCGGCGTAGGCGGCGCCGGGGGTGACTCCGACGGCGCGCAGGGCCCCTTCCAGGGAGGGTGACCACGGCAGGCGCTTGAAGTGGGCCTCGGCGGAGGCGAAGAAGGGCTCGTCGTCCCAGAAGCCGGGGACGACCGTGCCGAAGTACCGTCCGAAGCGGCGGTGGTACTCGGCGGGGACGATGTCCAGGAACAGCTCGACCGGTTCGTCGTCGAGCAGGTCGACGTAACTGCGGCTGTATCCCTGGGAGTCGTCGACGAGGAGGACCCCGCCGAAGAGGTCCACCTGCCACTCCCCCGCCGGCACCTGCCAGGTGTGGTCGCCGGTCAGCCGGCCGGTGAGGTCGGTGACGTCGGCCGCGCCGGCCGGTCCGACGGGGCGTGCGGCAGCGGCGGCGACCGTGAAGTCCCCGGCCGGCAGCTCCTTTTCGGGGAAGGACCGGACGGCGGAGGACTCGTCGAAGGCCGAGTCGTACAGGACGGCGCCGTCGGCGCCTTCGACGGCGAGGTTCTCCCAGAGGGCACGCTGGTCGTCGACGGCGCGCACGCCGGCGCCGCCCGTGGTGTGGGCGGAGTCCCGGACGGTGCCCTTGTCCCGGCCGTCGAGGGTGACGGACACCGTGTCGGCGCGGACGGTGACCCGCAGGGTGTGGAACCTGGTCTTGTTGAAGCCGTCGGTGCGGGTGCTGCGCAGCAGCTCGGCGGGTTCCGTGCCGGGGGCCAGCCGGTGGACGGTGGTCACGCCGGTCTGGTCGAAGGTGACGGCGTACCCGGAGCGTCCGTCGGCCGAGCCGCGTACGACGAGGCCGGCCGCGCCGTGCTCCGCCTTGGCGCTGCCGCTGACCGTGTAGTCGGTCCAGCCGGCGCTGTCGCGCAGGACGGTGGCGCCGTGGAGCACGGCGGCGTCGGCCACCAGGCGTCCCGCCTCGACCCCGACTCCGGTGCTGCGGCGCAGGTCGACGGCGGCCGGGCCGCGCACCACGGTGGTCGAGCGGGCCAGTGCCTTCAGCCGCAGGTCGGGCCGGGGGGCGTAGGTGCGGGTGCCGACCTGTCCGCCCTTGACGATGAGCTCCCCCGCGCGTCCGCTGGGGAAGTGGTCGTCGTTGAACAGCCACACGCGCATGCCGGTGCGTTCGGCGGTGCGCAGGACGTGACCCACGATGTCGAACCACTCCTCGGTGAAGAACACCGGGCGCATCTCGGCGTTGTCGAAGGAGAAGAGGACGACCTCGTACATGCCCTTGTCCCGGAGGTCCGCCATCTGGCGGTCCACCAGTTCGGGGGTGACGGGGCCGTTCCAGTACCAGTAGACGGTGGGACGGCTGTCGCGGCGCGGGTCGGCGAAGTGCCGGGGCGAGAAGGCGTCCCGGCCGGGTCCCGCGGCCCCCTCCGCCGCTTCGGTGGCGGAGGCCGCGGACGCGGCCTCGGGGAGGCCGACGGCGACCAGGGCGCCGGTGGCACCGGCGGCGGCCACGAACCGGCGTCTGGAGAGGGCGCTTCCGGGGCCGTCGGGGCGTTCGGGTGTCGCGTCTTCGGACATGGCGGAGCTCCTGGGGTGGGTGGTGGTAAGGCGGGCGGGACCGGTGGGCGCGGGTGTGCCGCTCAGCCCTGGGCGAGCCGGCGCACCTCGTCGGCGGTCAGGGCCCGGTTGCGCAGCCGGAAGTCGCGGACGGCCCCGCGCAGACAGGGGTGGGTGCTGTTCTGCGAGCGGCCGAGGAAGTTGCGGCCGGTGCGGCCGAGGAGGAGGGGGCCGGCCACCATGGCCGTGTTGCGGCCCGCTTCGGCTCCGTCGACGTAGAGCACTCCGGTGCCGCCGCCGAGGGTGAGTGCCACGTGGACCCACCGGCCGGTCGGCAGCGGGCCGGTGGCGTCGACGACGTCCTCCCGCTCCATGCCGGAGATCTTCAGGGCCGCGCGGGCGCGGCCGGCGCCCGTGGTCGCGGTGAGGAAGAGGTAGGTGTCCTTGTGGTAGCCGAGGTCGAAGACGCGTGCGGAGGGCGCGAGGGCGTCCACGCGGACGCGTACCGCCACGGTCAGCTCGTCGAGGCCGCTGGGCAGTCCGACGGGCAGCGCGACGTGGCCGTCGCGTCCGTCGAGGGTCACCGCGGGCACGCCGCCGTCGGTGCTCCAGGCGGCGCCGCCGGCGAGGACGGCGTCGGCGAAGGTTCCGGTGCGGTCCGCGGCCGAGGTGCCGCTGCCCTCGTCGAGGGGGTAGTGGGCGACGTCCCGTGCGGGTGTGCGGCGCGGTGTGACGGCCCAGTACACGTTGTAGTGCTGGTGGTGGACCTCGTGGAAGGGGCGCAGGGCGACGCGGCCGCCGTCCGCGACCGCGGTGAACGCGGTCTGCCCGCCGGGGGTGCGGCGCAGGGTGTCGGGGCGGATGACGGGAAGGGTCGCGAGGCCGGTGCCGCCGTATGCGCCGGCCAGCACCAGCGGACCGTATGACAACGATGCCACCTGCGGGTTGTCGGGCGCCGGGCGCCAGACGGGGACGCGCGGCAGGACGAGTTCCACGGTGTCCCCGGTGCGCCAGTGACGGGTGACGGCGGCGTAGCCGCCCGCTGCGGGCGGCGCCCCGGCGGTCCGGCCGTTGACCTTCAGCACGGCCCGCCGCCCGTCGCCGTCGGCGACCCACGCGGGGACGCGGATCCGCAGGGTGAAACGCGCCTGTCCGGCGGTGACGGTGAGGCGGGTGCGGTCGCCCGCGGGGTACTCCGTCTCCTGACACAGCGTCACTCCCGTCTGTTCCCAGCGCACTTCGGAGGGGATGAACAGGTTGACGTACAGCTCGGGCCGGCGGGGGCCGCGGGAGCGGAAGTAGATGGTGTCGGCGAACTTGGTGTGCGTCTCCAGGCCGGTGCCGTGGTCGCAGGAGAAGTTGTCGTAGTCCCCGCTGTAACTGCCGGGGGCGGCGCCCAGTCCGCCCTTGGGCTCCCGCCGCGAGCCCGCCCACAGTCCCGTGTAGTAGGTGACGAAGCCGTGCTCCGAGTCGGGGTCCTGCTCGGCGAGCATCTGGTTGTAGAGGGTCCACTCGTAGTGGTCCAGGTAGTCGGCGCGCTCGGGGCGGTGGCGGAAGAGGTGGCGGCCGAGCTTGAGCATGTTGTAGCTGTTGCAGTTCTCGCAGGTGACCGTCGAGAGCCGGCTGACGATCTCGCCGGGAGGGCCGAAGAGTTCCTTGTCGGAGTTGCCTCCGATGGCGTACGAGTGGTCGCGTACGACGGTGGTCCAGAAGGTGTCGGCGATGTCCAGGTACCGCCGCTCGCCGGTGGCCTCGTAGCCCGGCACGGCGCCGACCACCTTGGCGATCTCCGTGTTGGCGTGGCGGCCGGCGAGTTCGTCGCGGCCGGCGGCCAGCGGCGCGTACAGCTCGTCGTGGTCGAAGCGTCGGGCGGTGCGCAGGTGCACCGGGTCGCCGGTCACCAGGTACAGCCGGGTGAGGACGTCGTTCATGCCGCCGAACTCGACCTTCAGCACGCTCTGCATCCGTTCGCGGGACAGCGGCGCGGTGCGGGCCTCGGCCCAGGCGGCCATCTCCAGCAGGACGTCCAGGGCCTGTGCGTCACCGGCCAGCCGGTACTGGTCCAGCAGGCCGGCCATGATCTTGTGCAGCGTGTAGTAGGGCGCCCACGGCTTCCCGCCGGCCTCCAGTTGGTCGAAGACCGTCTCCGGGAAAGCGGAGAGGTAGCCCCGGTGGAAGCCGGCCGACGGTGCCGCCCGCTGGCACTCGGCCAGCGCCGAGACGAGCGCGCGGGCCTTGTCCGCGTAGGCGCGGTCGCCGGTGCCGGCGTGGGCCTGGGCCAGGGCGCTGAGCAGGTGCCCGGTGGTGTGGCCGCGCAGCTGGACGGTGGGGCCTCCCAGCCGCCGCAGGGTTCCGCCGACGACGGCAGGCCGACGTTCAGGCGGAAGGTGTGCAGCAGCCGGTCGGTGTCGACGAAGAGCAGATAGGCGCAGGTGCGGCGCATGTTGGCGAGGAACGGGCTGTCGAGCAGCCGGACTTCGGAGAGCGCGAACTCGTCCAGCGCCGGCTCCGGGCCGGTCGCGCCGGCCTGTCCGGCGGGTGCGGATGCCGGTGCGGGTGCGGGTGCCGCGGCGGCCGGGGACGAGGGTGTCGTCACCGCCGCGGCGGCCGCGGCGGATGCGGTGAACAGGATCCGGCGTCTGGACGGGGCGGACCTGCCGGAAGATACGTGCATGGCACGGGGCTCCCTTCACTGGCAATGGCTGCGGGTGGGTCAGGAACGGGGAGACCAAAGGGAATTGAATCGTTTTACTCGACTCGGCGCAGACGCTAAGTGCCGTCGCAGCGAGCGTCAAGGGTTCTCACAGGATGCGCATGGGACGGCAACTACCGTTGTGACGTGCGCGAGTCGGGCACACGCGGGCATGCCGCTGTGCGGACGGGCACGGGCACCGTCCGCACAGCGGCTGTCTCACGGCCGGGAAACCCCGGCGGGAATCAGAGGGGTTGAAACGTTCAATCAGAGGGTGGTCTGGGCGTACGGCACGAGGCGGACCGGGCCCACCAGCCCGTGGTCCTGGCGGGCGACTCCGCCGAAGACCTCCGGGCGGGTCGTCCTCAGGCGGTTCACGAGCGGTGTCGCCACCTCGATCTCGATGGTGTTCTCGCCCCGCCGCAGCAGCGGGCCCACGTCGATGACGGGGCACAGGCGGTCGGCGGGGCCCGGGTCCCGCCCGTTGACCGTCACCCGGAAGGTGTCGCTGACCTGTCCCAGGTCCAGCACGGCGCCGTGGGAGGAGGTCCAGTCGTCCGGGAGCACCACGGTGGTGCGGTACGTACCGACGCCGGCCGAGTCCGCCAGTTCGGGGATGCGCGACCAGGGCAGCAGGGTGTCGAGGACGACGCCGCGGCGCACGGTCTCGGTCCGGGTCGCGTCGACGCCGGGGAACCAGTCGTCCACGTCGAGGTGCCACCGGTCCGGCTCGATCGCGGCGGGCACGGACGGGAGGGTGGCGGTGACCGTGCGGCCCTGCGACAGACGGGTCCGGTACGTGCCCCCGGCGCCGGCCCGCACGGTGAGCCCGCCACGGGTGAACAGCACCTCGTCGGCGTCCGAGGAGACGGCGTGCGGACGGCTGCCGTTCCGGTCCCCGAAGAGCCCCGGCCGTCCCAGCGCCACGATCGTGGTCTGGCCGGGCCGCAGCGCGACGCGCAGGGTGACCTCGTCGCCCTGCCGCGTGTACCGCGCGGCGCGTTCGGCCTTGCCCGTCCAGGGGTCGAGCAGGTAGGGCACGAACGCGCCGCCACGGGTGCGGCGCAGGGTGACGTCGTGGTCGATCGCGGCGACGGGCGGCTTGACGGTCTCGGCGTGCTTGCCGTTGCACAGGTAGTAGAAGTCCGCCTGATCCGTCACCCGGTGGGCGTTGAGGAGCGTGGAAGCGGTGGAGTAGCGGGCGTCGGGGGTGACGCCGAGGGACGCGAGCGCGTCGCCGACCGCCGTCTTGTCGGTGACCCGGGCCACGTTGGGCAGGGCGAGCAGGCGGGCCAGCACGTCCCGCAGCCGCTCCGTCTCGCCCGACTCCGGCACGCCCGGCGTGAGCGCCTGGTCGAAGGCGCCGAGGAACACCGTGGGCAGCCCGGCCTCGGCGAAGCGGAGCAGCTTGCGGGCGTCGGCCAGAGCCAGCGTCGGGGTGGAGCCGTGGAAGAAGTCGCCCTCGACGAACAGGGCCTTGTAGGCCGGGCCGTCCGGGGCCAGCCGGCCTCCGGACACCCTGGCGTTCGGCAGGTCGAGCAGCGGGCCGCTGAGGAACTGGTGGGTCCATCCGAGCGGGACGCCGGTCGAGGTGAACCAGGACGCGCCGATGCCGGTGGCGGAGTAGCCGGTCTGCCGGAAGACGGCGACGTCCGCGCGGACCGTGCCGGCTTGGAGGACCTGGTGGACGCGGCCGAGGTAGCCGGAGATGTCCTCGGCGTGCCGCCAGGTGGGCTGCCGGGGACCCCAGGACTCGCTGTAGCCGGCGGTGCCGTTGTAGGGGCTGAAGGCGGCGAAGCCCGGCCACTGCGACTCCGGGGCCTTCGCGTAGGAGAAGCCGTGCAGGACGGTCTGGTTGACGCCGGCCGCGTAGGCGCCGCCCATGGTGCGCAGCACGCGGTCCCAGGTGGTGCTGTAGGCGGAGCCGTTGTAGGCGCCCGACTCGCAGGAGAGCACGGTGTGCCCCGCCATGTCCCGGCCGCCGGCCAGGCAGCGGTAGTCGTCGAGGTTCTTGAAGCCGAGGGACTCGCCCTCGGCGATGTCGAGGATCGCGGCGGACGCGATGCTGTCGGTCTGCAGGCCGTAGGGCTGGGCGCGCAGGGTCATGCCGAGGCCGTGCGCCCAGTCCCTGAGGGCGCGCACGTGATGGCGGTTGAACAGGTCGGACACGGTCGCCCAGAAGTCGTGCCGGATCTGCCGGGTCAGCTGGGCGTCGAAGGCGAACACCTGGTTGCTGTCGTCGAGGACGACGGCGGGCAGGTGGGGCAGCAGGGGGCGCCCCGTGCGCTTCTCGAACTCCTCCGGCAGCCGCCGCGTCCAGACCAGTCCGTCGGTCTCCAGTTCCACGGAGTCCTCGAAGAAGGCACCGCCCGCGGCTTCGAGCAGACGCCGCAGGGAGCCGGTCAGGATGTGGCGGTCCCAGAAGCCGGTGACGGCGGTGGTGCCGGCCTCGCCGAGGTGGTCGACCACGTAGGCGGCGGGGGCGGTGTGGGGTCCGGATTCGGGCTGCTGTCCCGAGCCGCGCCGCCAGTACGAGATCAGCACCCAGTCGCCCTCGGCGGGCGCCGTCCACGTCAGGGTGCCGTCGGTGACGGCGTCGGTCAGGTCGCGGACGCTGTCGGGGGCGAGCCCGGTCTCCTTGCGGGTGGAGTTGGCGGTGTCCACCCGGGCCGCCTGGACGGCGACGAGGTGCTCACGGGTGACGCCCGGGGCGGCCTTGTGCGCGGGCGGGGGCACCGGCCCGCGATAGGTGGCGCCGCCGGTCAGCGGGACCCGGCCGTGGACGAGTTCCTGAGCCGCGGCCTCGTCGTCGGGGGTGACACCGGGGACGGCCGCGGGCCAGCTCGGGCCGAGGGTGAGGTCCACGGTGAGGCCGCGTCTCGCCGCCCGGCGCAGGGCCGCCTCGACGCCGTCCCGCCAGGGTCCGCCGCCCCAGCCGTGACGGGCGGTGTCGAGCAGCGACTTGTCCCTGATGCTGTGGTGCACGGCGGCGATCTCGGCTCCGCCGAAGCCCGCGTCCGCGATCTGGTCGATCTCGCGGGCTATCTCGTCCGGGTCCACGAGACCGTCCGGCCACCACCACCGGAACTTCGGACGCACCGACCGGGCGGGGGCGGCGAACCAGTCGGCGGTCGGTCCGGCGCCTCCGGCGGCGGGAGTCGCGGCGGCGCCGGACGGGACCGCGCCGAGGGCGGCCGCGGCCCCCGCGGTCACCGCCGCGGCCAGGACCGTGCGTCTGGACATCCCGCCACGCTGCGGGACGGATTCGTCGTACATGAGTGCACCCCAGAGAAGTTCACATGCATTGAATCGTTTCAATCGCTATCGAACGCGGGAACGCTAAACCGCGCGGTTCGAAGGGGTCAAGGTGTGGGACGCGAGGTGTTCTCCGGAACCGGTGACGCACGCGGACGGGATCGGCGGGGTCCGCGACTCACGGGCGTGACCGCCGGTGCCTTCCGCCGGCCGGACTCCGCACAGCCCGTTCGCGGATGCACAGGAACGAGGACGGCTCCGGTGCGTACGCGTCGGGGGTGGACGGTCCCGGCCCGGCCGTCGCCCTCCCGATGCGGGCTCTGTGACCAGAAGCGGTTCGGCCCCGCTGACGGCCCCCATGTGGCGTTGTGCGGCGATCGGCTCGAACGAGGGCGCGCCCTTCGCCTCCGCCATCGACTCCGATGGCGCACCCTTCGCTTCCGCCATCGACTCCACGCAGGAAAGGGCGCGTTCGCGCAGTCGGCGCGACGTCGGCCCGGCGCCGGGCCGCCACCCGGGTGAGGACGCCCCCTAGGGTTTCGGCCATGACATGGAGCGAGGCCGAGTACCTGGACCACTTGCACGCCGAGCGGCGTGCCTACGCGTGGGTGATGCGGCACTACGGCGGTCTGACGCCGGCACAAGCCACGGAAGCGGCCCTGGAGTGGTACCCGTACGAGCCGGAGGGCCGTGCCCACCGCGGCCTGGTCTTCCACGACGAGGCCTGGCACTGGGCGATGCTGGCGATCCACGGTGACCGGTACACGCTGGACCACCCCGAACTCGTCCATCCGCCGTCCGCCTACGAGGCTCTTGACTGAAGGCCCCACCGGGCGTCTTGCCGGAACGGCAACATCCCGTGCCGGTTCGCGGGGGGTCGGGTGAGACTCGGACGCGTTCCCCCACAGAAGGAGACCTCCATGAGTGCCACCGACGCGGTCAGGTTCTGGGACGACGTCCACGCGGCCCGGCCGGCGGCCACCGATCCGCGGCCGAACGCACGCCTCACCGAGACCGTCGCGGACCTGCCGCCCGGCGACGTGCTGGACCTCGGGTGCGGTGCCGGCGGCGACGCGCTGTGGCTGGCCCGCCGGGGGTGGCGCGTCACCGCCGTCGACGTCTCGTCCGTGGCGGTCGAACGCCTCACCTCACTCGCCGTGTCGCACGGTCTGGACGACCGGATCACCGCCCGGCGGCACGACCTGCGCGAGTCGTTCCCGGACGGGACCTTCGAGCTCGTCTGCGCCCACTATCTGCAGACTCCCCTCGACCTGGACCGGGCGGCCGTGCTGCGAAAGGCCGCGTACGCCCTGCGGCCGGGCGGGCTGCTGCTGGTCGTCGACCACGGGTCGACCGCTCCGTGGTCGTGGAACCAGGACCCCGACGTCCGGTACCCGGCCCCGCGGGAGGTGGCCGCGGGCATCGCCCTGGACCCGGCGACGTGGACGGTCGAGCGGGCCGACTCGCCCCGCCGGGTCGCGACCGGACCGGACGGGCGGACCGCCGAGGTCACCGACCACGTCCTGATCGTCCGCCGCACGGCCTGAACCGGCTCCGGCCGACACAGGGAGGCACCGTGCGTCGCGACACCCCGCCGCCCCGCACCGGCAGCAGCGAGACCGAGGTGCTGCGCGGCTTCCTCGACTGTCTGCGGAACTCCGTCTCCGCGAAGGCCGAGGACGCCCCCGAACCGCAGGTCCGGACCGCCTCGGTGTCCTCGGGCACGAACCTGCTGGGGCTGCTCGACCACCTCACGTCCGTCGAGCGGGCCACGTTCCTCGGGGAGCGGGTCACCGACTGGCAGGCCACCTTCCACGCAGCCCCTGGGGACAGCGTGGCCGATGTCGTCACCCGTCACCGGCAGGCGGTCGCCCGGGCGAACGACGTGCTCGACACGTGCGCCGGCCTCGGCGCACCGGTCCCCCGCCCCCGGCCGGACGGCCCCGCTCCGAGCGTCCGCCGGGCGCTCACCCACATGATCGAGGAGACCGGCCGTCACGCCGGCCACGCGGACGTC
Organism: Streptomyces sp. NPDC059787; assembly: GCF_042732315.1. Classification (NCBI taxonomy): domain Bacteria; kingdom Bacillati; phylum Actinomycetota; class Actinomycetes; order Kitasatosporales; family Streptomycetaceae; genus Streptomyces; species Streptomyces sp. NPDC059787. The sequence goes on from NZ_JBHWHX010000003.1 coordinate 61,372, forward strand.
CTCCGTGAACCGATCGACGGGACGACCGGACGCCGACCCTTCGGGAGAACGGGCACCGTACCCTGGCGGCATGCGCATGCGCCCCACTCTGAGCTGGACCCCCGAAGAGGACCTGCCGCCGGGCTCCACGGACCTCGCGCCGGTCGCCGACGCGCTGGGCGCCGGCGGTGTGGTGGTGCTCAGCGGGGCGGGCATCTCCACCGAGTCGGGCATCCCCGACTACCGTGGCGAGGGCGGGAGCCTGAGCCGCCACACGCCGATGACCTACCAGGACTTCACCGGCAGCGACCGGGCCCGGCGCCGGTACTGGGCGCGCAGCCACCTCGGCTGGCGCACCTTCCGCCGGGCCCTGCCCAACGCCGGGCACCGGGCCGTGGCCGCGTTCGGGCGGCACGGCCTGCTCTCGGGTGTGATCACGCAGAACGTCGACGGTCTGCACCAGGCCGCCGGCAGCGAGGGCGTCGTGGAACTCCACGGCGGCCTGGACCGGGTCGTCTGCCTTTCCTGCGGTGCGTTCAGCCCGCGCCGCGAACTCGCCCGGCGGCTGGAGGAGGCCAACGCGGGCTTCGCCCCGGTGGCCGCGGGAATCAACCCCGACGGTGACGCCGACCTCACCGACGAACAGGTCGGGGACTTCCGTGTGGTGCCTTGCGCGGTCTGCGGCGGTGTCCTCAAACCGGACGTGGTGTTCTTCGGCGAGAACGTGCCGCCGGGGCGGGTCGAGCACTGCCGCACGCTGGTCCGTGAGGCAGGCTCGCTGCTCGTCCTCGGGTCGTCGCTGACGGTGATGTCCGGGCTCCGGTTCGTCCGTCAGGCCGCCCAGGCCGGCACGCCGGTACTGATCGTCAACCGGGACCCGACCCGGGGCGACCGGCACGCCGTCACCCGGGTCGCGCTCCCCCTGGGATCGTCCCTCACCACCGTGGCCGACCGGCTGGGCGTCCCGGTGGACGGCCGGACGGCAGCCTGAACGGCTGCCTCCGGCTCCGTTGCCCGTCGCGTCACTCCTCGTCGCGCAGCCGGGCCGCCAGTGCGGTCAGCGGCTCGGTCTCCCCGGTGTGACCCAGCGCGGTGAGGCGGGAGACCGCCGCGTCGAGGCGGGCGAGGGCCGGGGCGGTGCGCTCCAGGTAGATGCCCTCCACGGCACCCGCGAGGCGGACGCACTCGGCCCACTCGCCGGCGTGCTCCTGCTCCGCTCCCGGTTCGCCCAGCAGGGCGAGGGCCTTCTCCAGGGCGGTCAGGGCGTCCTCGTACTCACCGGCGTAGGCGTTGACCCGCCCGTGTTCATAGGCCAGGGCGGCGTCCAGGGGGCGGCCGCGGACCTCGTACCCGGCGGCGCGGGCCTCGTCGGCGATCCGGCCGGCGTCGGCGAGGAAGGCGCGGGCGCCGGCCAGTCCCTCCGGGCCCTGCCGCTCCGCCTGGAGCCGGGCGAGTTCACGCAGGCAGTTGCTGAGCTGCTCGTGGCGCGGATCCTCGGCGTGGGCGGCGAGTGCCTGGTCCGCGGCCTCGCGGGCACGGCCGAACTCGCCGGATTCACCGAGGAGTACGGCTGTCTCGGCCGCGATCATGGCGTGGCTGCCCGGGTCGTCGTCCCAGCCGGCCGACTCGGCCGCGAGGGCGACGAACTCCGCCGTGGCGGCCTTGAGGTCGTCCCCCGCGTGCAGCGCGCGGGCGCGGGTCAGCCGCAGTTGGGCGACGAGCCTGTCGTCCGGCTTCCCGGCGGCGACGTCCGGTTCGGCGAGCAGTGAGTCGAGCAGCGCGATGCAGTCCTCGACACGACCGAGATCGAGGCTGAGCTGGGCCGCGTTGCTGTAGGTGCAGTACGCGTCGAACCGGCTGCCGCCGCGGAGGTCCAGCTCTGCGGAGCGGGTCAGGTGCCGCAGTGCCTCGTCGGGGCGGCCCAGGTGCAGGCAGGCCCCGGCCAGTTCGCTGTGGAGGCGGGAGGTGTCGACCGTGTCGGCCGGCCAGTCGGCGGCCAGCCTCAGGCCCTCGGCCAGGTCCGCGTACGCGGCCTGCGCGTTCTGCAGGCCGAGCTGGAGCCGGCCGCGCAGGGCGAGTGCGCGGGGCAGGTGCCAGGCCGGGCCGTGCGCCTTGAGCCGGTCGAGGGCGCCGTCGGTCTCGGTGAGTGCGGCGGGCAGGTCGCCGGACATGGCGTACGTGGTGGCCCGCAGCAGCAGGGCTCCGGCGATCTGCGCGTCGATGTCGTGCCGGGTGGCGAAGGTGTGCAGCAGGTCCACCTCGGCGAGGACCGGCGCGATGTGCTCCTCGTCTCCCGACGTCTGCAGGCGCATGCCGAGCGCGGTGGCCCGCAGCCGCAGCAGGCGGGCCTCCTGGCGTGGGGTGAGACCGGGCGTCTCCTCGTGCAGGCGGACCAGGGAGGCGTGGGCGGCGGTCAGCGCGGCGGCCTTCGCCTCGGCGCCGCCGGTGCTCTGCGCCCGGGCGTCGTCGGCGCGCTTCGCCCCGGCGGCGTCCGCGCCCTCCGTCCGGGCGGTGTCGGCACCGCCGCCCGGTGCCGTGTCGGTGCCCTGTGCCCCCGCGCTGTCGTCGGTGCCCTGTGCCGGGAGCTCCGCGGTGGCGAGCAGGGCGCAGGCGCGGGCGACTGCCGCGTGGCCCGGCTGCCCGGCGTCGTCGTACAGGCCCGCGGCCTCCTCGTGGAGGGCGGCGGCGTCGGCGAACTCGTCCTTCTCGCGGGCCCGGCCCGCCTCGTCGTCCAGCAGGTCCGCGCACAGTCGGGCGAGCGGGCCCACGGCCGGGTCGTCGGGGTGGGTGTAGTCGCGGGCGGCGACGAGCGTGCGCAGCCGTGCCCAGCAGGCCCGCGCGTCCGGGTGCCCCTGTTCGTCCAGTTCCCGCGCGCGGACGATGAGTTCGGGCAGCGATTCGGGGACGGCGGGGGACGTCCGGGTGGTGGGCGCGGTGACCGGGGCCGCCGGGGCCACGTCGTCGAGGGTGCGGGTGCGCAGGGTCAGCTCCAGCGCGTCCAGGAGGGGGGCGCGGTCGAGGCGGGCTCTGCGACGGTCGGTGTGGGCGGTGGTGCCGTTGCGGGCGTCGAAGCGGGCGGCGAGGTCGTCGGCGCGCTCCCGCACCTCGGCGCGCAGGCCGGTCACCGTCCAGGTGCGGCCCGCGAATCCGGTGGCGGGCAGTTCGCCGTGGCCGAGGAGTTCGACGCGCCGGAGGAGGACCTCCACGCCGGTGAGGAAGTCGAACTGCTCCCGCGGCGAGTCCACCTCGTCGAACAGGCTCCGGTTCTCGGCGAGGAGTTCCAGGCCGCGTGCCTCGTTACCGGTCAGCGCGCAGAACTCCAGGTGCCGCCCGACCTCCCCGGACATCGAGGGGTTGCGGCGGCAGCCGCGGTAGCCGGCGAGGTGCAGTTCGCGTGCCTCGTCGGTGCGGCCGGTCCGCAGCAGGGGCAGCAGCGCGTACGAGAAGGAGCGGGCCGGCTCCTCCTGGCAGGACTCCTTCCCGGCCAGGACGGGCTCCCAGGTGCGCAGCGCCCGCTCGTCGTCGCCCGCCGCCAGGTGGTGGAGGGCGCGTTCGCAGATCTCGCAGGCCTCGCAGTCGCTGAGCCGGGTGCGGGCGCGGCCGGCCCACAACTCGTAGGCGAGATCGGTGTCCTCGCCTGTGTGTGCGGCGAGCTGGTACGCCTGTCCGTAGTAGGGCTGGAGGCCCAGGCCGGCCTTCTCGTAGCGGTCGCGCATCTCCGTCAGCCACTGGCGCAGGCTGGCCAGCGGGATCTCGGGCAGCGCGCGCAGGGCGTTCGCCACCCACTTGAACCGCCAGAACAGCGTGTGGCGCAGGCGCTCGTCGAAGACGTCGGGCTGCTCGTCGAAGAGGGTGAGCAGGCGGGCGAAGACGACGGGCGACTTCCGGGGTTCGGAGCCGTAGGTGTACGCCTCCTGCAGTTCGAGGAGTGCGCGGACGAGCGGGGCGGGCTCCTCGAACTGCTCGGCGGCGTCGACGAGTTCCTCGGCGGTGACGGTGCGGGCGCGGCCGTAGGCGCGCCGGCGGTTCTCCTGGAGCGCCTGGTACAGCTCGTCGGTGCTCTGGGGGTGGGGTGCGGTGGGCATCGTCAGCTGTCCTTGCGGAGGGCGTGGGCGAGAAGGTCGAGGAAGGAGCGGTTGATGAGGCTCGACTCCGCGGGTCTGAGCGGTCGCCGGGACAGCAGCGCGGCCTGTCCGTAGAGGGCTTCGGCGCTGGTGCGGGCCAGTTCGGGCTCGTCGATGGCGACGGCGGTGCGGACCAGCGGGTTGAGCTGGTTGAGGATGAGCTGGGCCCGCGGCGCCTCCTGGCGCAGGGCGCCGAGGATGTCGCCCCACAGGCCGCCCTCCTGCTCGCGGGCGAGCCGGGAGCGGGTGCGTTCGTGCCGGGCCTCGCGGCTGTCGACGAGGAGGGCGGGTGCGGAGGCGGGGTGGAAGGTGCGCAGCGCCACGTCGCAGTCGAAGACGGCGAGGGCGTCGCGGGCCTGGGCGAGATAGGCCGCGGCGGCCAGTTCCGTCTCCCGGTCGACGGGGTCGAGGTGGGCGGTGAGGGTCGCCGGGTCGAGGTCGGCGACCGTGACCTCGGACCTGATCTCCGGCAGCCGGTGGACCAGTTCACGGTCGTAGGTGTAGCCGCCGTTGACGACGCCGAGCCCGGCGGCCGAGGCGATCGCCGCGACCTGCCGGAACTCCTCCACGCTCGACGTCACGAGCACGGTGCGGTGGGTGCGCGCGAACTCGTCGAGGGTGGTGTGCCCGTCGGTGGTCTCGAACGGCAGCCAGGGCAGCAGCATCCGCAGGATCTCGTCGTCGTGCACCGCGAGCGACTTCACGGCCAGGTGGTGGGCCTGGAGGAAGCGGGCCAGCAGGTCCGGGTCGCTGGCGGCGGCCCGGGCGATCCACGCGCGCAGCCGCTCGGCGAGGGCGTCGCGGACGGCGGCGAGGGTGTCGTCCTCGTACAGGGACTCGCGGGACGCGGTCGGGCGCAGGCTCTCGGCGTCGATGACGCAGCGGACGAAGAACGCCCACTCGGGCAGGATCTCCTCGGCCTGCTCGGACAGGAGCATGCCCTTGACGTGCACGCGGTGACCGTGGCTGCGGCCGGCCGGCACCGTCTCGGGCAGCACGCACGCGATGCCCTTCAGGCCCACGGCGGGCAGGTCCAGCTCGATGGTGTCGAGCGGCTTGAAGCCGAAGACCTCCTCGCCGTACGCGGCCAGCGCGCGGGAGCGGGCTCCCGGTGTGGGGTACGTACGTGCCCAGGGGGCGGGTTCGGGGTTGACGGACGCGGCGCCCGTGCCGTCGTCGAAGGTCACCGGGTGGCGCAGCAGGGAGCCGAAGTGCCGGGCCAGCGCGTGGACTTGCTCCGGTCGGGTCCACTCGCCCGCGTCGGTGCGGGGCGTCAGCGTGACGGTGGTGCCGGGCCGGGGGCGGGCGGTGGCGGGCAGGACGCGGACGGTGTAGCTGCCGTCGCCGCGTCCCCGCCACTCCACGGCGGGCGCGTCGGGGGTGCGGGCGGAGCGGCTCAGGACGTGGATCTCGTCCGCGACCAGGAAGCAGGAGAGCAGTCCGATGCCGAACTGGCCGATGAAGTCGCCGCGTTGCTCGGCGATCTTCTCGGCGCGCTTGCTGCTGCGGCCGATGGTGGCGAGGAAGGTGTGCACGTCGGCCTCGGTGAGGCCGACGCCGTCGTCCTCGACACGCACCACCGTGCCGTCGGCGTACAGGCGGACACCGAAGGCGTCGGCGGGGGCGGCCGGTTCGAGGGCGTGCCGGGCGGTCAGCGCGTCCACCGCGTTCTGCAGGAGTTCGCGCAGGTAGACGCGGGGGCTGGAGTAGAGGTGGTGGGAGAGGAGGTCGACGAGGCCGCGCAGGTCGACCTGGAAGGTGCGGTCGGCGGCGGTGTTCTCGGGCAGGATCATCGGCGGTCCGGGTGGGTGAAGGGGTGGGGCGGCGACGGGAGACGGAGAACCGAAGGGCTCAGAAGGCTTTGCGGAAGCGCGCGTACGCCTTCTGCGGGTCCGCCATGAACGTCCACGGCCACTCGGTGAACGCGCCGTCCAGCTCACGGAAGACGTTCGAGGCCGTGCTGCTGCCGGCCAGTGAGAGGGCCATGGCGAACATGTTGTAGTCGCCCTGCCAGCCCAGGCCGCGCTCGTACGCGTGGTGCAGGATGCTGCGCTCCGCCGCCTCCCTCAGCTCGGTTCGGATCCTGGGTTGCTGCAGGCAGTTGCTGTCGTCCGACTCCACCCATTCCTCGACGTACGCCATGGCGACGACGCAGCCGAGCCGGTGGCCGTCGGGCGCACCGGCGAACGCCTCACGGGCGAACGCCAAAGCCTGGCCCGGCTCGCCGCCCCAACGGGGCTGCAACTGCGCCAGCCGCTCGGTGTGGATGTCCAGGTCCAGCGGGTCGCGGCGCAGGCCGGCGTCGAACCGGGTCTCGTTGACGGCGGGGCCCAGCGACATGCCGCGCCCGGAGGTGAGGAGCCGGCGCCACGGCGTGACCCATTCCGGCCGCAGCTCGGCGGCCTCGAACAGTTGCTCCTCGGCGATGTCGAGCCGCTCGTGGAAGATCCGCCACTGCTCCCGCGTCACGTCCACGGCACGCGCGCTGGTCCGGGCCTCCCAGCCCCAGCTGATGTGCCGCGCCCCGGATATCAGCAGGGCCAGGGCGCGGTGCTCCTTGTCCTCCTCGACGGCGCGGCCGATCCAGTCCTGCACCCCGTCCAGGTCGGCCAGCTGACCGAGGACGCGATGGTCGCGGCCCAGGTCGAAGGGGGCCAGGGCCGTCTTGACCGCCTCCCAGTCACCCGCGTCCGCAGCCTCGACGACCGCCAGCACCCGCGTGTCCCCGAGGGCGCGCAGGACGTAGACCCCGTTCTTCCTGCGCGGGGCCGGGAGGGCGTGCGGATCCGCCGTCCGTCTCGCCTCGTCCTTGCCGAACAGCTTGCCGAACATCCGCGCCCTCCCCTGGCCCCGCGTGATCATCCGGTGCAGCATAAGCGACCCCACCGACACCGCTTCCACAGGGTTTTCACCGGGACTTCACGACCCGGGCGCTCCGGCCGACGCGGGCGCGTGCGTCGGCGGCGGAGCGGCGCGTGAGGCCCGCCGGTCGAGGACCGCGGTGGCCTCGATCTCGACGAGATGCCCGGGGACGTCGAGTGCCGCCACGCCCAGGAGTGCGGCCGGCGGGACCGGGGTGACTCCCGGCTTCCCGGGGGCGCGGGAGATCCCCTCCAGGAGCAGGGGCACCTTGCCGGGGGGGCCGGTCGACGACGTGGACCGTCGGTTTCGCCACGTCGTCGAAGGAGCCGCCGGCCTCGGCCAGGGCGGTGCCGATGTCGAGGAACCTCATGGTGACCGAGCAGTCCGAGGGATGCGAAGGCCGCGGGGACGGAATCCGGGCTCACCTCGGGCCGGGAACGGGGGCGACCTCGGTCACCGGGGTTCCGGGACCGTCGGTCGGGGCCTGGGGGGAGGGACGGACTTCGGCGGGTTCCGGTGACACCGACGGAGTGGATGTGACGGAAGGGCTGCTCACGGGCGGCGGGGCGAGAGGGACCGACGGGGACACCGGATCGCCGGGGGCCGACGACTGCGGCAGCAGTACGACGAGGGCGGCGACGGCACACGTCAGTCCGGCCCCGACCCCGACCGCGGCACGGACCAGCCGACGCCGCGCCGCGCCGCGGCGGATCTCCTCGTACCGGCCGGGGGGCGGGCCGAGGCGGTCGGAGGCCGGCCGCAGGATGACGGCGAGGGGGTCGTCGGGTTCGAACTCCGGACCGTCGTCAGAGTGTGTGATCAAGGCTTCTCCTCAGGTGGGCGCGGAGCAGTTCCCTGGCCGCGTGGAGGTCGGCCTTGATGGTTCCTTCCTTGCGTCCGGTCACCGCGGACACCTCCCGGATCGGCATGTCGGCGTAGTAGTGCAGCATGATCGGGACACGCAGTCGTTCCGGCAGCGACTGCACGAGCAGACGTACGGACGGGTCGGACTGTTCGGTGTGCGGGCGGGCGGCGGTCTCGGTGGTGACACGGCGCACGGCCTTGCGTTCGCGTTCGAGTGCGCGCCAGTGGTCCCGGACTAGGTTGGCGGCGGTGACGTAGAGGAAGCCCCGTGGCTCGGCCACGGACGTCCAGCGGGCCCACAGCCGGGTGAACGCCTCCGAGGCGATCTCGTGGGCCGTCTCGTCGTCGTCGACCAGCCGGCGGCACCAGCCGGCGAGGCGCGGGTAGAGGGCGGCGAAGAGTTCGGACGCTGCCTGCTCGCGGGACCGTTTCAACGCTCTCCATGGTCGTGGCGGTACTGATGTCGTGGGACCCGTCGCGGGTCGGTTCCCGGGCCGCGGGCGCATGGCCCGCGGCCCGGGAAGGCGGTGGCGGATCAAGGGCTCGCGGAGGTCAGCGCGGCGAACACGATCACGTTGTCGCGGTACTCGTCGCCGGTACGTGGGCCACCGCACGTGATGAGCCGCAGTTCCGGCCGGCCGACGTCACCGTAGACCGCGTCCGTCGGGAAGTCCGCCTTGGCGACCGTCCGGACCGAGTCGACGGCGAACACCGCCGCGGTGCCGTTCTCCAGGCGTGCCACGACCCTGTTCCCCGGGCGCAGGCGTGCGAGGTGCCGGAAGACGCCGTCCCCGTAGGCGCCGACCGTGACATGGCCGAGGATCACCGACGGGCCGGTCTGGCCGGGCGTCGGCGAGTGCCGGTACCAGCCCGCCCGGTCATGGGCCGTGACCGGAGGCACCTGGACCGTGCGGTCCGGGGCCAGCCCCAGCCGGATGACCGGCGTGTCGACCCCGATGTCCGGTATCTCCAGCCCGACCGGGACCGAACGCCCGAGGACACGCGCCGGTTTCCCGGAGGGCCGCGCGGACGGTGCCGTACCGCCGGGGTGTCCGGCCGGGGACCGGCCGGTCCGGTGGCCGCCTCCGCAGCCGCCGAGGAGCGCGGCCGCCGCCGTGGTGGCGAAGGCACGCCTGGAGAGCGACGTCATGCCGTGGTCGCCCGCCGGCGACGTACGAGGAGGACCGCCGCACCGCCGGCGGCGAGCACCCCGGCGGCGCTCCCGCCGATCAGCGCGCCGTCGGTTCCGGACTCCGCGGACCCGGGCGCGACTCCGGTGTCGGGCGCACCGCTCGGTACGACGGTGACCTCGCCGGGCGCCTGCGCTTCGCTCTCGGCCGGTACGGGGCTCGGGTCGGTGGCGTCGGCCGGGGCCGGCGACTCGCTGGGGGTCGCGGAGGCCGCGGGGACCGGGGACGGCCCGTCGGCGAAGGCGGGCACCGTGCTCGCCAGTACGGCGGTGCAGGCAAGTGCCGTGGCGCTGAGGACAGTTCGGCGCATGGGTCGCTCTCTTTCGTCGCTCCGCCCGCAGGGTGACCCGGCGGGCTGGGTCATGGATCGTGCGAAGAGACGGGACAGCGACGGCACGGGTTGTAAAGAGAAGGCAAAGTCCCGTGAGGGAAAGCCCGTTGCCGGGCTTTCGGCGGGGGAGGGAAGGAAACCCCGTGGAGCGGGAGACGGAGAACCGTCAAGCACCGCCGCCGGGACGGCGGGCCGGCCCCGGCGAAGACGGAGGACCTGACCGTGCGCCGCCTTCCCGCCCGCAGGAGGGGGGACCGGTCAACGGTGTGACACGTTGCGCATCGCCTCCCCCACCACCCGGGAAGGCGCTACCGGGGTGACCGCAGTCCCGCGACGAGGAGCCCGGCCAGTCGGCGTGCGTCGTAGCGGGGGTCGCTCTCCGCGCCGATGCACAGGTTTCCCACGCCGCGCATGAGTGCGTAGGCGTCGATGTCGGAGCGGATCCCACCGGACGCCGCGGCGGCTTCGAGCAGTTGGGCGCAGACCGGCACGAGACGGTCGAGGAAGTAGGCGTGCAGGGCGTCGAAACCGGCCTCGTCGGAGTGCAGCACGGCGGCGAGGCCGTGCTTGGTGACCAGGAAGTCGACGAAGAGGCCGATCCACTCCCCCAGCGCCTCGTGCGGGGTCGCACCGCCGGCCAGCAGGGCCGGGCCGGCCTCGGCGCAGGCGTCGACCTGGTGCCGGTAGACGGCGATGATGAGGTCCGCCCGCGTCGGGAAGTGGCGGTAGATCGTGCCCAGCCCGACTCCGGCCCTGGCCGCGATGTCACGGACCGGCGCGTCCACGCCCGACGCGACGAAGACCGCGGCGGCGGCGTCCAGCAGGTTCTCCTTGTTGCGCCGGGCGTCCTTGCGCCGGGACGGAGCCGCGCGCCCGGCGCCCTCGTCACTGTCGCTCACCGCGCCGCTCCTTCCGCTCATCACCGCTTGCCAATACGGAACGGCGTTCCGTATTGTTCCGGAACACGGTTCCGTTTGCTCATGATGCCAGAGCGGGCGCCCGGCCACCAAGCCGTGCGCCGCCATGCCGTCACACACTTCCCGTACCGAGGAGACACGAACATGCAGTACCGCACCCTGGGCCGCACCGGCATCCAGGTCAGCACCCTCGCGCTCGGCGCGATGAACTTCGGCAGGATCGGCAACACCACCCAGGAGGAGGCCACCGCCATCGTCGACGCCGCGCTGGAGGCCGGTGTCAACCTCATCGACACCGCCGACGTGTACGGCGGCGGCGAGTCGGAGGAGATGGTCGGCAAGGCCGTCGCCGGCCGCCGCGACGACATCGTGCTGGCCACCAAGGCCGGCATGCCCATGGGTGACGGGCGGAACCACCGGGGGAGCTCGCGCCGCCGGCTGGTCACCGCGCTGGACGACAGCCTGCGCCGTCTCGGCGTCGACCATGTCGATCTCTACCAGGTCCACCGGTGGGACCCGGCCACCAGCGACGAGGAGACCCTGTCCGCCCTGACCGATCTGCAACGCGCGGGGAAGATCCGCTACTTCGGCTCCTCCACGTTCCCCGCCTACCGCGTCGTGCAGGCGCAGTGGGCCGCCCGCGAACACCGTCTGAGCCGCTACGTCACCGAACAGCCCAGCTACTCCGTACTGCAGCGCGGGATCGAGTCCGACGTCCTGCCCGTGACGGAGGAGTACGGGATGGGGGTGCTGGTGTGGAGTCCGCTGGCCTCGGGCTGGCTGTCCGGCGCCGTCCGCAGGGGCAAGGACGTCACCACCCACCGCTCGGCGTTCATGCCGGAACGCTTCGACACCGCCCTCCCCGCCAACCGGGCCCGGCTCGACGCCGTCGAGCGACTGGCCGGGATCGCCGACGCGGCCGGTCTGACGATGATCCGGCTCGCACTCGGTTTCGCCACCGCGCACCCGGCCGTGACCAGTGCCCTCATCGGGCCGCGCACCCTGGACCACCTGCGCTCCCAGCTCGCCGCCGCCGACACCGTGCTCCCCGCCGACGTACTCGACGCGATCGACTCCGTCGTCGCCCCGGGCACCGACCTGGCCGCACACGAGAAGCACGACACGCCGCCCGCGCTGCTCGACGCGTCCCTGCGGCGCCGCTGACGGATCTCCCGCCGTGAACCCGGTCACCGGGCGCCGGAGTCCGGCGTCGAACACGGCACAACCCTTCGCCCGGTCCGCGGGTCCCACAGGACAGGAGCAACCGCTCCAAGAGCCGCAAGGGGGAAATATGAGATTCAGTCGTTCCGTCCTGGTCGTCTCCGCGTCGGCCGCCCTGGCGGTGGGGGCCACGACCGCCCTGGCGTCACCGGCCGCGGCCGCACCCAACACCACCCCGCAGCAGGTGTGCGGAAGCGGCTACAGGACCGTGAACTCGGCAGCCGTCGGCTCCCTGGGCACCGTCTACCTGACGTACAACTCGGCCAACGGCCGGAACTGCGTCACGACCATCCGCACCAACCCCGGCACCGCCCGGGACATGTCCGCGTGGGTCTACGTACCCGACACCGAGAAGGGTGACCAGGACGGCGGATGGTACACGTCGTACGCGGGGCCGACCTACGTCTACGGCAAGGGCCACTGCGTGGACTGGGGCGGCAGCATCGACAACGTGTACGTACAGGTGTACGGCTCCAACTGCGGCGCGCTGAAGGAGCACCGGGTCACCTTCACCCGCTGACCCGCGCCCCCTCGAAGGACCGCTCGAGCCCTGACCGGGCCGCAAGGCCCGGTCAGGGCTCCGCCGCGTCACCCGGCGTCTCGCGGACGCAGTTCCAGGGACAGGTACGAGGGCAGGGCGCCGAGGAAGTCCGGCGCGTCGAAGAGCGCGCCGGCGGAGGCGACACCGGCCGTCCTGGTCCGCCCCGTGAGGATGCGGTCCACCGCTTCCACCACGAGCGGCGCGGTGACGGCGCAGATGTCCCGGCCCCGGGCCACGGCGCGCCGTTCGCCGCCGCCGGAGCGCACGACGACGTCGGCGAGGAAGGTCTGTGCGGACCGCCCCTGTTCGTCGGTCGCGGCCGGTGCCGGGGTGTCCGGGTCCGACAGGTCCCCGGCCGCCTCGGCCGTCATGTAGGTGTGCGGGTCCGGGACGGACAGATGGCTGGGCACGGTGGCGGCGTCCGCCACCGTGGACTCGCCGAGGACGGTCCGGGGGCCCATTGAACGGGGGAAGGGCCATTCCAGCGTCGGCGGGTCGTCGCGGTGGTACTCCAGCCGCCTGCCGCCGCACCTTCCGCGCACGGACCCACCGCCACACCACGGCGCCGGAGCGCGGTCTTCCCGGGGAGTGACTTTCAGGCGGGCTCCCCGCGTCCGGTGAGGGAGCCGAGGAGAGCGCGGGTCTCCCCGACGCTCTCGGGGCGGGCTCCGGACGCGAAGAGCCCGAGTGCCTCGCGCAGACGGGCCCGTCCCGCCTCCACCCGGCCCAGATCGCACAGCAGCCGGCCCCACACCACGAGGCTGTCGCCCAGGTCCGCCGCGAAAGCCTCGGGATGGCGTCCGGCGAGCGCCCGGTGATGTCCGACGGCCTCCTCCGCCAGCGCCGCGGCTTCGTCGAGGCGGCCGAACTCGCCCAGGTCGATGGCCGCGTTGTAGACGGACAGCGCCAGATCCGCCAGGGTGGCGTCGTCGTCCTGGTTCAGGGCGGCCGTACGGGCGAGGGCGACGGATTCGAGGGTGGCTCGCACCGCGTCGTCGAGGCGGCCCAGTTCGACGAGGATCAGGGCCTGGTTCGTCAGCAGCCGCGACAGGTGCGGGCGGTGGCGGCCGGGGTCCGCCTCCAGGAGCCCGCGGCCGTGCTCGACCGCCTGCCCGGACCTCTCCAACGCCTCTTCGTGGCGGCCGGTGCTGTTGAGCCTCAGGGCGAGGGTGTCGAGCAGCCGGGCGGAGATCTCCGCCGTGTGCCCCGCCCCGGAGTGGAGGTGTTCGTCGTAGAGGCGGAGCGCCTTCTCGGCCATGTCCAGGGCCTCCTGGGCGTCCCCCGCCTCGCTGAGCGCGTGGGAGAGGTTGGCCATGACGCTCACGGTGTTCACGAGGTGCGCGCGGGGGTTGCGCTCCACCAGCTCGTAGAGGTGCGCGACGCTCGTACGGCCGGCCGCGACGGCCTCGTCGTCGCGGCCCACCTCGCTGAGGCAGACGGACAGCGCGTTCCAGACCTTGGCGAGTGTCTCCCGCCGGGACCGGTCGGCGGGATCCGTCCCGTCGTCGGCGAAGAGCGCGACCGCCCGCTCGGCCGTCCGCAGCGCCTCGGCGTGCCGCGCCAGGTCGGTGAGTGCCCCGGCACGGGTCAGCAGCGCGGCGGCGTACCGGTCCGTGGGGGCGCCCGGCATCGCCTCCCAGACGAGCAGCGCCTCGTCGACGATGTCCACGGCCTGCTCGGGGTCGCCCGCTTCGAGCAGGGTGGCGGCGAGCGCGGCCAGGGCGACGGCGAGCGCGTGACGGTCCTGGGCGGAGCCGTTCCCGGCGACGTCACGCCGGATGCGGACGGCCCGTTCGACGGTCTCGATCGCGTCGGCCGGCCTGCCGGTGCGGGACTGCGCGTCGGCGAGGGTGAGGAGGGCGGGGGTCGTCTCCTGTGGGGTCGCCTGTCCGCTGTCCACGGCCGTGTGCCACAGCTCCACGGCCTCCTCGGCGAGACGGAGGGCGTCCGGGTGGAGGAGGACCTGGCCCAGGTGGACGGCCTGGTTGGCGCAGGCACCGGCCAGTTCGGGCACGTAGCGCCGGCCGTCCTCCGCGGCGACGACGGCCCGCCAGTACTCCAGGGCCGCGTCACCGGTGCTGATGGCCTTCTCGTAGTCACCGGCGAGTGCCGCGCGGGTGGCGACGGCGTCGATGGTCCGGGCGGTGGCGGCGAGCGGCGCGTGTCCGTGCTTGCGTTCGACCCGTACCAGGGACCGGGTCAGCCGGACGCTCAGGACGTCCGACGCCCGGCGGAAGGGCCCTGGCGTCAGGGGGAGCCGGTCGAAGAGGGTGAGGGCGAGCGCGGTCGGGATGCGGCCGTTCTCGAGTACGGCGGTGAGCGCCCTGCGCAGCGGTTCCGGCGGGTCGGTCCGGCCGGCCACGGACAGGGCTCCGGGCGCGTACTGCCCGGCGCGGGTGAGCACCAGGGCCGGCAGCACCGTGGCGAGGCGCGGCTGGTGGGCCATGGCCCGGGTCAGCACGGTCAGGGCGGCCTCGAGGGAGGTTTCGCCCAGTTCGGGGAGCAGGTCGAACAACGGGTCGTCGGCGCCGGTGATCTGCCGGCCGACGAGGTGCTCGGCGATCCGGTCGGGCTGCAGGGAGCCCCAGACGGTTCTGCCGACCGGCGGATAGAGGGCGCGCAGCCAGCGGCCGGCCGCCGTCACGGTGGCGGCCTGCCCGGCGAAGGCCGCCGGAAGCACGGTGCGCAGGACCCGCTCGGCCTTCGCCTCGGTGTCCACCGCGCAGAGCGCGGCCGCGGCGACGGCCCGGTCCAGCACCCGGTCGGGCAGGCGCAGTCCGCACTCCTCGGCGTGGCGTGACCAGTAGCGCCATTCGTGGTGCAGGAGCACGTCCTCCGGGGACTCGCCCGGCCGGCGGGGAGCCGGCGCGGGTCCGGCCTGGAGGAGGTCGGTCAGGGCCCGGGTGTGCAGGGCGAGCACCGCCTCCGCCGGGCCGTCCGGCCCGGTGGCGTCGGGCCCGGTCCGTACGAGCCGGCCGGCGTGACGGTGCCAGGGGACACCGTCGTGGGGAGGGATGCGGCTCAGGGCGGTGGCGTAGGCGTCGAGCGCCCGGCGGTAGGCCGCCGACCTGCCCTGCGGAGTCGTCTCCAGCGGCCCGAGTGCGTCGGCCCGTACGTCGCGCAGGGCGTCCTCCAGCAGGGCCGAGGTGCCCTTGGCGATCCGGGACCACCAGTCGCCGCACGTCCGGGCCAGCAACAGCAGGCGGACGGCGGTGCCGTGACGGTTGGCCAGCGCGTGTTCGATCAGGGAGCGCACCTGGTCGCCGCGTGTCTCCGCGTAGTCGACGACGAGCACCGTCGGTGTGGACAGCGTGTGCAGCACGGTGTGGTCGGGTGCGGTGGCGGACGGACCGTCGTACGTGACCCATGCGGCCAGCCGCCGCTCCCGGTGGAGCCCGGCCACGATCTCGCGGGCCAGGCGGGTCTTGCCCTGCCCCGCCGGACCGGTGAGGATCCGCACCCCGAACCCGGGTTCGCGGCACCAGGCGCCGAGTTCGGCACGTTCCCTCTCGCGTCCGTGGAAGGGCACGACCTCGGAGTCGGCCCGCAGCAGGAACGAAGGTGACCGTGCCTCGGTGGGGCGGTCCGCGGGGGCCGACAGGTCCGCGAGTTCGACGGACTCCAGGACGGGCGGCCGCCCGGTGTCCTCCTCCACCGCCCGGCGGAAGGCGTCGACGGCCAGCAGGTCGACGGCCCTCACGGCATCGACGCGGGCGCTGCGGAAGGCCCGTGGGTCCTCGACGATCAGGCCCACCACCAGCCCGCCCGACAGGACGACGGCACCCGACATGCCCGACCAGGGTGAGGGAGCGACGTGCTGCGCCCGGACCGTACCGTGCACCTCCACCTCGTAGCGGTGCCGCAGTACGCCCGTGCCCGGATTGACGCTGCCGGAGAGCTGGTCGGTGTCGCGCAGGCCGTTGTCCTGCCGCTGGGACATCGGGAACCCGGACGCCGCGCACGGCACTCCGGGTGCGGAGCCGCCGAGCACGCCCCAGCGCACCCCGGGCTCACCGGGCGGGGGCTGCCACTCCGGGTCGCTGATCTCCAGCAGCGCGGCGTCCATCCGCCGGTCCAGCCGGCACCAGACGGCCCGTACCCGCCACCGGCGGTCCTCGGTGAGCCGGCGGACGAACAACTCCGTGCCGGGCCCGCCGGTTTCCGGCTGGACCACATGGGCCGCGGTCAGTACGAGGGCGGGACCCACCCGGTACCCGGATCCGAACGACCAGCCGCCGTCCGGTCCGCGGGCCCAGACCTCCACCACACGCGCGTCCGGGACCACCTCTCACTCACCGCGCGGAGTGACGTCCGCCTCCTGTGAGGTGATGCGCAGGGGCTGCCCGTCTCCGGTGACCGGGTTGAGGGACACGAGCATCCGGTGGGCCGTACCGGAGGTCTTCGTCCCCCGCCCGCCCGCGGAGAGCACCCAGACCCGCACACCGCCGTCCACGCCCTGTTCCTTGCGGACGTCCACGGTGAACTCCAGCTCGACCGGGCCCACATCGAAGCGTACGTCGGTCCCGTCCCCGTCGGCGACGGCCTCGGCGAGTTCCCTGCGCACCGCGCGCACGGCCTCGGCGAGCCCCACCCAAGCATCGTCGACCGTCATCCTGCCCCAGCCCCTCCCGCTCCGCCGTGCCACGACGTCCCCAGCGTACCGATCAGCCGTGAGCGCTCCACACGTCCGGGCCGCCGCCGCGCCACTCGACCGTCGCGGACCGGCGCAGCCAGTCGTCGTCGACGCTCTCCAGCCCTTCGAGGCGCAGGAACTCCACCACGTCCAGCAGCCCGTACGCCATCCCGAGGAACCGCGCACCGCCACGGACGCGTCGGCCGCCGTCCTCGCCGGGCGGGTAGATCACGATGGGCCGATCGCTCGCCATGGCACCAGCGTGCAACGAGCGGCGTCCGCCCGCATGCCGGGTTCCCGGCCGACCGCCCCGGTGCCGGCCGGGCGGGGCTGTGACGTACCCGTGCCGTCAGTCGACGGCGGGGCCGGCCTTCTCGGTGCCGGACAGCCGGGCCAGGTACCGGTGGCAGCGGGCCGCGCGTTCCGAGTCCTGTGCCATGACCTCCCTGAAGAAGTCGGCGATCTCCTTCTGGTCCGCGCTCTCCGCGTCACGGACGTACTGGCCGTAGTCGTGGCCCGCCTTCAGCGAGTGGTACTGCACGGAGATCAGGTCGTACACGACATCGCTGAAGCCCGTCTCGCCGGTTGCCATGAGCCCTCCTGCGCGTGGGGGAACAGGTCGCAGGGCCGGGTATCACCTCCCCGCCCGGTGAAACCGGCACCGTGTGTCACGGCTCTCCGGCCGGCACCGCACGTCCCCGTGCGAGGAGCCAGCCGGCGATCGCGCCGATCGTGTACCAGAACAGGTCCGGCGCGTTGAAGGTGGAGCCGAGGACCAGACGGGCCGCGGTGCTGTGCCGGGAGAGTTCCGCCGGCACCCCGGTGAGCTGCAGGAACTCGATCCCCCAGCTGACGGCGAGCGCGACCCCTGCGGCCCTCGGCGGTGTCATCCGCGGCGCCACCAGGACCGTCAGGGCGAAGACCAGGAGGGTGTAGAGGGCGTCCCCGCCGTACTTGGCCACGTCCCCCGTCGCCACGGCCCGCAGGCCCAGTCCCGCTCCGACGGTCACCAGCGCGGCCACGGCTGCCGCGACACGGGTCCGTGCCGGATCGCCGCCGGGGCGGGTTCTGAGGAAGAGTGCCATGGTCGTCATGATCCCGCAGTGGTGCCCGGCGCGTGCCGGTGTCCGGGGCCGGCCGTGCCCGTCGAAAACCGGAGGAGCCAGGGACGCCGGCGCTGTTAGGGTGCTCGGCATGGCACGAGGTATCTGGTCGCAGAAGGTTCGATCCGCCCGCTGACGGCGGCGCCTTCTCCCTGAATCAGCGCACGCCGTTCCGGTCCCTGCCGGGCGGTTGTTTCGTGCTGCCCGGCTCCACTGCGAGCTGCGGAGCATCCGTTGAACCCCACCCCGACCCCCGAAGCCTTGTCCCTGCCCGTCGAGGCGGGCGGCAGTGCCCATGTCCGCGCCGACGGCGTCGCCGTCACCCGTGGCTCCCGGCGCGTCCTGAACGATGTCTCGGTCACCGTCTCCGCCCGGTCGCGGATCGCCGTCG
Organism: Streptomyces sp. NPDC059787; assembly: GCF_042732315.1. Classification (NCBI taxonomy): domain Bacteria; kingdom Bacillati; phylum Actinomycetota; class Actinomycetes; order Kitasatosporales; family Streptomycetaceae; genus Streptomyces; species Streptomyces sp. NPDC059787. The sequence continues at coordinate 79,528 of NZ_JBHWHX010000003.1, forward strand.
TCGGCGAGAACGGCCGTGGCAAGACGACCCTGCTGCACGTCCTCGCCGGACTGATCACGCCCGACGCGGGCACCGTGCACCGGACGGGCACGGTCGGCCTGGCCCGCCAGGAGCTGTCCGCGCGCGACGGTGAGACCGTCGGCACCCTCACGTCCGCGGCGCTGGCCCCGTCCCTGGCGGCCCTCGCCTCGCTGGACGAGGCGGGCCTCGCCATGGCCGGGGGCGACCCCACCGCCGACGACCGCTACACCGCCGCGCTCGACACCGCCACCCGCCTCGACGCCTGGGACGCCGAACGCCGCGTCGACGTCGCCCTGGCGGCCCTCGGTGCCTGCACCGACCGGGAGCGGCCGCTGTCGGCCCTGTCGGTCGGACAGCGCTACCGCGTCCGGCTGGCGTGCCTGCTCGGCGCGCGGCACGACGTCCTGCTGCTCGACGAGCCGACCAACCACCTCGACTCCGGCGGCCTGGACTTCCTGACCCGCAGGCTCCGCGAACACGACGGCGGTCTCGCCGTCGTCAGCCATGACCGGGCGCTGCTGCGCGACGTCGCGGACCGGTTCCTCGACCTCGACCCCACCCGCGACGGGAGGCCGCGCCTGTACGCCGGCGGCTACGACGCGTGGGAGGGGGCCCGGCGTCGTGAGCGTGAACGCTGGGAGCAGGACCACGAGCAGCAGCAGAGCGAGCACCGGCGGCTGCAGGACGCGGTGTCGCGGGCCCGCGACCGGCTCTCCACCGGCTGGCGGCCGGAGAAGGGGACCGGCAGGCACCGGCGCCAGTCCCGCGCGCCGGGTGTCGTACAGGCCCTGAACCGGCAGCAGGAGGCGCTGGACGCGCACCGGATCGACGTGCCGGAGCCGCCGCCCGTCCTGCGGTGGCCCCGGCTGGACGTCCGGCCGGGTACGCCGCAGCTGCGGGCGCACGGTGTCGCCGTCGACGGGCGGCTGGCCCCTCCGGTCGACCTCACCCTCGACGGCGGCGAACGGCTGCTCGTCACCGGGCCCAACGGCTCCGGGAAGTCCACGCTGCTCGCGGTGCTGGCCGGCGCCCTCCGGCCCACCGACGGGCACCTGTGGACGGCGAACGGGGCGCGGGTGGTCCGGGTCACCCAGGAGACCGCCGAACAGGACCCCCGGCTCACCGCCCGCGAGGTGTACGACCGGCACGTCGGACGGCTGGTGGCCGGCGGGGTGCTCCGGGACGGCGGGGCCGTCCCGCTGGGGTCCCTCGGGCTGCTGGACTCCGACGCGACGGGCACGCCGGTCGGGCGGATGTCCCAGGGGCAGCAGCGGCGCCTCGACCTGGCGCTGGCGTTGTCCGGGCGGCCCACGCTGATCCTGCTCGACGAGCCGACCAACCACCTGTCGGCACCGCTGGTCGACGAGCTGACCGGGGCGCTCCGCGACACCGGCGCCGGCGTCGTCGTCGCGACCCACGACCGTCAGCTCCTGCGGGACCTCGCGGACTGGCCGCTCCTGCGGGTGGGCGGAGCACCGGCACCGGACGCCCGCCCCGGCGTGCCGCGTCCGGCCGCACGGAAGGAACCGGCGCCGGAGACACGCCGTACGCCGTCCTGACGCACCGTCTCCGCCGGCGAGGGCGGCTCCGGGCCGGGACCGTCTCCTCCCGGTCCGGCGGACGGCGGCTTCTGCCGGAACCTGTGCCGACGTCGTGGCGGGCGACCGGTGGTCCCGTGGCCGGCGGGCGGGGGCGGGGTGCGGCGGTGGTGGCCGCGGGTGCCCCGGTAGCCTGCGTCCTCATGGTGCGCGTCTGGGTTCTGCCGATGTTGTCGGTGCTCTGCGGCTCGGTCGCCGCGGCCCGGCTGGTCCTCGCCGGCCGTCCTGGTGCGGCCGCGGCACTTCTGCTGGTGCTGCTGGCGTTCGCGGGCATGAACTCGCCCCTTGTCTTCCCGAGGTCGATCGGCGCTGCGGAGGCACGACGCCGCAGCGCGGTCGACGGCCGGCCGGTCGTCTTCTGGCGGCCCGGCTGCACGTACTGCCTGCGGCTGCGCATCCGACTGGGCCGCGCCGCCGGGCAGTTGCACTGGGTGAACATCTGGCGTGACCCGGACGGAGCGGCAGCGGTGAGGGCGGCCAACGACGGCGACGAGACCGTACCGACGGTCGTCGTCGGGGGCCGGCCGCACGTCAACCCGGATCCCGCGTGGGTCCGTGAGCAGCTCTCCCCTCCGTCCGCGCCGTAGGAAGCCGGAACGGCACCGGATCCGGTGGTGCCTGTTCCTCTCCCCCGGCCGGTCGGGAGGCAGGTGCCGCTGTCCGGAACCGGTCGCCGTCCAGGTGCGGAGCATGTGCCAAGAACGGCCGTTCCGGTACCCGGTGGCCGTAAGATCTAGTGATCTCGTGGGGGTGGTCATGCGCAGGCAGCGTCCCGGTACACCGACGCTGGAGGAGGTGGCCGCGCTCGCCGGTGTGGGGCGGGGCACCGTCTCCCGTGTCATCAACGACGCGGCGGGCGTGAAGGATTCGACGCGCCGTGCCGTGCAGCGCGCCATCGCCGAGCTGGGGTACGTCCCCAATCTGGCGGCCCGTTCGCTGGCGGGCCGGCGTGCCGACGCCGTCGCGCTGGTCATGACGGAGCCGGACTGGCGGCAGTTCGGTGAGCCGTTCTTCTCGGAGATCGTCCGGTCCGTCGGCGACGCGCTGACCGACACCAAGGTGCAGCTGCTGCTCACCCTGGTCCGTACGGACGCGGAGCGGCAGCGCCTCGTGGAGTACGCGCGCGGCGGCCGGGTCGACGGCGTGATGCTGATGTCCGTGCACGCCGAGGACGCGTTGCCCGACATGCTGGCCGAAGTGGGCTTGCCCACCGTCCTGTTGGGGCGGCGCTCGGGCGAGGAGAGCGTGACCTACGTCGACGCGGACAACGCCGGCGGCGCCCGCGGCGCGGTGGCGCACCTGCTGGGTCTCGGACGCCGCTCGATCGCGACCATCACCGGGCCGCTCGACATGTACGTGGCCCAGTGCCGGCTGCGCGGTTACCACGAGGCGCTGGAGCGGGCGGGCGCCGAGAGCAGGGCGGCCTGGACCGTCGAGGGGGACTTCTCGGCGGACAGCGGGCGCCGGGCGATGGCCGGACTCATCGAGCGTGCCCCGGAGATCGACGGTGTGTTCGCCGCGTCGGACACCATGGCCGCGGGCGCGCTCGACGCCCTGCGCGCGGCAGGACGCCGGGTGCCGGAGGACGTCGCGGTGATCGGGTTCGACGACTTCCCGCTCGCCCAGCACACCGATCCGAAGCTGACGACGGTGCGCCAGCCGCTGGAGGAGATCGGCCGGACGATGGTGCGGCTGCTCCTGGAGGAGATGGAGGAGCCGGAGGTGGCCTGGCGGCACGTCATCCTCCGTACGGAACTGGTGCTGCGCGGCTCCGCCTGACCCGCCTTCCCCGACCGTCTCATGGACCACGGCGTCATCGAATGTTTCGGGAGCGCTCCCGGGGCGGACGGCCCTTGTCGATCACCTCTCCGACCTGCGCCTTCGAATTTAATTCGACAGTTTCCCGCGCACAACCTTGTCAGGGACATGGGTAGCTCCTACAGTCCCGTTCCGAAACACAAATGGGAGCGCTCCCATCAATGGGGAGAGGGGAGCGCTCCCTCCGGTCGCCCCCGCACCCTCTTGGAGAGGCCCCCGCATGCGACGGTTACCGCACCAAACCCGGGTCCTGCGCGGCCTGTTCGCGACGCTCCTCACCGCTCTCGCCGTGGTCGCGGCGCTGGTGACCGGGACGGCGCCGGCCCAGGCCGACACCACGATCTGCGAACCGTACGGATCGGCCGTCGTCCAGGGACGCTACGTCGTCCAGAACAACCGCTGGGGCAGCAGCGCCACCCAGTGCGTCACCGCCACGGACACCGGCTTCCGCGTCACCCGGGCCGACGGCTCGGCACCGACCAACGGCGCCCCGAAGTCGTACCCGTCGGTCTTCAACGGCTGCCACTACACCAACTGCTCGCCGGGAACCGCCCTCCCCGCGCGGATCAGCGGAATCTCCAGTGCGCCCAGCAGCATCTCGTACGGCTATGTCAGCGACGCCGTGTACAACGCCTCGTACGACATCTGGCTGGACCCGACGCCCCGGACCGACGGCGTGAACCGGACCGAGATCATGATCTGGCTGAACAAGGTGGGCCCGATCCAGCCGATCGGCTCCCAGGCCGGCACGGCCACCGTGGCCGGGCGCACCTGGCAGGTGTGGTCGGGCGGGAACGGCTCCAACGACGTGCTGTCGTTCGTCGCGCCGTCGGCGATCAGCAGCTGGAGCTTCGACGTGATGGACTTCGTCGAGGAGACCGTCGCGCGCGGAATGGCGCGGAACGACTGGTACCTGACGAGCGTCCAGGCCGGTTTCGAGCCCTGGCAGAACGGCGCCGGACTCTCGGTGAACTCCTTCTCCTCCACCGTCGACACCGGCGGCGGTGAGCCGGGGGGACCCGGTGACCCGGCGGCGTGCACGGTGTCGTACGCCACGAACGTCTGGCCGGGCGGCTTCACCGCCGACGTCACCGTGAGGAACGCCGGTTCGTCCGCCGTCGAGGGGTGGAAGCTCGCCTTCACCCTGCCCTCCGGACAGCGCGTCACCAACGCCTGGAACGCGTCCGTCAGTCCCTCCTCGGGCGCGGTCACGGCGAGCGGGCTCGGCGGCAACGCGCGGATCGCGCCCGGCGGAAGCCAGAACTTCGGCTTCCAGGGAACCTACAGCGGCACCTTCGCCCGGCCGAACGGATTCAGCCTGAACGGCACCGCCTGCACGGCCACTTGACCCGACCGGCGGGCCGCGCACCCGCCGTGTCCCCGGCCCGGGGCCCGCTCTTCCTTCCTGCGCCGACAGGGCGGGCCCCGGGTCCCGTCCCCCGAACCCCCCGCCCGTCCGGTCGACGCCCCTCCCCGACGGGCGGGGCTTCCACCTCCCGCCACTCCCCGACCCATCCACTACCGGCACAGGAGATCCCCATGGCCTTACGACGGAGACTCGTCTCCTTGGCAGCGGTACTGGCCACCCTCCTCGGAGGGCTCGGCCTGAGCTTCCTCTGGCAGGACGACGCGCAGGCGCACGGTGTGGCGATGATGCCCGGATCGCGCACCTACCTCTGCCAGCTGGACGCCCTCACCGGCACCGGCGGACTGGACCCGACCAACCCGGCGTGCCAGGACGCGCTGGACCGGAGCGGATCGACGGCGCTGTACAACTGGTTCGCCGTCCTCGACTCCAACGCGGGCGGGCGGGGCGCCGGCTATGTGCCGGACGGCACGCTCTGCAGCGCCGGTGACCGCTCCCCGTACGACTTCTCCGCCTACAACGCGGCCCGCGCCGACTGGCCCCGGACACATCTGACGTCCGGAGCGACGGTCAAGGTGCAGTACAGCAACTGGGCCGCCCACCCCGGTGACTTCCGGGTCTACCTCACCAAGCCCGGCTGGTCGCCCACGTCCCGGCTCGGCTGGAACGACCTGGAGCTCGTCCAGACCGTCACCAACCCGCCCCAGCAGGGCTCGGCCGGCGCCAACGGCGGCCACTACTACTGGGACCTGAAGCTGCCCTCCGGGCGCTCCGGCAACGCGCTGATCTTCATGCAGTGGGTGCGTTCGGACAGCCAGGAGAACTTCTTCTCCTGCTCCGACGTCGTCTTCGACGGCGGCAACGGCGAGGTGACCGGCATCGGCGACTCCGGCGGCACACCGGACCCGGACCCGACGGACCCGGACCCGACGGATCCCCCGACGCACACCGGTTCCTGCATGGCCGTCTACAACGTGGTGAACTCCTGGAGCGGCGGCTTCCAGGGCTCCGTCGAGGTGATGAACCACGGGACGTCACCGCTCAACGGCTGGGCCGTGCAGTGGAAGCCCGGCGTCGGGACCACGATCGGCAGTGCGTGGAACGGCTCCCTGACCAAGGGCTCCGACGGCACGGTGACGGTGCGGAACGTCGATCACAACCGTGTGGTCAACCCCGACGGGAGCGTGACGTTCGGCTTCACCGCCACGTCGTCGGGCAATGACTTCCCGGTGGGCACGATCGGCTGCGTGGCACCGTAGTCCGCCTCGGCAGGCGGCACCGGCGCCCGCCGGTGCCGCCTGTCCCGCGGGCCGCCGGCGGAAATCCCCTACCGGTGGCGCCCGGAAAGGGCCCAGACTCGTCCCATGGCTGACATGGAGTTGTTCCGGGACGCGGTCACCGCGTGGGCAGCCGGTGGTCCCGGCGGCCCCGCGCGCGAACTGGCGGCGCGGCTCGACGTCCGGGCGGCGGTCCTGCTGGAAGGGCTGAGCGACGCCGCGGCGGTCGACGCGCTGGCCGCGGGCCGCGGCCGGAACCTGGCGGCCGAGGGAATCTGCGTCCTGCCGATGGGAGGCGCGATGAACATCGGGCGCTTCGCCCGCCTGCTCGGGCCACCCGGCCTGGACCTGCGCCTCACGGGGCTGTGCGACGAGGGCGAACGCGGTTACTACGCCCGCGGGTTGGAGCGGGCCGGTGTCGCACGGCAGGAGTTCTTCGTCTGCGCCGCGGACCTGGAGGACGAACTCATCCGCGCGCTGGGAGTGACGCGGGTGGAGGAACTGGTCCGGGCGGAGGGCGATCTGCGCCCCCTGCGGACCTTCCTGAGCCAGCCCGCCCAGCGGGAACGCACCGCACAGCAGCAGTTGCGGCGCTTCCTCGGCACGAAGAAGGGCCGCAAGATCCACTACGGCCGCGTCCTCGTCGAGGCCCTCCACCCCGAGCGCGTACCCGCCCCGCTCGACGACCTGCTCACCGGCCTCTGACCGGTGGGCGACGGGTCGGGGAAGGACCGGTCGCCGAAGAGGACACGGCCGGCCGCGGCCCGGCCGAACGGTGTGCGCAGCAGGGCGAACGCCGCTGTGGACGCGGCCGGTGTCCGTATGTGCGCCAGGCCCTTGCGCAGGGTGAGCCGGCCCCGGAACTGCGCGCGCAGGGCGGCTCCGCTGTAGTGGGTCAGCGCCTCCGGCCGCCCCGACCGCAGGGCGTCGTCGAGGACGGAGGCGGCCAGCTCCGACAGTCGCAGGCACGGGTCCAGGCCCCCGGCGGTGAGGGGTGAGACCGCGCCCGCCGCGTCGCCCACCAGGAGTCCCTCGGTACAGGCGATGCGGCGCAGCACCCCGCCGACGGGGATCGGGCCCCCGCGCCGCTCCACCGACTCGGGCCGGTCCACGCCGGCCAGCCCGGGGGCCGAGGCGCTGAACCGCTCCATGGTCCGGCGCAGGCCCTGGGGGAAACGGTCGGCGTAGCCCGCGACCCCGACATGGGCGTGCCGCCCGTCGTTGACCGTCCAGGCCAGGTACCCGGGGGCGAGCGAGGGGTCGAGGACGCAGTGGAAGGTCGGGGGTTCACCGTTCGCGGGCACCTCGAAGACTTCCTCGGCACCGACCAGCAGCCGGCGGTTGCGGTCGAGGCCGAGGTCGCGGGCGACGCTCGAACGCGCTCCGTCGGCGCCGACGACGAAGCGTGCCCGGACCGCGGTCGGCCCGTCGCGGCCCACCAGGCGGAAGGTGCCGTCCCGCCGGCCGGCGTAGCGGGTGCCCAGCGCCAGCCGCACGCCGGCGTCGACCGCGGCGGCGGCCGCCGTCTCGTACAGCGGCGCCATGTCGCCCACCCGGAACTCGTCACGGTCGCTGACCAGGCTGACGGGGCGGCGCAGGCCGGGGGGATAGAGCACCACCCGCCGGATCGGCGGCCCGAGGTGTTCGTCGGGCAGCGGAAAGTCGTCGAGTGTCTTCCGTACGAAGATTCCCGTGGTGCGGATCGCGCCGGCGAGACCGGTCCGCCGCTCGGCCAGGAGCACGTCGTGGCCCTGCCGGGCGAGCAGTGTGGCGACGTGAAGGCCGGCCAGTCCGGCACCGACCACCAGCACATCCGTTTCGACCGTGTCTCCGGGACGGTGGAGGTCGGGGGCTGCTGTGGGCATGGCTGTGCTCCTTCAGACCGTCGAAGACGGACGCTTCGATCGAATCACGATGGGAAACTATCGAGATTCGATAGATGCGGCAAGCCCGCGGATACGGCCCGGGCTCGCGTCACACTCACCGCGCAGGCCCTGGCCACGCTCGACGAACTCTTTGGCGGGCCGGCCGTCGAGGCCGACCACGCGTTCACCGATCACCAGCGCCACGGCATCCACCGCGACGACGCGCTATGCCTCGTCCCCGCACCGAAGCGCGCCTGCGGCACCACCTCACCTACGTCAACTGCTTCGTCGTCGACGGCCGCCCGGTCTACGTCGCCACGGGCACCACCCGGGTACCCGGGCTGAACGCGGCCGGCCCGTGGAACGACGGCATCTTCGTGTGGGTGGCGCACTCGCTCGAGGGGCCGTGGAGACTGGCCGACACCACCGGCGTACGGCCGGACGCCGAGAAGGGCAAGGTGTGGTCGCCGGAGTTCGCCGGGGAGAACCGGCCCGGCCGCACGGTCGTCGCACCCTGGCAGGAGTACTGGCACGACGACCGCTTCGGCAAGCGCGGCAACGCGTGGGCCCCGGAGGTGCACCACTTCCAGGGCCGCTGGTACATCGTCGCGTGCATGGGCGACCACTCCCGCAAGGTGGGCTCGTTCATGCTGGTGAGCGAGGGCGGCGTCGAAGGTCCGTACCGGCTGGTCGAGGGGAACCTGGAGAAGCCGTTCGGCGAATCGTTCATCGGAGGACCGAGCTTCATCGAGCCCGGCGCCTACCACCACATCGACGGCGGCCTCCACAGCGAGGGCGACGACGCGTGGCTCGTGCTGCACAACGACCTCTACGCCAAGTTCCGGGACGACATGGAGGGCATCGTCACGACGACGGGCCTCCCGAGGTGCCAGCAGACGCCCTACTCCCCCGAGCCGTACCTCGAGGGCGCGTACGTGTTCAAGTACAAGGGCAAGTACTACCTGGTCCACGCCGCGTGGGACCGCACGTCGGTCGATGCCTACGGAAGCACGCGCAACGCCTACGACCCGCCCGGGGCGGACCGCGTGCAGTACCAGTACGACGCCGTCGTCGCCGTCTCGGACAGCTTCGAGGGCCCGTACTCCGAGCGGTGGACCGCGGGTGTCGGCGCCGGTCACAACAACTTCTTCGAGGACCACAGGGGCGGCCTGTGGGCGACGTTCTTCCGGAACCCGGCCCAGGGCCACTGGAAGGACCCGGAGCGCGTCGCCGACGCCGCCGTGCCCGGTGTCGTACGGCTGGAGTGGACCGGCAGGAAGGACGCCCGCCTGTACGTCGAACGCCGTGATACGTGCCGATGACAGGCAGTTGACCCGGCGAGCGGCGCGGTTCGCCCTGCCCCGCCGGTGGCTCGCGGAGACCGGAGCGGCAGGCTGGAAGCCGGACCGCCGCATCGCGGGAGCCCCGCTCCGGTCCGGGCGGCCCGGGACGTCGGGGACCGCGAAATGCTCACCGCCGAGCAGCCCGGTGAAGCGGCGTTCACCCACCGCCACCGACTGCCGCGGTGATCGAGATGTAGGCGGGAGGACGTGCGCGTACGGTCGAACGGTGGACCCCCGAAAGGGTGACCCTGCATGACCAGAAGCAGTCCGCGACCGGCCTCCGCACCGCAGAACGCCGCCCAGGACACCGGCGGCGGTGGAAACGTGATGGCGCTGCTGGTCATCGCGTCGTGTCAGCTGATGGTGGTGCTGGACATCACCATCGTGAACATCGCGCTACCGCACATCCAGCGTTCCCTCGGCTTCTCCACCACCAGCCTGTCGTGGGTGGTCAACGCCTACACCCTCACCTTCGGCGGTCTGCTGCTGCTCGGCGGCCGGACCGGCGACATCCTCGGCAGACGGCGCGTCTTCGTCGTCGGCGTGCTGCTCTTCGCGCTGGCCTCGCTGCTCGGCGGGCTCGCCCAGAACTCCGGCCAACTCCTCGCCGCGCGCGCCCTCCAGGGCGTGGGAGGCGCCATCGCCTCCCCGACGGCCCTCGCCCTGATCAGTACGACCTTCCGTGAAGGGCCGGAACGCAACCGGGCCTTCGGGGTCTTCGCCGCGGTGTCGGCGGGCGGCGGCGCGATCGGGCTGCTCGCCGGGGGCATGCTCGTCGAGTGGCTGAACTGGCGGTGGGTGCTCTTCGTCAACGTCCCGATCGGGCTGCTCATCGCCCTCGCCGCACCACGCTGGATCAGGAAGTCCGAACGCCACCCGGGCCACTTCGACGTCACCGGCGCACTGACCTCCACCGTCGGCATGGTGCTGCTGGTCTACGGGTTCATCAGGGCCGCGCAGGACGGCTGGCGGGACCCGCTCACCCTGGCCTCGTTCGGCGCGGCCGTCCTCGTCCTCGCCGGGTTCGTCCTGGTCGAGAGAAGGTCGCGGCAGCCGATCACCCCGCTGCACATGTTCGCCGACCGGAACCGCGCGGGCACGTACGGCATCATGTTGTGCCTGGCCGCGGCGATGTTCGGCATGTTCTTCTTCCTGACGCTCTTCGTGCAGGATGTGCTGGGCTTCAGTCCCCTGCGGGCCGGACTCGCCTTCCTGCCGGTCAGCGCGGTCATCGCGATCGGCGCCGGACTGGCCTCGCGGTTCCTGCCCGTGTACGGCCCCAAGCCCTTCATGGTCGGGGGTGGTGTGCTCGCGGCGGCGGGCCTGGGCTGGCTGACGCTGACCGACGTCCACTCCACCTACGCGGGCAGCGTCCTCGGGCCGATGCTGGTCTTCAGCCTCGGCATGGGCATGGAGTTCGTGTCGCTGACGCTGATGGCGCTGTCGGGCGTGCCCGTGCGGGAGAGCGGCGCGGCCTCCGGCCTCCTCAACGCCACCCAGCAGGTCGGCGGTTCGCTCGGTCTGTCCATTCTGGTCACGGTGTTCGGTACGGCGAGCGGCAACGAGGCGGAGAAACAGGTTCCGCTCTTCCTGCGGCAGGCGACCCCCGCCGAGCGTCTGCGCTTCCAGCGCACCGGGGAGCTGCCGGCGCCCTGGGCCGACGAGGTCCTCACCTCCGGTGTCTCGGCGGCCTTCGTCATGGCGGCGATCTTCGCCGTGCTCGCCGCGCTGATCGCCCTGGTGGCCATCCAGGTCCGCCCCTCCGACCTGCAACGCCTCCAGGGCGGGTGAGCGGGCCCGCCGGTGACCGGTTCAGTGGCCGCGTCGGCGGACCCTCAGGTCCGTGACCACGGGCCGGTGGTCCGACGCCTCCGTCGCCACCGTACGGGCGCCGGTCACGCGGATGCCGGACGAGACGGTGATCAGGTCGATGCGCTTGACCGGGTCGATCGCCGGGTACGTTCCGCCGGCGTCGGGGGCGGCGTCCCGCAGTCGCTCCCACAGCGGCGCCAACTCGGGGGCCGTCGCCTCGGCGTTGAAGTCGCCGACCAGGACCTTCGGTCCGCGGTCGGCGGCCAGCACGCCGAGCATGTCCGCCACCTGGGCCTCGCGGACCGACGGGTCGGCCCGGTGGTCCAGGTGCGTGGTGTAGACGTGCACGTGGGTGCCCCGCACATCGACCACCACCTCGGCGAAGCCGGGCGCCGGGGCCGGTACCGGATCGGGTGTCTGGGTGGAGAGCCGGGTGATCTCGTGGTTCTCGGCGGCGAGCACCGGGTGGCGGCTCAGCACTGCGACGCCGAACCGCCGCCGCTCTCCGTCCCGGTCGGCCGGGTCCAGGTCGTAGATCGGTGCGAAGAACACCCGCATGTCCAGCTTCTCGGCCAGTGCGCGTGCCTCGTCGGCGAAGTCGCTCCGGGCACCCCAGTGGACGTCGACCTCCTGGAGGCCGATCACGTCGGCGCGCAGGTCGCGCAGGGCCGCCGCGGTGCGGTCCAGGTCGAAGACCTGGTCCTGGCCGGCCCCGGCGTGAATGTTGTACGTCGCCACCCGCAGCGGCACCGCGGGAGCGTGTGCTCCGGGAGCACCGGCGGCCGTGGCCGGTGCGGCCATGGCCGGCAGGACGGCGGCGAACGCGGTGGCGAGTACGGCGGTGGCGCGGACAGGACGTCGGGATCTGGGCTTCACACCTTCTCCAGGTCAGGTAGGGACAGGACCGGCACAGTGCGTTCCGTGGGGACTTCCGTCCGCCGTCGCAGCACCGTACCGCCCGGTCGGGGCCTGTCAGGATCTCCCCGGGCACCGCCGTGGAACACCCGCCCGTACACGTCTGCGTGAGGACGCCCCGTCATGACCCGACCGGCACGACCGATCCCCGCACGTCACCTGCGGCCGCCGATGGGCTGGAACAGCTGGGACTGCTACGGCACCCCCGGGGACCCGGGTGTCCCTCGCCCGGCTGGACCACCTGCGGGACAACGCCACGATGTGGCGGGTCTGCGACGACCTGTGGGACCGCTGGGAGGACGTCGAGGCCCGGTTCGCCCGCGTGGCCCGGTGGGCACCACGGCAGGGCGAACGGGGGTGGGCGGACGCCGACATGCTGTCCCTGGGCCGTATCGGCATCCGCGCCGAACGGGGTGAGGACCGGCTGTGCCGGCTCACCCGGGCGGAGCAGATCAGCCTGCTGACGCTGTGGCTGGTCTCCCGGTCACCGCTGATGATGGGCGGCGACCTGCCCACCGGCCCGCGGGAGACGGTCGAACTGCTCACCAACAACGAGGCGTCGGAGGTCCTTTTCCACAGCCGGAACAGCCGGGACAACCGCGAGGCCCTGCGGGAGGACGACCTCGTCCTGTGGACAGCCCGGGACACCGACGGACACACCCGCTACGCCGCCGTGTTCTCCCTGGCCGACGCTCCCCGCCGGTTCGCCGTCCCGCTCGGCTCCGTCGGCGCCCGCCCGGACGACCACGCGCGGGAACTGTGGACCCGTACCGACACCCCGCACGACGGCCGTCACCCGCACGTCGGCCTGCCGGCCCACGGCGCGGCCCTGTACCGGATCGGCGAGGCCCGGCCGGGCTCGTCGCGCGGATGAGCGCGAGCACCGTGCCGGTGGTGCGGTCGGGGCGGACGGCCGGGTCGAGCCGGTGCGGGCGGCCCGCGAGTTCGCCGGCGGCGCGCAGACGGCCGCGGCCTCGCGCCGGGTGTCCCGGGAACGGGGTCCGGCACCCGCCGCGAAGGCGCAGCTCCGGTGGAGACGTTGTCGAGGCGGACCGCTGCGCGGTCGCGCCGTCGCGGGCGCCCGGTCCGGGGTGCCGGGCGCCGCTCCGGAACGGGGCGGGTCACGGTGACGGGTCCGTTTCCGTCCCGGGTCGGCGTGCACGCCGCGGAGTGACACGGTGTGTCGTCCCGGGTCCATGACGGTGTGCGGGCTCCCTCGTCCCGGACGCACGCCGCCGAACCGGCTTGTAGCATGATTCCGCAGGAGCCGGAAGGGACCACCATGCGCACCGGGGACGACACCGATTCCCTCGAGCGGGCCACGAGGGATTTCGTCGCGGCACGTCCGCGGCTGTTCGGGATCGCGTACCGCGTGCTCGGCAGTTCCGCGGAGGCCGAGGACGTCCTCCAGGAGACCTGGCTGCGGTGGCAGAACACCGACCGCAGCGACATCCACGAGCCGGCGGCCTTCCTGACCACGATCACCACGCGTCTGGCCATCAACGTCGCGCAGTCCGCGCGGGTGCGGCGGGAGTCCTACGTCGGGCCGTGGCTCCCCGAACCGGTCGGCACCGGTCAGGACCCGCAGCTGGGCGCGGAGCGCGCCGAGGCGCTGGAACTGGCGGTTCTCCTCCTGCTCGAGAAGCTGAACCCGCTGGAGCGGGGCGCCTATGTGCTGCGGGAAGCCTTCGACTACCCCTACAAGCAGGTCGCGGACATCCTGGAGACCAGTGAAGCCAACACACGGCAACTGGTGAGCCGTGCGCGCAAGCACCTCGCCGCCGAGCGCAGGGAACCCGTCAGCCCCGCCGAGCACCGGCGCCTGCTGGAGGTGTTCCTCGCCGCCGCGCAGAAGGGCGATCTGGCGGTACTGGAGAAGGTCCTCGCCGCCGACGTCGTCAGCTACGCGGACGGCGGGGGCATCCGGGGCGCGTCGAAGATCCCGGTCGTGGGACGTGACCACGTCTCCAAGTACCTCACCGCCTTCGCGCCGCGGTTCTGGCCGCCGGCGCGGACCCGGTGGGTCGAGGCCAACGGACGGCCGGCCGTGCTCGTCTCCGTCGGCGGGAACGCCGTGGCCCTGCTGTCCGTCGACGTGTCGGCGGACGGGATCGACCGGATCATGTGGGTGATGAACCCGGACAAGCTGTCTGCCTATGTGGCGTCCCTGAGCGGCTGAACCGCCTCCGGACGCGGGTCCCGGGCTCTTCGGGACCTGCCCGTGCCGGACCGGCCGGGCCTCCGTGTCCGAAGCGCGTCCGCGCCGGCTGCGTCGTACGGAATCCCCCGTCGTACCGGCCCCGGCGGGACGGCGTCCGGGGACCGGGGACCGGGTCAGACCCTTTCGGCGGCCCGTTCCGCGGGGGCGGGCCGGTCCTCCGCCGGAGAGGCGGGCGGCTTGTCGAGTTCCGTGAGCATGGTCTTCGTGAAGCCGAAGCAGTAGGTGGCGAGGAAGCCCGTGGCGTAACCGACGATCAGACCGGCGGCGTAGACGGCGACTGTCCGCCCCAGGCCGTGGTTGCCGTCGAGGAGGGGGAACAGTGCCCACCCGGAGGGGCCGATCGCGGTCGAACCGACGTCCGTGCCCAGCTGGTTGAAGAGGCCGACGAACGCGCCGCCGAAGGCTCCGCCCGCGCAGGCGGTGATGAACGGACGCCCCAGGGGGAGGGACACGCCGTAGATGAGGGGCTCTCCGACGCCGAGGAAGCCGGGCCAGAGCGCGGACTTGACGGTCGTCCGGATCGAGGTGTTGTGCGGCAGCCGGCAGTGGACCGCGATCGCCGCACCGACCTGTCCCGCGCCCGCCATCGCGAGGATCGGCAGCAGGACGGTGAAGCCGGCGCCCTCGATGAGGGTCGTGTGGACGGGGATCAGGGCCTGGTGCAGGCCCAGCATGACCAGTGGCAGGAAGAGGCCCCCGAGGAGGAACCCGGCGCCCGCGCCACCGTGGGACAGCAGCCGGTCGGCGGCGTCGCCGATCCAGGTGGACACCTCGCCGGCGAGGAACATCAGTCCGAACAGGGTCGCCAGTCCGGCCACGAGCACGGTGACGGTGGGCGTCACCAGGACGTCGACAGCCTCGGGCACCCGGCGCCGGCACCACTTCTCCACGTGCACGCCGAGCCACGCGGCACCCAGGGCACCGAGTACGCCGCCCTGTCCCGGTGAGAGGTGCCGGCCGAACGCCTCGACGTCCGCCACTCCCGCGTAGACGATGACCGACGCGACGGCACCGCCCAGGATCGGCGTACCGCCGAACTCCTTGGCCGTGTTGTGGCCGACGAAGACGGCGATCAGGGCCATGAACCCGGACGCCATGGCGGTCAGGGCCGGGGTGATTCCCGGCAGCCAGTGCAGGTTGACCAGCAGGCCGTTCAGGCCGGCGATGATGCCGCAGCCGATAAGCGCGGGAATCAGCGGCACGAAGATGTTCGCGATGCGGCGCAGGAACAGCTTGATCGGCGTGGCGTTCCTCGCCTTCCGTTCCGCCCTGAGCGCCGCTCCCCGCTCGGCGAGCGCCTCGGCCGTCACGGGGTCGCCCCCGCGCTCCGGGGTGGGGGACGCCGTCGCGGCCTCGGCCTTCTCCGCCTCGACGAGGGCCTCGAACTCCGGGGTGACACGCGCCACCGCTCCCGGCCCCAGCACGATCTGGTAGGTGTCGTCCTCGACGACGCCCATGACCGCGGGAAGGGCCTTGAGCCGCTCGTCCCGTACGAGGGACCGGTCGTGCAGTCCCAGCCTGAGACGGGTCATGCAGTGGGCCACCGACGTCACGTTCTCCGCGCCTCCGACCAGGGGGAGGATGGCGGCAGCGGTGGCGTGATGCTTGTTCTCTTCGCTCATGGTGCGGTCATGCCTTGCTGTGAGGGGAGCGGCGCGTCTTCGAAATTTTCCTTCTTGTGATCAGCTCGAAGCTGAAAGATATTTTCAGCACCCCGGAGCGTCAAGCGTCCGAAAGCGGCAGGCCGGCCGACACCGTCCGCCACCGTGTCGACCGGACCAGCGAACGCCGGAGCGGTGACGCACGTCACATCGGATTGCTGTCACGAGGAGCCACACCCTCCCGGTCATCCGGGTGTAACCGCACTACGGAGGATGGATCCCCATGGACGCTCGCATCGACCTCTTCGGCAACGCGCTCGCCGGCAAGGTGCTCAGACACATCAACTCGGCGAACAAGGTGGTGCACGACTCGACGCTGCCGGTCGCGACCCAGGAACTGGTGAAGATCCGCGCCAGCCAGATCAACGGCTGCGGCTTCTGCACCGACATGCACACCAAGGACGCCACCGCTGCGGGCGAGACCCAGCAGCGCCTCAACCTGGTGGCCACGTGGCGTGAGGCCAAGGTCTTCACCGAGGCCGAGCGCGCCGCCCTGGAGCTGGCCGAGCAGGGCACCCGCATCGCGGACGCCGCCGGCGGTGTCACGGACGAGGCCTGGGCGAACGCCGCGAAGTACTTCGACGAGGACGAACTCGCCGCGCTGATCTCACTGATCGCGATCATCAACGCCTACAACCGCATCAACGTCATCAACCAGCAGCCCGCCGGCGACTACCAGCCCGGCCAGTTCGGCTGAGGCACCCACCCCGGCACCGGCGGACGAGGCCGGGGACCGACACGGGCAGCACGTCGTACGCCCTCGACGTGCTGCCCGCCCCGCTGCCCATCGGCGGCGCGTGCGAGGGAGTCGCACAGATCACACTCTCTTAAATAGGAATCTGAGATGCCAATTAACTAGCATGCTGCTGCGCGCGATCCACGAAGCACGTCAGTGCCGATTAAGGAGCCAGAGGATGCTCTCCACCCAGTCGATCCCCGTCGTCCGGGCCACGCTGCCCGCCGTCGGGGCCTCCCTCGGCAGCATCACCGAACTGTTCTACCGCCGGATGTTCGAGGAGCGCCCGGATCTGCTGCGCAGCCTGTTCAACCGTGCGAACCAGGCCAACGGCGCCCAGCGCGAGGCCCTCGCCGGCGCCGTCGCGGCCTTCGCCACCACGCTGGTGGAGCGGCCCGGTGAGCGTCCCGACGCCGTCCTCGGACGCATCGCCCACAAGCACGCCTCCCTGGGCATCACCGCCGACCAGTACACGCTCGTGGGCCGGCACCTGATGGGGGCCGTCGGTGAGGTCCTCGGGGACGCCGTGACCCCCGAGGTGGGAGCCGCCTGGGACGAGGTGTACTGGCTCATGGCCAACGCGCTGATCGCCATGGAGGCGCGGCTGTACGCCGGGGCGGGGGTCGAGAACGGGGCCGTCTGGCGGGACATGGAGATCGCCGACCGCGTCGAGGAGTCGGTCGACGCGGCCTCCTTCGAACTGCGCCGCCCCGACGGCGGTCCCACCGAGCCGTTCACGCCCGGCCGGTACGTCAGCGTCCAGGTCGAGCTCCCCGACGGGGCGAAGCAGATACGCCAGTACAGCCTCTCCTCCGCTCCGGGCCGCAAGACCTGGCGGATCACCGTGAAGCGGGAGCGCTCCGCCGACGGCCGGGCGCCCGAGGGAGAGGTGTCGTCCTGGCTCCACGCGCACGCCCGTCCGGGTGACCTCCTCAAGGTCTCCCTGCCCTTCGGCGACCTGGTGCTCCCCGAGGGCGACAGCCCGCTGCTGCTCGCCTCCGCCGGCATCGGTGTCACGCCCATGCTGTCGATGCTGGACCACCTGGTCGACACCGCGTCCGAGCGTCACGTCACCGTCCTGCACGCCGACCGCTCCCCCGCCCACCACGCGCACCGTCCGGAGGTGGAGGAACTCGTCGGCCGGCTCCCGAACGCCACGCTGCACGTGTGGTACGAGACGCCCGACGAGTCGGTGGCCCCCCACGCCCACGAGGGCCGGGCCGACGTGAGCCGGCTGACGCTGCCCGAGGGTGTCAGCGCGTTCCTGTGCGGTCCGCTGCCCTTCATGCAGGGCGTCCGCGGTGACCTCCTCACCCAGGGGGTCGGCCCGAAGGACATCCACTACGAGGTGTTCGGCCCCGACCTCTGGCTCAGCAAGTAGGACCGGACAGGAGGCGGACCGTCACCCGGACGGTCCGCCGTTCGGCGTCACGTGCGCGCGCTCCGTCTTGCCGACCGCAACAGTGGCACTAACATGTTGCCGGACAAGCCGTGAACACCATGTCGCTCCTTCCTGGAAGGGCACGCCATGAACATCGCAGTCTTCGGCGGTACCGGACTGATCGGGTCGAAGGTCGTCGAGAAGCTGAACGCCGCCGGTCACGAAGCGGTGCCGCACTCGCTCTCGACCGGGGTGGACGTGCTCACCGGTGAGGGGCTGGAGAAGGCCGTCGCGGGCGCCGACGTGATCGTCGACCTGACGAACTCCCCCACCTTCGACGAGGCCTCACCCGCTTTCTTCCGGACCTCGACGGAGAAGCTGCTGGCCGCCGCGGAGAAGGCCGGAGCGCGTCACTTCGTCATCCTCTCCATCGTCGGTGTGGACCAGGTGCCGGAGCTGGACTACTACCGGGCGAAGGCCCTCCAGGAGGAACTCCTGGCCGCCGGGCCGGTCCCGTACTCCATCGTGCGTGCCACCCAGTTCATGGAGTTCGTGGACGCGGTCCTGTCCTGGACCACCGAAGGGGACACCGTTCGTCTGCCCGGCACCCCGGTCCAGGTCATCGCCGCCGAGGACGTGGCCGACGCGGTCGCCTCGGTGGCCGCGGGCGCTCCGCTGGGGGGAATCCGCAACATCGCGGGCCCCGAGGTCCTTCCCCTCGACGAACTGGGCCGGGTCACCCTGGAGGCCCGTGGCGACACCCGTCACACGGTTGTCAGGGACGACGACGCCGGCATGTTCGGTGTCGTCCGCGGGGACGTCCTCACCGGCAAGGACGACGCCCGTATCGCCCCCACCCGTTATGCCGACTGGATGGCCGCCCACACACGCTGACATGGTCCCCGGTGCCCGCAGCCGCTCCCGTCCGTGCCGCAACGGTGCCGATGCCGTCGGCGATAAGATGTGGTGGGAAGGCCGAGGACGAGGGGGACACATGGTCTCTGGAGCCCGCGCGGAGCACAACATCGAGGTCACCGCTGAAAGCCTCCAGGAGGACCTGGACCGCCTGCAGACGCAGAAGCAGGCCCTGGAGCGGGAACTGGCCGCCGTCGTGGCCCACCTGGACTCCGTTCAGCGGGCTCTCGGCGCCCTCCGGGTCCTGATGCGCGACCCCGCCCCGGCCGGCGCGGCCGAGCCGCAGCAGGCGCCGGCGCTCCGGGCGGACGCACCCGCCGACGCGGGCACGGACGGGCAGAAGAAGTACGGCCGGCTCACCGAGCAGATCCTCGACTACCTCGCCGCGGTGGGGGACGTCGACGTACGGGCCCGCGAGGTGGCGGCGGCCCTCGGCCGTGACACCGACAGCGGGAGCATCAACGCGGTCCGCAGCACCCTCGACCGCCTCGTCGGCACCTCCCGCATCCGGCGCAGCGGCCGGGGCCTGTACCGCGCCAAGCGCTCCTGATCCTCCCGCGGTTGCGGGTCCGCCCGGCACGAAAGGGAGTGGGCCCGCAACATCCCCGGCATCACAGTGTTCTGAGCACTCAGTGTCATGGATGTGGTGACCGGGTTCCTGATGCCCGGCGGGCGGCCGATGGTGCACTACGATGCCCCAGGTGCCGCCCCGGCCGCCGGTGACTTCTCCGACTTCCCTGCGAGCAACGGAAGTTGGGCCGATCCGGAGGGCGTGGGCGCCCTCCGGTTCCCCCACCATCAGGAAAGACGCGGATGCGGATCAAAGATGTGAGCCTGGTGCTCGCCGGCTCCACCCTGCTCGTCACCCTGGGGGCCGCTCCGGCCCTCGCGGACGGTTCCTCCCTGCCCGCCCCCGACCTCACCGCCGTGCGCACGGTGCACGACACGGCTCTCTCCCAGGGCGCTCCCGGAGCGCTCACCCGGATCGACGAGGGCTTCACCACCTACCGCGTCGCCACCGGGGAGGCCGACACCGGCGCCCACACGGCGATGGACACCGGCCGCCGGTTCCGCGTGGGCAGCGTCAGCAAGACCTTCACCGCGGTGGTACTGCTGCAACTCGCCGCCGAGGGACGCGTCGACCTCGACGCCCCGGCCAACCGCTACCTGCCCGAACCGCTGCCCGACGACCGCATCACCGTGCGGCACCTGCTCAGCCACCGCAGCGGCCTGTACGACTACACCAACGACATGTTCTACGACACCGTCCCGGGTTTCGAGGCGGTCCGGAACAAGGTCTTCACCTACCAGGAGCTCATCGGCCTGTCGACCGCGCGCCCCCTGAACAACACGCCGGGCGCCGCCTACAGCTACTCCAACACCAACTTCGTCGTGCTGGGGCAGATGATCGAACACCTCACCGGCACCCCGGTCGCCACCCAGTACAAGCAGCGCATCTTCGCTCCCCTGCGGCTGCGGAACACCTCGTACGTCCATCCGCGCACGACCCTCTCCGGCTCCTACGCCCGCGGTTACCTCCGCCCGGACGACACCACGCTGCCGCTGGTCGACTCCACCGAACAGACCGTCTCCTGGGCCCAGTCCGCGGGCGCGGTCGTCTCCGACGGCAAGGACCTCAACCGCTTCTTCTCCGCGCTGCTGTCCGGCAGGCTCCTGCCCGCCGAGCAGCTGGAGGAGATGACCACCATGGTCCCGGTGACCGCGGACGGGAAGCAGTCCTACGGGCTGGGCCTCAGGGCCCGCACCCTCTCCTGCGGCACCACCGTCTACGGCCACACCGGCACCGTCCAGGGCTACTACACCTACGCCTTCACCACCGGCGACGGCACCCGCAGCATGACCTCCCTGGCGAACACCTCCAACAACGGGACCGTGAACGCCACGCTCGGCGCCACGCTGGACGCCTCGTTCTGCGGCTCCGGTACGGCCGCCAAGCCCACCGCACCGGCCCGCGGTTACACCGAGGACATCGCTCCCCAGGTCGCCCGCGACTGATCCGGCAGGCCACCACACGCCTGTGCCCCGGCCGGACGGGTGTCCGGCCGGGACACGGGAGGGGTCTCAGCCCGCCGCCTGCTCCATGCGCGTGCCGACCCGGGCGCGCACCGCCTCGATCTCCTCCCACTGCTCGGTCGACAGGGTCGCCAGGGCGGCCGGGAAGACACCGTCCTGCTCCTTGAGGATGTGCTCGCGCAGCAGGTCGAGCGCCCGGATCAGCCGGTCCGGCCAGGCGGCGTCCCGCGGTGTGCCGTTCGCGGCCTCCCCCAGCACGGCCTCGATGCGGCGGTGTTCCGCCTCGAGCGCGGCCATCTGCCCGGGGAAGTCGTCGGCGAGGGCGGGGAACAGCCCGTGCTCCTCGACCTGGGTGTGGGGCTCCAGTACGGCACCGATCCGCCGGGCCAGCCGGGCCGTCAGGTCGATGTCACCCGCCCGGTGGGCGTCCCGGACGTGGCTGATCAGGTCCACCACCGCGTCGTGCTCGCGGGTGAGGTCGTCGATCGCGGTCAGGGACTGGCAGCCGCAGTACTCGCACATGGTGGGGGCTCCTCGAAGGATGGTGACGGTCAGTTCGAGTGGACGGCGTGGCCCCGTCGGGTGGCCCCGCGGCGTACCCCGGTCGCGGTGTAGGCCAGGGCCGCCGCGGACACCAGGGCCAGCAGCACCAGACCCAGGGCGTAGGAGCCGTACGCGCCGTGCAGGGCGCCCATGACCAGCGGCGGCAGGAAACCGCCGAGGCCGCCGGCCGCACCCACGACGCCGGTGACCGAGCCGACCTTGTTCGCCGGGGCCAGCAGCGCCACGAGGGCGAAGACGGCGCCGCTTCCGGCGCCCAGCGCCGCGGCCATGGCCAGGAAGGCGATGGTGCCGACGGGGGCCAGGGAGGGGGTGAAGGACTGGGCGAGCGCGCCGGCGACCACCAGGGCCAGTGAGCCGGTGAGCACCCGTACCGGACCGACGCGGTCCGACAGCCAGCCGCCGATCGGCCGCATGGCCACGGCCAGCAGCACGAATCCCGCCATCCGGTTGGCCGCGTCGGCCTGGGTGAGACCGTAGCCGGTCTTCAGGTAGGTCGGCAGGTAGACCGAGAAGGCGACGTAGCCGCCGAAGGCCACCGCGTACAGGGCGGACGCCTGCCAGGTGACGCCCAGCTTGAAGGTCGCGGTCAGCCGGCGGGCCAGCGGCTCGGTCGGCACGGTGCGTCCGGGGGCGTCGCGCAGCAGCAGGGCGGCGACCACCGCGTACACGGCGAGCGCCGCGGAGGTGATCAGGAAGGGGTTGGCCATCCCGTGGGCGTCGACCAGCTTGACCGTGGTGAGGGCGCTGATCGCGGTGCCGCCCATGCCGGCGCCGAAGACGCCGATGGCCAGGCCCCGGCGCTCGGGCGGGAACCAGGCGCTGACGAACGGCACACCGACGGCGAAGGAGGTGCCGCCGATACCGAGGAAGAAACCACCGATCAGCAGCGCGGCGAGCGAGGAGTGCCCGGCCAGTCCCAGGTAGAGCACGGGCACGATGGTGGCCACCGAGACCAGCGGGAACATCACCCGTCCGCCGAACCGGTCGGTGAGCGCGCCGACCGGGATGCGGCCCAGGGAGCCGACCACGACGGGGACCGCCACCAGCAGCGACTGCTGGAACGACGACAGGTCCAAGGAGTCCTGCAGCCGGGGGGCGAGGGGGCTGAGCAGTGCCCAGGCCCAGAAGTTGAGGGCGAACCCGGCCGTGGCCAGGGCCAGCATCAGCCAGGCCCGGCCGGTCACGGCGGCACCGGGTTCCGGTGCCCGATTCGACTTGCTCGACGGCTGGAGCATGCCGTCCGTCCTCCCTGTTCGCGGTGCGGCCCGGATCAGTCGGCGCCGCGGGTCCCGGACTGTGTCCCGGTGTCCCACCCTCACTATCGGCGGCGGAGGGCGGTGAACGGGTGGGCCGTCGGTCCTCGTCACCGGGGCCCGTCGGTCCCCGGATCGGGGTCCGAAAGGCGGGCGGCACCGGCCGTTCGGCCGTCCGGACGGGCCGCGGCGCGCGGGGTGCCCTGCGCCTCGGGGCCGTAGCCGAAGCGGATCAGCACCTGCGGGCGGCACCACCGGGTGCCGGGGACCCGCATCGCCTCGCGCAGGTCCGGCCACTCCATGGCCTGGTGGAGCAGTGAGGTCCGTACCCCGTGCGCGGTGGCCACCAGCAGCGCGCGTTCCAGGGCCTGACCGGCCGCGAGCCAGTCCCGCGGCCGGTCGCCGACGGTCCACAGCAGGGCGACCTGGGCGTGCCGCTCGAAACGCATCCGTGACCGCCCCGGCACGGGCACCCAGCCGGTGAAGTCCCGCATCGGCATGCGTCCCGCGGCGTCCAGCGGGCGGGCGGCGGTGAGCGGTATGCCGTACGGGCCCGCCCCGGGCGGGGCGACCCAGGCCCGGCTCTCGGCGGTACGGGCCTCGTCCGTGGCGTTGCGCAGCTCGGCCGCCGACGTCACCCGCAGCAGGCGGCGGGTCTGGAGGATGTCCGGGACGTACAGGTGGGCGCCCTCGGCCCGCGCGGCGGCGGTCATGTCGGCGACGACCGGTTCGGGTACCGGGCGGCCGGTGAACGGCATCCGGCTGGAGTGGCGCCGTGCCACGGCCGGGTACAGGGCGCGGTGGGCCGGCGGGGGGTCCGCGGTGACGGTCAGCTGCACGGCGGCCAGCAGTTCCGGATCGCGGGGGTCCGGCAGTAGGTGCGGTACGGGCTCCCAGCCCAGGTGGGCGGCGGCGACCCGCAGGTTGAGGACGGCCGAGCCGGCGGACAGGTGCAGGGCGCGTCCGTGCGGGTCGGCCAGCGCCAGGGCCCGGCTGCGGTCGGCGTGGACCGTGACCGCCCGGGTGCCCAGGTCGAAGCCGAAGCGCCAGGGCTGGGTGTTGTGGATCGAAGGCGCCGCCACCGCCGCGGCCAGCAGCGTCTCCAGGGCGGTGGCGTCCATCTCCTTGGTCTGCACAGTGGCTCCTCGCTGTCCGGGGAACCTCCGGTGTGGAGGAGTACGGCCCGTACTCCTCCACCCTGCGCCGCTGCCGGGGGCGGTGCGATGGGCCGGGCGGCCCCTCGCCCCGCGCCGAGGGGCCCCGGGGTCCCCGGCGCGGGGCGCCCGGACGGGTCCGGCGGCGCCCTGAAGGGGCGCGGGACCGTACCGGCGTGCGGCTGCCGCCGCGTGGGCACGACCGGCCACGACGGCGCCGCGGACGACCGACGGCACATCGCCGTACCGCCGGCGGAGCGTTCAGGTGGCCGGCAGGGCGGTGGCGAGGAGGACGACGCCCAGGGAGCCGACGAGGGAGACGACCGCGAGGGCGCGGGCCAGGTCGGCGCGGTGTCTCGCGTGCGCGATGCCGTGGCCGGCCGCGGCGGCCGTCACCAGGACGAACAGGGCGAGTTTGGCGGCCAGGGTGCGACCGTAGCCGGGTTCGGCGAGGGAGGCCCAGGTGACGCCCCTGTGCCAGGCCATGGCGATGCCCGTGCCGAGCTGCACCGGCAGGAACAGGGCACCGGTGAGCATCCCGAACCGGCGTCCCGCCTCGGCGGTGAAGCGGTCCTTGGCGTCGGGGGCGAGCAGGCGCCTGGCGAGCGGCAGGACGACCAGGGACAGGGCGAGCTGTCCACCGACCCACAGCGCGGCGCCCGCCACGTGCGCGAAGCGCACCAGGGACCAGGGTCCTACGGTGTCCACTACCGGCTCACCTCCACGGTGCCGTGCGCCCCGGCCTCGGCGTGCCGCATGTCGTGGTCGACGAAGGAGTAGTGCCCGGCCCCGGGGAACGTGGTCTCGACGAAGCCGCCCTGACCCGGGGCCAGGTCCAGCACCTGCGCCCCGCCGGGCCGGTCCGGTGTCAGCAGGTGGGCGCCTTCCTTGTACACCGTGTCGAAGACGGTTCCGACGATGTGGAAGGCCACCGGGTCGGCCGGCCCGGCGTCGACCACCCAGAACCGGGCCCGTTCCCCGGCCCTCACGGTCAGGGGCCGCTTCGCGTACTGGGCGGCGACGCCGTTGAAGACCCAGGCGTCGGGGGTGCCCTCGCGCATCCTGGTCACCTGGGCGGTGCTGCCGGGGGTGCCGAGGTAGAGCTCGGAGGAGACCAGGAGGTACTCGTGGTCCACCTCCTCCAGGCCGGGCGGGTCGATGACGACGGCGCCGTACATGCCGTTGCCGATGTGCTGGAGCATGGGGGCGGTGCCGCAGTGGTACAGCCAGGCCCCGGCCTTCTCCGCGCGGAAGCGGTGGACGAGGCGTTCGCCGGGTCCAAGGGTGCGCATGGGCCGGTCGGGGGCGAGGGATCCGGCGTGGAAGTCGATGCCGTGGCCCATGGTTTCGTCGTCGTTGACCAGGGTGATCTCGAAGACGTCGCCGACCTTGCCGCGCAGGGTGGGGCCGGGCGCGGTGCCGCCGAAGGTCCACATCTGCTGTTCGACGCCGGGGGCGACCTCGGCCGTGGTGCGGGTGGCGCGCAGTTCCAGCTTGTGGATCCGTCCCTCCGGTGCGGGGGCGAGGTCGGCCGTGCGCGGCCGCCAGTCCCGGGAGAAGTCCGCGCCGAGGTCGAGGCCCGTGCCGTCGGAGGAGTGTCCGCCGTGGCCGTCGTGGCTCTCGGCGGCGGCCGTCTCGCGGACGACGATGTCCAGGGTCATGCCGGCCGCGCGGTGCCCCGGCAGGGTGCACCAGGCCTCGCGGTCCTCGGTGACCGGCCCGAGGTCGAGGGTGCGGCTCTGCCCCTGGGCGAGCAGCGGGGTGGCGGGGCCGTTCTCGACCTTGAGGTCGTGGCGCAGCTCGTCGGTGCTGGTGACCTTCAGGCGCAGGACGGTCCCTTCGGTGACGTCGATGCGGGCGGGGCGCACGCGCATGCCGTCCAGGGTGACCTCGACGGTGCGGGTGACGGCGGTGCCGCTCGCGGTGTCCGGCCCGTCCGTGTCCCCGCCGCTGTTGGCGGCGAGCACGGCCAGCGCGGTCAGGGCCGCTCCGGCCGCGGTGCCCAGCAGGGCGGGCCGCCGGGAGGGGCCGTCATGGTCACCGCTCACGCCGCTCCTCGGTGACCGGGAGTGTGCCGAGAAGGGCCGCCGCCAGATCGGGCCGGCGGGTGAAGGACCCCGGCCGGTAGCCGCACCAGGGCTCCTCGGCGTACGGGTCGCCGGTGACGCCGTACGCGCGGGACCGCGAGCCTCCGCAGACCCGGCGGAACTCGCACTTCCCGCACCGTCCGCCCAGCCGGTCGGGGTCCCGCAGGCCGGTGAACAGCTCCGAGGAGCGGTAGATCTCGGTCAGGGGGCGGGTGCGCACGCTGCCGGCGCCCAGGGGGAGGAATCCGCTGGGGTGCACGGTGCCGGTGTGGGACACGAAGACGAAGCCGCGGGCGGCGTTGACGTCCAGCGGCGGGCGCCGGGCCCGCCGTCCCCCGGCGTCCAGGCCGAGCCGGGCGGAGCGTTCCCGCAACTCCCGGTAGAGCGGGCCGAGTCCCAGCACCTCCGCATGGTCGTCGCCGGCCCGGGCGAGGATCTCGCGCTGGATCGCCACCCGGCGGAAGTGGTGGGCCTCGGTGGTCTTGGCGGGCACGGTGAGGCCGACGTCGTACACGAAGTTGAGTACGTCCTCGGTCTCGGCGGGGGTGAGTTCGCCGAGCTGCCGGCCGCGTCCGGTGGGCACCAGGAAGAAGGCGCTCCACAGCATCGCCCCGTGGTCGCGGACGAGACGGACGACGTCCGGCAGGTCGTACAGGTTGTGCCGGGCGACGGTGGTGTTGATCTGCACCTTCATGCCCATGGCGCGGGCGGCGTCCCACGCGTCGAGCGTCCAGCCGTACACGCCGGGCACCCCGCGGAAGCCGTCGTGCAGTTCGGCGGTGGAGCCGTCCAGGCTGAGGGAGAGTCCGACGGCGCCGGCCTCGTGCACCTCCCGCAGCCGCTCGGGGGTGAGCGTCGGGGTGCCGGACGGCGACACGGCGACGCGGACGCCGGCCTCCTTGCCGTGGGCGATCAGCTCGTTGAGGTCGGGGCGCTGGAACGGGTCGCCGCCGGTGATCACGAACAGCGGGGCGGGCTGCCCGAACGCGGCGACCTGGGCCAGGAGGTCCTTGGCCGCGGCCGTGTCCAGCTCGCGCGGATCGCGGTCCGGTACGGCCTCGGCCCGGCAGTGCAGACAGGCCAGCGGGCAGGCGCGGGTGGATTCCCAGATGACGATGAACGGCCGGTCGGTGACGTCCTGGTGCTGCCGGCGGATCGCGCGGGCGCCGCTCATCGGGTTCCCCGCGCCCAGGTCGTGGTCCGTGTTCGTCCGGCCGCCCGGGAGTCGTGGCAGACGACGGGCCGGGCGGCCGGACTGTGACCGGTCCGTGCCGCACGCAGCACCCGCGACGGGAAATTGCGGGGGACACATCCGCACGGATGCTGGTGGCGGTGGTGCACGGGATACCTCCGGATCGGTCGGCACCAGCCTCGTGCACCGGGCCGGGCCGGCACCCCGGCCGACCGGTCCCGACCGGGTGGGCCGATGGTCCCTCTCCGCGGCGACCGCGCCGCCCGAACGGCCCGGCGACCGTCCGGCCCGCACCGCGTCCAGGGGCTCGGCGCCGGCTTCGTCCCCGACGCCCTGGACACCGCAGTCCACGACGAGGTGTGCCGCGTCTCCCTGCCCCGGGCCCAGGAGGCGGCCCGCGGGCCGGCCCGCCACGAGGGCGTCCTCGTCGGTGTCTCGGGCGGCGCCGCCCTGCACGCCGCCACCACCGTCGCCCGGTACCCGCGGCACCGGGGCGCACTGGTCGTGGTCGTGCTGCCCGACACCGGGGAGCGGTATCCGAGCACGGACCTGTACGCCTGACCCGGTCCGCCGGGGCCCTGGGTCCCGGCGGAGGGCCGGGGACCGGGCCGGTAGGACGCGGGACCGGGGCCGTTCGGCCCAAGGCCGGCGCCCCGGCGGAAACCTAGGTTCCTGACCATGGAGAACGATCAGAGCGCACGCCGGGGACAGAAGCCCGTACCGGGGGCCTGGCCGCTGGCCGCGCGCAGACTGCTGAACCGCCGTGAGGTCTCGTCCGACGGGCGCGCGGTGTTCGGTGCGGGCGACCCGAAGTGGGAGGGGTTCTACCGGGACCGCTGGTCCCACGACAAGGTGGTGCGCTCCACCCACGGCGTCAACTGCACCGGTTCCTGCTCCTGGATGGTGTACGTCAAGGACGGCATCATCACCTGGGAGCACCAGGCCACCGACTATCCGTCGATCGGCACCGACTGCCCCGAGTACGAGCCGCGCGGCTGCCCGCGCGGGGCGTCGTTCTCCTGGTACACGTACTCGCCCGGCCGGGTCCGCTACCCGTATGTGCGCGGTGCGCTGCTGAAGCTGTGGCGCGAGGCCCGCAAACGGCTCGGTGACCCGGTGGCGGCGTGGGCGGAGATCACCGGTGACCCGGCGAAGGCCCGCGCCTACAAGCGGGCGCGCGGCAAGGGCGGACTGGTGCGGGCCGACTGGGACGAGGTGGCCGAGCTGGTCGCCGCCGCCCATGTGCACACCGTCAAGGAGTACGGCCCGGACCGCGTCACCGGTTTCTCCCCGATCCCGGCGATGTCGATGGCGTCCTTCGCGGCCGGTTCCCGGTTCATGTCGCTGATCGGCGGCACCCTGCTGTCGTTCTACGACTGGTACGCCGATCTGCCGGTCGCCTCCCCGCAGGTCTTCGGCGACCAGACGGACGTGCCGGAGGCGGCGGACTGGTGGAACGCCGGCTACCTCATCATGTGGGGTTCCAACATCCCGGTCACCCGCACGCCCGACGCGCACTTCCTCACCGAGTCCCGCTACAACGGCACCAAGGTCGTCGCGGTCAGCCCCGACTACGCCGACAACGTCAAGCACGCCGACGAGTGGATGTCCCCGCACCCGGGCACCGACGGCGCGCTGGCGATGGCCATGGGCCACGTCGTCCTGAAGGAGTTCCTCGTCGACCGCGAGGTGCCCTACTTCCGGGACTACCTGCGCACGTTCACCGACGCGCCGTTCCTGATCACCCTGCGCGAGCACGCGGACGGCGGTCTCGTCCCGGACGGGTTCCTGACCGCGGCCGACCTCGGCCACGAGGAGGAGAACGCCGGCGCCAAGACCGTCCTGATCGACGCGGCCACGGGCGGGCCGGTCGTGCCGAACGGCTCGCTCGGCTTCCGCTGGGCCAAGGGCGAGCAGGGCCGCTGGAACCTCGACCTCGGCGAGGTGACCCCCGAACTGACCCTGCTGGAGCGGACCGGGGAGACGGCCGAGGTCACGCTGCCCCGCTTCGACGAGGGCGCCACCGAGGGCGGTACGACCATGGTCCGCGGGGTACCGGTCCGCACCGTCGGCGGGCGCCGGGTCACCACCGTCTTCGACCTGATGCTGGCCCAGTACGGGGTGGAGCGGCCGGGTCTGCCGGGCCGCTGGCCGTCCTCGTACGACGACGCCGCCGAGCCGTACACCCCGGCCTGGCAGGAGACGATCACGTCCGTGCCGGCGCGGCAGGCGGCCCGGATCGCACGGGAGTTCGCCCGCAACGCCGAGCGCACGAACGGCCGTTCCATGATCGCTCTGGGGGCCGGCACCAACCACTGGTTCCACTCCGACACCATCTACCGGGCGTTCCTGGCACTGACCACCATGACCGGCTGCCAGGGCGTCAACGGCGGCGGCTGGGCCCACTACGTCGGCCAGGAGAAGGTGCGTCCGCTCACCGGCTTCCAGCACCTGGCGTTCGCCTTCGACTGGCAGCGGCCGACCCGGCACATGACCGGCACCTCCTACTGGTACATGAACTCCGACCAGTGGCGGTACGAGGCGTTCGGGGCCGACGAGCTGGCCTCCCCGGTGGGGAAGGGGAAGCTCGCCGGCAGGACGTTCGCCGACTGCCTGGCGCAGGCCGTGCGGCTGGGCTGGACGCCCGGCCACCCCGGCTTCGGCCGCAACCCCCTCGACCTGGCGGACGAGGCGGCGGAGCAAGGGCGTCCGGTCGCCGAGCACATCGTGGACGAGCTGAAGTCGGGGCGGCTGCGGTTCGCCGTCGAGGACCCCGACGACCCGGCCAACTTCCCGCGCGTGCTGACGGTGTGGCGGGCGAACCTGCTGGGTTCGTCCGGCAAGGGCAACGAGTACTTCCTGCGCCATCTGCTGGGCACGGACGCGGACGTCCGCTCCGGGGAGACCCCACCACAAGGGCGCCCGCGGGAGGTGGTCTGGCGGGACGAGGCGCCCGAGGGCAAGCTCGACCTGCTGGTCACCATGGACTTCCGGATGACCTCCACCGGTCTGCTCTCCGACGTCGTCCTGCCGGCCGCGACCTGGTACGAGAAGGACGACCTGTCCAGCACGGACATGCACCCCTTCGTGCACGCCTTCACCCCGGCCATCGCCCCGCCCTGGCAGGCCCGTACCGACTACGACGCCTTCCTCACCATCGCCGACCGGTTCAGCGACCTGGCGGCCGAGCACCTGGGGACGCGCACCGACGTCCTGGCGGTGCCGCTGACGCACGACACCCCCGACGAACTCGCCCAGCCCGGCGGGGTGGTGCGGGACTGGAGGGCCGGCGAGTGCGAGCCGGTCCCCGGGCGCACCATGCCCAGGCTGGTGGTCGTCGAGCGGGACTACGCGGCCGTCGCGCAGAAGATGCGCGCCATCGGCCCGCTGCTCGACACCCTGGGCACCACCACCAAGGGCGTCACCGTCCACCCCGACCGGGAGATCGAGGACCTGCGCAGGCGTTGCGGGACCGTCCGTGGCGGTGTGGCCGCCGGCCGGCCGTCGCTGGCCGGCGCCTCCGACATGTGCGAGGCGATCCTGGCCCTGTCCGGCACCACCAACGGCCGGCTGGCCACCGAGGGCTTCCGCGAGCTGGAGCGGCAGACCGGCAGCGAGGGCCTGGTGGAACTCGCCGCCGAACGCGAGGCCGAGCGGATCACCTTCGCCGACACCCGCACCCAGCCGCGCTCGGTGATGACCTCCTACGAGTGGTCGGGCTCGGAGACCGGTGGGCGCCGCTACTCCCCGTTCGTCATCAACACCGAGCACAAGAAGCCCTGGCACACCCTCACCGGCCGCCAGCACTTCTTCGTCCAGCACGACTGGACGACCGAGCTCGGCGAGCAACTCCCCGTGTTCCGGCCGCCGTTGAACGCCCGGCGGGCGTACGGCGACGAGCAGCTGCACGAGGACGGGCGGGCCGAGGTCACGGTCCGCTACCTGACCCCGCACTCGAAGTGGTCCATCCACTCCAACTACCAGGACAACAAGTACATGCTCGACCTGTCCCGCGGCGGCCCGGTCATCTGGATGTCCCTGGAGGACGCCGAGAAGATCGGCGTCAAGGACAACGAGTGGATCGAGGCGTACAACCGCAACGGTGTCGTCGCCTGCCGGGCCGTGGTCACCCACCGGATGCCCGAGGGGACCGTGTACATGTACCACGCCCAGGACCGCAACATGAACGTGCCGAAGACGGAGATCAGCGGCAAGCGCGGCGGCATGCACAACTCGCTGACCCGCCTGCTGCTCAAGCCGACCCATCTCGCCGGCGGCTACGCGCAGTTCACCTACGCCTTCAACTACTACGGCCCGACCGGCAACCAGCGTGACGAGGTCACCGTCATCCGTCGCCGCGGCCAGCAAGTGGAGTACTGAGATGCCCCGTGGCGAAGCCACTGTCGGACGCGTGATGGCCCAGATCGCGATGGTGATGAACCTCGACAAGTGCATCGGGTGCCACACCTGCTCGGTCACCTGCAAGCAGACGTGGACCAACCGCACCGGTGTCGAGTACGCCTGGTTCAACAACGTCGAGACCAAGCCCGGTGTCGGCTACCCCCGCCGCTACGAGGACCAGGAGCAGTGGAAGGGCGGCTGGACGCTCGACCGGCGCGGACGCCTGGTCCTGCGCTCCGGCGGCCGGGTAAGGCGGCTGCTGTCGCTGTTCTCCAACCCCGACCTGCCGTCCCTGGAGGACTACTACGAGCCGGTCACCTACGACTACGACAACCTCATCAGCGCCCCCGCCGGGCCCGACATGCCCGTCGCCCGGCCCCGTTCCGTCCTCACCGGCAAGCCCACCGCCATCACCTGGGGCGCCAACTGGGAGGACGGCCTCGGTGGCGCCCCGGAGAACGCCGGCGCCGACCCCAACCTGTCGGGCGAGTGGGCGGAGAAGGTCAGGTTCGAGTTCGAGCAGACCTTCCTCTTCCACCTCCCCCGGCTGTGCGAGCACTGCCTCAACCCGGCCTGTGTGTCGGCCTGTCCGTCCGGCGCGATGTACAAGCGGGTGGAGGACGGCATCGTCCTGGTCGACCAGGACAAGTGCCGCGGCTGGCGGATGTGCGTGACGGCGTGCCCGTACAAGAAGGTGTACGTCAACCACGCCACCGGCAAGGCGGAGAAGTGCACGTTCTGCTTCCCGCGCATCGAGGCCGGGCAGCCCACCGTCTGCTCCGAGACCTGCGTGGGCCGGCTGCGCTACCTCGGTCTGTTGCTGTACGACGCCGACCGGGTCGGCGAGGCGGCGGCCACGCCCGACGAGAAGGACCTGCTGGACGCCCAGCGGAACGTGTTCCTGGACCCCTTCGACCCCGAAGTCGTCGCCGCCGCGAGGGAGTCGGGCATTCCCGAGGACTGGCTGGACGCCGCCCGCCGCTCCCCGGTGTACGCCCTGGTGTCGAAGTACAAGGTGGCGCTGCCGCTGCACCCGGAGTACCGCACGCTGCCGATGGTCTGGTACGTGCCGCCGCTCTCCCCCGTCCTCGACGCCGTCGACGCGGCCGGCGGCGACCAGGACGACCCCGACCACGTGTTCGCCGCCGTCACCCGGCTGCGCATCCCGCTGGAGTACCTGGCGGAGCTGTTCACCGCCGGGGACACCGATGTGGTCGGCGGGGTCCTGATGAAGCTCACCGCGCTCCGCTCGTACATGCGTGAGCGCACCCTCGGCGAGGAGGGCGACGAGACCGTGCTCAGGGCCGTCGGCCTCACCGGACAGGAGGCCGAGGACCTGCACCGGCTGCTCGCCGTCGCCAAGTACGAGGACCGCTACGTCGTCCCCGCCGCGCACAAGGAGGACGCGGCGGCGCTCTCCGCGATGGAGAACCGCTGCCCCGTCGAGACCGCCGACGAGCCGGGGGCCGGCGACGGCCGCCGCGTGATGCTCGGCATCCCCACCCTGCGCCGCCGCACCACCGACACCCCCGCCGGAGGCCACCCGTGACCCCCCTGCCCGCCACTGTGCCCGGGATCGTCCGCACCCGCGTCCGGGCCGCCCTGAGCCGCCCGGACAGGACCTCCCGCACCGCGCCGCTCACCCCCGAGGAGACGGAGCGACGGGCGCTGCTGCTGCGGCTGACGTCGCTGCTGCTGCAGTACCCCGACGCCGGTCTCGCCGCCGCCCGGCCGGTGCTCGCCGCCACCGTCGGGGCGCTGCCGCCCTCACCGGCGGCCGGGCACCTGGCCGAGTTCACCGCCTGGTTCACCGGGCAGGAGACCGACGCCCTGGAGCGGCACTACGTCGAGATGTTCGACCTGCGCCGCAGGAGCAGCCTCTACCTCACCTACTACCTGCACGGCGACACCCGCCGCCGCGGCATGGCCCTGCTCACCCTCGCCCAGCGGTACCGCGCGGCCGGCTGGGACACCGACGGCGGCGAACTCCCCGACCACCTCCCGGTCGTCCTCGAGTTCGCCGCCCTGACCGGCCCCGGCCGGGGCGAGGCCCCGCTGCGCCAGCACCGGCGCGGCATCGAACTGATCCACCGTGCCCTGACCGACGCGGACTCCCCCTACCGGCACGTCCTGGCGGCGCTGACCGCGCTGTTGCCGCCGCCCACCGAGGCCGATCTGCGGGCGGTGGCCGAACTGGCCGCCGAGGGCCCGCCGAACGAGGACGTCGGGATCGATCCGTACGGGGCTTACGGAGCCGGTGAGTTCGCGCCGCCGGGCTCGTTCGTCCCGCCCGGGCAGGCTCCGCCCACCCTCGTGCCGCCGTCCACCGCGCACCGTCAGGAAGAGCACTGATGAACACCTCCGCAGCCGACCTGCTCCTCTGGGTCGCCGTCCCCTACGTCTGCCTCGCGGTGTTCGCCGTCGGGCACGTCTGGCGCTACCGCCAGGACCAGTTCGGCTGGACCTCGCGCACCAGCCAGCTCCTGGAGCACCGGTGGCTGCGCTGGGGCAGCCCGCTGTTCCACCTCGGCGCGTTCATGGTGATCGGCGGACACGTGGCCGGTCTCGCGGTGCCGGCCTCGTGGACCGAGGCCGCCGGCGTCGACGAGCACACGTACCACACCGTCGCCGTGTGGGCGGGTTCGGTCGCCGGGGTCGCCATGGTCACCGGGCTCGGCATGCTGTGCGCCCGCCGGCTGCTGAGCCGCCGGATCCGGCTCCGCACCGACCGCAGCGACAAGGTCCTCTTCCCGCTGCTGTCGGCGACCGTGCTGCTCGGCATCACCGCCACCGCCGCCCACAACGTCTTCGGCGCCGGTTACGACTACCGCTCCACCGTCTCGGTGTGGTTCCGGGGGCTGTTCACCCTCTCCCCCGAGCCCGGGGCGATCGCCGGGGCCCCGCTGCTGTTCCAGCTCCACGCGCTCACCGCCTGTCTGCTCTTCGCCGCCTGGCCGTTCACCCGGCTCGTCCATGTGTGGAGCGCGCCGGTCGGCTACCTCGTACGCCCGTACGTGGTCTACCGGCGGCGCACGGCCGCCGCCACCGCGCCGGGCGGGCGGCGGGCCGTATGAGCGGGGCGGCCGGCACGGCGACCGCGCCGGGGAGGCGCGTCGGGTGGCTGATGACACTGACCGGGGTCGTCGGCTGGCTCGCCTCCCTGCGCCTCGCGATCGACGACCGGCGGCTGCTCGAGGACCCCGGCCACGTGCCGTCGTGCGACGTCAGCCCGGTGGTGGGCTGCGGCAGCGCCATGGCGAGCCCGCAGGGGAATCTGCTGGGCTTTCCCAACATGCTGATCGGCCTGGGCGCCTTCGCCGCGGTGGCCGTCCTCGGTGTGACGGTGCTGACGGGGGCGCGGCTGCACCGGGCGCTGTGGCTGGCGCTGAACGGCGGGGCGCTGGCGGCGGTGGGGTTCGTCCACTGGCTGATCTGGCAGTCGCTGTACGAACTCGACCGCCTCTGCCCGTACTGCGCCGTCGTCTGGGTGGTGACCATCGCCCTGTTCTGGTACGTGACCCTGCGCAACTGCGCGCACGGCGTCATTCCCGTGCCCCGGCGCGGTCGCGCCGCCCTGGACCTGGTCCTGGAGAGCCACTGGCTGCTGCTGGCCGGCTGGTACGGCGTGGTCGTGCTGCTGGTCCTGACCCGTTTCCGGACGTACTGGAGCAGCCTGCTCTAGCCGGTGCGCCGGCGTCGGCCGACCGTCGCCTCCCAGGTGTCGACGGCGTAGTGGACCGTCATGCCGTGGCGGTCGTACAGCCGGGGTGCCCCCGTGGCGTTCTCGGTGTCCACGCCGAGCCCGACGGTGTCCCGGCCG
The DNA here is from genome assembly GCF_042732315.1 of Streptomyces sp. NPDC059787. Lineage (NCBI taxonomy): Bacteria > Bacillati > Actinomycetota > Actinomycetes > Kitasatosporales > Streptomycetaceae > Streptomyces > Streptomyces sp. NPDC059787. The sequence continues at coordinate 114,962 of NZ_JBHWHX010000003.1, forward strand.
CGCGCCGCGAAGGCCGCGAACGCCTGCCGCAGCAGGAGTCCGCCCAGTCCGCGGCCGCGGGCCGCGGGCAGCACACCGAGGCTGCGGATCCACCCCATGGCCTCGCGGTCGTCCCGCGCGAGCAGGAAGCCGACGTCCCCCAGGTCCTCGGTGCCGACGATCCACACCAGGGACCAGTCCAGTCCCTGGGCGTCGATGTCGTGCAGCCATGTGTCGTAGGTGCGCGGCCGGAAGTCGAAGTGGTGGGCGAAGGAAGCCTGGTACAGCTCGTGGACGCGCGACCGGTCCGCCTCGGCGGCGCAGTCCCGCACCCGGACGCCGGCGGGGGCCTCGGGGAACGCGTCCCACGCGGGGTCCAGGGGGCGGCGCAGTACGTGGTACCGGCGTACGATCCGCCAGTCGCGTGCCCGGAGCAGTCCGGTGTCGAGTGTGGGCGCCACATTGAGGTGCAGATGCACCACCGCCCGTTCCGCCCCGTTCTCCCGGGCCTTCTCCAGCGCCCTGGCCTCCATCGCCTCCAGCATCCGGGCGGCGGCCCCCTGGTGTTCGGGCAGGACGTACTGGTCGATGTCGATGCGCTCGCCGTCGGACTCGTCCCACAGCAGCCCGTACGCCACCAGGCGGTCCCCGTCCCAGGTGAGCCAGGAGTCCCGCTCCAGATCGGTACCGGGATGCCCGAGGTCGGCCTCGACGGTGTGCAGGTCGGTCTCGGGCCGGCCGATCTCGATCTCGTCGACCTTGTTGAGCAGTTCGGTGACGGCGGGCGCGTCGGTGAGCGCCGCGGGACGGTGTGCGTAGGGCATGAGGCCCAAGAATCCGGTGGCCGGGCCCCGGGCGCAACGGTTTTTCGGCACCGTGGGTCAGGCGCCGGGCGCACCGGCCGCCGCACGGGCGTAACGGCGTGCCAGGAGCGCGAAGGCGTCCTTGAGTTCCTGCGGGCCGACGACCTCGACGGCGGCGTCGAACCGTCCGACGCCGGCGGCCAGGGCGGTCCACGACCAGGAACCCAGCACGAGCCGGCAGCGGCCGGGGCCGAGCTCCTCGACGACGGCGTCGTGGGCGTGACGGGAGACGGTGGCGGCGGGCAGGTCCAGGATCACCTCGCCGCGGCAGGGCCACTCGCCGGAGCCGTCCGCTCCGCGGAACCTGCCGGTGACGAACGCGGCCACGTCGCCTCCGGGCACCTCGCGCGGTGTGAAACGGGGCCCCGTCGGGCTGCGCGGGGTGATCCGGTCGGCACGGAAGACGCGCCAGTCGGCGCGGTCGAGGTCGAAGGCGACGAGGTACCAGCGTCCGCCCCGGCTGACGAGACGGTGCGGCTCCACCCGGCGCGGCGGGGAGGCGGGAGCGTAGTCGAAGCGCAGCACTTCGCCGGCGTGGACGGCGGCGCTCAGTGTCATGAGCAGCGCGCCGTCGACGGGTGGGTGCGGACGGGCCGCGGGCTGCTCCACGGCGGTCACCCGGAAGGTGTCGACGCGGTGGCGCAGCCGCGCGGGCATGACCTGCCGGACGGTGGCCAGGGCGCGGGCCGCGTCCTCCCGGATCGCGGCACCCGTGGTGGCGGCGGTCCGCAGCGCGACGGCGAGGGCGACGGCCTGCCCGTCGTCGAACAGCAGCGGCGGCAGCCGGGTGCCGGCGTCCAGCCGGTATCCCCCGTCGGGTCCCTTGAAGGCCGCGACGGGGTAACCGAGTTCGCGCAGCCGGTCGACGTCACGGCGTACGGTCCGCGGGCTCACTCCCAGCCGCTCGGCCAGCAGCGCCCCCGGCCAGTCGCGGCGGGCCTGGAGCAGGGAGAGCAGGGACAGCAGTCGGGCTGAGGTTTTCGGCATGGTGCCGATCCTGCCCCGGGAAGAGGACACGACCTGGCCTCTTCCCCTGCGACGGTTCTCCCGTGTCCGACCACGACGACCAGAAGGACCCGATCACCGTGACCACCACCACCGCCACGCCCCGGCCGCCCGCCCTCGACGCCGAACGGGCCGAGCTGCTCGCCGCGCTCGCGACCGCGCGGGCGTCCCTGACCGCCACGGCGCGCGGACTGGGCGACGAACAGGCCGGCGCGCGCCCGACGGTCAGCGCCCTGTGCCTGGGCGGGCTGATCAAGCACGTCGCGTCCGTCGAGGAGGCGTGGACGGCCTTCATGACCGAGGGCCCCTCCGCGATGCGCCACGACCTGCCCGACGGCGTCACCTGGGCCGACCTCGCGGCCGGCACCGCCCGCGAGATCCCGCGGTGGGCCGTCGACCACCGGAACGGCTTCCGGATGCTGCCCGGCGACACCCTGGACGGCATCCTCGCGCGCTACGCGAAGGCCGCCGCCCGCACCGAGGAGGTCGTCGCCTCCGTGCCCGACCTGTCGGCGACCCGTCCGCTGCCCGAGGCCCCCTGGCACGAGCCGGGAGCGGTGCGCAGCGTGCGCGGGGTGCTGGCGCACCTCATCTCCGAGACCGCGCAGCACGCGGGGCACGCCGACATCCTGCGCGAGACGCTCGACGGACAGACATCCACCTGACCGGCGCGGATCGCCGCGTCCGCCCGCCGGACGGTGCGCCCGCGGTCAGCCGGGCCGGTGCTGCTGGGTGAGGACCGCCACCAGGAGTTCGGGATCGAACACCGAGGTGTCGGCGAGCCGGGTGGTGGCGGTGAGCGAGTTGAACATGGCCTTGGTGACCCGCAGGGCGGAGGCCGACCGCCGCAGGACGGGTCTGGCCCAGGCCATGACGGCGTCGTCGAGCGCGTCCCGCGGCACGGCCCGGTGGAGGACCGACAGGCCGAGGGCCTCCTGGGCGTCGAAGACACGTGCGGTGAGGATCAGTTCCCGTACGCGGGCGGCCCCCACCTCGCTGATCAGGCGGGGGAGCAGCCCGCCCCAGGCGGGGGGCACGCCGAGGGCGAGTTCGGGCAGGCGGAAGGACGCGGTGTCCGCACCCACGCGCAGATCGCAGGCGAGCGCGAGCCCGACGCCGGCGCCGACGGCCCTGCCCTGGACGCGGGCGATGGTGACGGCGGGGTTGGCGGTGAGGGCCTCGCACACGCGCAGGGCCTTCGCCCCGTTGACGCGGATGCCGCCGCCGGCGGGGTCGTCGGCGAGGTGCCGGGGGAACTCGCGCCGGTCACCGCCGAGACAGAACTCGTCTCCGGCGGCGGCCAGCACCAGGACCCGTACCGCCGGGTCCTGCTCGTCGAGGACGGTGAGGAGATCCTCCAGCATGGCGTCGGTGACGGCGTTGCCCTCTTCGGGGACGTTCAGTTCGACGGTGAGGAGAGGACCCTGCCGATAGGTGCGCAGGGTCTTGAGTATCCGGTCGACGGGGAGATCGGTGAGGGGCGCGGCGTTCATGTCGTCACTTTCAAAGAGGTGATACGGCGGAAGACGAGCCGGGAGGTGTCGTAGGCGGGGGGTGCGGCGGGCCGCAGGGTGGGGAAACGTTCCAGCACCTGGGCGATCAGTTCCCGGGCCTCGGTACGCGCGAGGGCCGCGCCGAGGCAGTAGTGGGCGCCGCTGCCGAAAGTGATGTGGCCTCCGCCCCGCCGGATGTCGAAGACGTGCGGGTCCGGGTTGCGCCGGGGATCGTGGGCCGCCGAACCGTACAGTATGTGGACGGTGGTGTCCTTGGCCATGGGGGTGCCGGCGAGGACGGTGTCGTCGGCGGCGATGTGGGAGTTGAGCCACACCGGAGGGTCGTAGCGCAGGGTCTCCTCCACCAGGTCCTCGATGTGCTCCGGGTGCAGGCGGAGCCACTGCGCCCGGGCGGGGTCCTCGGTGGCGAACCGCACCGCGTTGGTCAGCAGGACCGCGCTGGTCTCCAGGGAGGCGATGGTGACGAACATCGTGAGGTGGTAGATCACCCGGTCCGCGGCGGCCCGGTCGTCCGGGTACTGCGCGTCCCAGTGGTGGATCCAGCCGGTGAGGACATCGTTGCCGGGGCGGGCCCGGCGGTCACGGATCAGCTCGGTGAAGAAGGCCCGCATCTCCAGCGTGGCACGGGCCGCCTGCGCGAGTTCTTCCTTGGTGGGGAACAGTTCCTGGGCGTAGGCCTGCCGGTGGGCGAAGTCCAGGATGTACGCGGTGTGCTCTTCGGGGATGCCGAGCCACTCGCAGACCGTGCGGACCGGGAGGAGTTCGCCGACCGCGTGGACGAAGTCGGCCTCCCCGTCGGTGCGCAGGCGGTCCTCCAGGTCGTCCAGGAGGCCGGAGGCGAGAGCGGCGATCCGGGGGCGCATGCCCTCCAGGGTGGCGCGGTCGAACGGGTTGCCCAGAGCGCGTCGCTGGCAGGTGTGCGTCGGGGGGTTGAGACGGGAAAGGGTGCCGGTCAACTCCTGGGTGGCCAGCTCCTGCCAGCGTCTCGGATCGGGTTGCCGCTCCTGCCAGGCGAAGTCCGGCACGAGCCAGTTCCTGCTGCGCAGGACCTGGCTGCATGCCTCGAAACCGGTGACGAAGTAGCCGCCCCAGGGGGCGGGTACGACGTCCCCCAGGGCGCGCAACTCTTCCCAGACGGGCAGGGGGTTGGCCTGTCCCTCGTCCGAACGCAGGCGACGGACGAGGGAGATGACGGCTCGGCGGTCGATGGTGGTACCGCGTATGTCGCCAACGGCGGTCACGCAGAGCTCCTTCTGCTGGGCGCTGTTGATCACTACCGCCGGAATCTACCCTTCCCCTCTCCTGTGTCATGCGCCCCTGCGTGTTGCCCCGGTCACATGCCGTGCATCAGACACGGAAGATGTCCAGGAAGCTGCTCCAGAATCCCTTCCTGCGCGCCGGTTCCTGCCGTACCGGAGCGGACGCGGACGACGGGAGCGGCTGCTGCGCGCCCGGCGCCGCGGCCCGGTCCCGGAGCGCGGCCGCCATCCGGGTGGCCGGCGTGGGACTGAACGTCACCGGCAGCGCGACCAGGGCCCGGTGGAACGGCCCCGGCCGCCACTGCAGGTCCTTCTCCGGTACGTCCAGGGCGAGGTCGGGCAGCGCGTTGAGCAGCCGTTCGATCGCGGTGGTCGCGATGACCTGCGCCGGGTCCTTGGCGGGACAGGCGTGCGGACCGGCTCCCCACGCCAGATGGGCGCCCTTGCTGTGGGCGCGGCGGGCCTCGGCGAGCGCGGGGTCGCTGTTGGCGCCCGCGAAGGAGATGACGACCGGGGTGTTCGCCTCCACCACGTGGCCGCCGAGGTCGACGTCCTGGACCGGGTAGTGGGTGGCGTAGTTGGCGATGGGCGTCTGGTTCCACAGCACGTGGTCGAGCGCCTCCTCGATCAGCATGCCGCTCTGCCCGCCGCCCGCTCCGGACAGCAGCAGCACCAGGGCGTTGCCGATGAGGTTGCGTTCGGGTTCGACGCCGGCGCCCATCAGCAGCACCAGCTGGTCCTTGAGCTCCTCGTCGGTGAGCCCGGCGGGGTGCTGGATCAGCCAGGAGGTGACGTCGTCACCGGGCGTGCGCCGCTTGAGCGCGATCAGCTCCATGAGGCAGGCGGTGAGGTCCTCGTTGGCGCGCAGCGCGTCCTTGCCGTCGAATATCGCCGACATGGCGGTGGTGATGGTGTCACCGATGGCCGCCGGGGTGCCGAACAGCTTGTTGAACAGCAGCAGCGGCAGCAACTTGGCGTAGTCGCCCAGCAGATCGGCCCGGCCTCGCTCACTGAACCGGTCGATGAGGTAGTCGGCGATCGGTTCGACGTCGCGCCGGATGCGCGTGGTGTTGAGCCGGGCCAGGCTGTCCACCACGGCCTTGCGCAGCCGCAGGTGCACGGCACCGTCGGTGAACAGGCAGTTGGGCCGGTACGCCATCATCGGAAGCACCGGATTGTCCATGCCGATGCGGCCCTCGCCCAGTGCTTTCCAGCGGCGGGAGTCACGGGCGAACAGCTCGGTGTTCTGCAGCACGCGCAGCGCCATTTCGTGCCCGACGACCAGCGTGGCGTCGGCGCCGGGGGCGAGTTCGACGGGACCGGCCGGGGCGTGGGCGCGCAGCCGGTCGTACACCTGCTGGGGGTCGGTGGCGAACGCGGCGTCATGCATGGGGCATCTGCCGGCGGTCGCCGCAGACGGGGAGTGATGATCCATCGGAACTCTTTCGAGGGAACCACCGGCATCAGCCGGTGGGGGAATCGCATCCCTGGTGTACGTTTCTGAACTGTCCCACAAGGGATCGGTTCGGGCTGGACCGCAACTTTCGAGTTGGAAGCCCCCCTCCTTCGGGAGGGGGAGCGGAGTCACGAAGTCTTCCTCAGTGATCCGGGAACCGCTGTTCCCGGTCCGGGCGGGCGCGGGGCGGTCAGGCCGCGCGCTCGAGCAGGTGTCTCACCAAAGCGATCAGCGCCTTGGCGGACGACTGCTGGTCGCGGGCGTCGCAGTAGACGACCGGGGTGTCCGGGAGCAGGTCGAGCGCCTCGCGCACCTCGGCCTCGCTGTAAGTGGCGGCGGGGTCGAAGCAGTTGACGGCGATGGCGTACTCCAGGCCGTACCGCTCGATGAGGTCGATGACCGGGAAGGTCTCCTCCAGACGTCCCGGGTCGACCAGGAGCAGGGCCCCGAGCGCGCCGCGGGCCATGTCCTCCCACAGCTGCATGAAGCGCTGCTGGCCCGGGGTGCCGAACAGGTACAGCACCAGGTCGTCGCTGAGGGTGAGACGGCCGAAGTCCAGGGCGACCGTGGTGGTGGTCTTGTCCGCCACGCCCCGCAGGTCGTCGACGTGGACGGACGCCTGGGTCATCTTCTCCTCGGTGCGCAGCGGAGTGATCTCCGACAGCGAGCCGATGAAGGTCGTCTTGCCCACGGCGAAGTGCCCGACGACGAGGATCTTGGCGGCGTTGGTCACCGCGCTGGAGACGTAGATGGACTTCTGTGCCGTCTCAGCCGATGAGGGATTGGAGACCATTCAGAACCTTCTCGAGGGTCGCTCTGTCAACGTTCTGGGCCCGGGGCGGCTCGGCCCGGCGCAGCAGGTGCCCCTGCTCCGCTAAATCGGTGAGCAGCAGCCGGGCCACCCCGACGGGCAGGCCGAGGTGGCCCGCCACCTCGGCGACCGACAGGTAGCCACCCGCGCACAGCTCCCAGATCGCCCGGACCTCGGGGCCGGCCCCCAGCGGAAGCGTCCGCTCGGGAGCCAGGGTGACCAAGGTGTGCAGCGCCAGTTCGTCCGAGGACGGCAGGCTCCGGCCGCCCGTGATGACGTACGAGCGGACGAAGTCACTGGTGACGGATGCTTCCTCGCCGGGCGTCGTCATACGCCGGCGCCGTTGTCGGAGCGCGGGGCCACGCTCATCGCCTTGCTCAGCGCCGCCACCGTCTTCTGCATGCGGAACGACACGGCCTCCATGTCGACGTCCAGCGCCGCCGAGACGGCGAGGTAGGCGCCCTGCCCGGCCGCGATCAGGAAGATCCAGCCGCCGTCGTACTCCAGCAGCGTCTGCTTCCAGATGCCGTGCCCCGCCCCGACGAAACCGGCGACCGCCCGGCTCAGGGACTGCATGGAGCTCATCGCGGCGGCGTTGGTCTCCGCGTCGTCGCGTGAGATGTCGTCCGAACGCTGCAGCAGCAGGCCGTCGCCCGAGACGAGGACCGCGTGGCGGGCTCCACGCACCTCGAGCACGTCGTTCAGCACCCACGACAGGTCGGTGTTCACTGGTGGTCAGGTCCTTCCGTGGTGTTCGTGTTCCGTCCGAGCTGGGTGCCGCGCGCGAACGCCCCCAGGCGCGACGCGGTCACCTCGCCGGCCGACTCGGACGTCTGCTCGTCGATGGCGGGCTCCGGGGCCGGCACCACCGAGATGGGCCCCTGGCGCCGACGGCGCTTGGGCAGCCCGCCGGTCGTCGTGCCCACCACGTGCGAGGGGCCGACCGGGACGGGCGCCAGCCGCTGCGGGGCGCTCTCCTTGTCCTGGTCCGCGGGTTCCCGGACGGGTTCGGCGGGGCTGGCGGCCTCGGCCGCCAGAAGGCTTTCCGGCACTCGGATCACTGCGCGCACTCCGCCGTAGGGGGACACCGAACCGACGGAGACGGCGAAGCCGTACCGTGCGGCGAGCATGCCGCACACCGCGAACCCGAACCGGGGCGGGTCGCCGAGACCTGTGATGTCGACGGGACCGTCGGCGGACAGCAGCGTCGCCGCCCGGTCCTTGGTCTCCTGGTCCATGCCCAGACCGGCGTCGTCGACGATGAAGCACACACCCGTCGGCACGGCCTGGATGTTGACCTCGACCGGTGTGCCCGGAGCGCTGTACGTGGTCGCGTTGTCCAGCAGCTCGGCCAGTACCACCGCCACCGGTTCGACGGCCTTGCTGGTGACGCCGACGCTCGCCTGCGCGTGGATGCTCACCCGGTTGAAGTCCTTGATGCGGCCCTGCGCGCTGCGGGCCACGTCGTAGACGGTCGCCACGCCCTCGCGCCGGCCCAGCCAGCCGCCGCACAGCACCGAGATGCCCTTGGCCCGGCGGCTGAACTGGCTGCCGGTGTGGTCCACCGACATCAGGTCCGCCAGCACCTCGGTGTCGTTGCCGTACTTCTGCAGCAGTCCGTCCAGCAGCAGTTGCTGCTCCTCGGCGAGCGACTGGAGCGTGCCCATCGCCGACTTCAGTACCGCCTTGGTCGACGACTCCGCGTCCGCCCGGACGTCCGCGAGGTCACCGCGGTGCTGGGTGTCCAGGGAGGCGATGTGCCCCTGGATCTGGTCGATCCGGCCCTGGGCCTGGCCCAGTCGGGTCTCCAGGTCGTTCTTCGTTCTTCGGAGCGCCAGATTGGTTCTCCGGGCCCGCTGTACTGCGAAGACCGCAGCGGCGAGCACCACAAGCAGGATCCACAGCAGCGGATCCCCGATCAATGACGTCATGAGACTCTCTTCAAGTCGCATCGCGCCGGGAGTCCGGTCGGGTCCGCGCATGCGTGGGACGGGTCCGGGCCGTCGAACGGCGCGGACCTACGGCGGACCAAGCCTCAACTCCTCAGCGATGGGGCCTTAGAGACTGTCCCCCGTACGCGTTCATGACGCGCCGCCAGCCTGCTGAAAGTTTGATGATCTTATCAGCCCGGCTACGGTAACCCATCCGTCCCGGAGGTCACTTGATGACCCTCACGAGACCCACACACCCTGCCGCTCCCCGGCGCCGACGGCACCTTGCGGCCGCGTGAACGGCACGGAAACGTGACGTCGACGCGCCGGCGTCCGGGCCGGGTGGTGGGGCGCGGCAGGTCCGACGGTCCGCGTCCGTGCCGGGGGCTGTACGGCCCCGGCACGGACGCGGTGCTACGGCTTGCGGGCGATCGCCCCGTACATCGCGATGTCCTCGTCGCGGACGCCCTGTTCACCGGTGCCGTCCGGGTGCCACTTGTGGACCTGGACGATGCCCGGCTCGACCAGGTCCAGGCCCTCGAAGAACTCGTGGGCCTCGTCGACGGTGCGCAGCCGCATCGGCATGTCGCGGGCCGCGTACTCGCGGGCCACCCGCCCCACCTCCTCGGGGGCGAACTCCGCGGTGCCGATCGTCATGGCCAGGTGGCTGCCCGGGGGCAGCGGCTCCAGCAGGCGGCGGACGATGCCGACGGCGTCGTCCTCGTCGAGGACGAAGTGGACGATGGCGATGACCGTCAGGGCCACCGGCCGGTCCAGGTCGAGGGTCTCCCGCAGTTCGGGGGCGGCCAGGATGCTCGCCGGGTCGCGGAAGTCCGCCTCGATGTACGACGTCCTCCCCTCGGGCGTGCTGGCCAGGAGCCCCTGGGAGAGGGTGAGGACGATGGGGTCGTTGTCGACGTAGACCACGCGTGAGTCGGGAGCCACCGACTGGGCGATCTCGTGCAGGTTCGGGGAGGTGGGTATGCCGGTGCCGACGTCGAGGAACTGGCGCATGCCCGCTTCCTCGACGAGCCACCGGACCGCCCGGTTCATCCAGTCCCGGTTGGCGCGCATGTGGACGGGCAGGGCGGGCCACTCCCGGACCATGGCGTCGCCGGCCTCCTGGTCCGCCGGGTAGTGGTCCTTGCCGTCGAGGATGTAGTCGTAGATCCGCGCGGAGTGCGCGTTCCCGGTGTCGATGCGGTCGGCCGGCCATCCGTTCTCGGTCACCTTGGTGTCTCCTTCGCAGGTCGCGGTTCTGGGGCGGGGCGAGGCGGGCGGTGCCGGTCAGAGGTCCCTGCGGATCCGGTCGAGCACGGCCTCGGTCCTGGTCGTGGGCGTCGCCTGGGCACCGGTCCGGTCGAGGGCCTCGCGGTACACCACGACGTCGTCGCCCTTGTCGAGGTAGACGGCGCCGACCAGGCCGTTGAGGTAGACGACGTCGGGCAGTTCACGGGCCCGGAACCGGAAGAGCTGGAAGGACCCGGCGCGCATGGCCGGATGGGGGCCGCCGGCGAACGGCACGATCTGCTGCGTCACCTGCGGCAGGCGGTGCAGTTCGATGAGGTGGCCGATCTGGGCCCGCATCACGTCCGGACCCCCGACCGGCCAGCGGAGCACCGTCTCGTCCATCACCACCCACACCCGCGGCGGCGTCTCGCGCCTGAGCAGTTCCTGCCGGCGCATCCGCAGGGCGATCCGGCGCTCGGCGGCCTCGGCCGGGACGTGCGGGTTGCCGGCACTCAGCAGGGCGCGGGCGTACGCCTCCGTCTGCAGCAGTCCGTGGACGAACTGGCTCTCGTAGGCGCGGATCTGCAGGGCGGCCTGTTCCAGGCTGAGATAGGCGGCGAACCAGTCCGGCATGACATCGCGGTAGGTGTGCCACCAGCCCCGTTTGTTGGCCTCGCGGGCCGACTTCAGGAAGGTGTCGATCTCCTGCTGGTCGGTCACGCCGTAGACGCGGAGCAGCTTCTCGGCGTCGGCGACCAGAACGGACGCGGGCTGCTCCTGGTCGACGTGCTGAGCAGCGACTGGGCGGTCACCCGCACCCCGGGCCGGGCCGGACGTGTCGTCTGGGCCGAACTGACCACCGGGCAACGGGCCTCGGCCACGGCACCGGGCAACCCGGGTTCCTCCGCGGGACGATGACCGCGTCGAGCGGGACGGCCTCGGCCCGGTCCGCGGGGCCTTCTTCCGCGGCCTCGGCCCCTCCTGCCTTCTGCGGCGTCTCCCGCGCGCGGCCCGGCGATTCGGCCGAGGAATCGGCAGCCCCGTGGCCGGCTCGGTGCGAGTCGGCACCGCGTGAGCGGCGAGGTGCCGCGCGGCGTGCGGGAGGCCGGTGCCGGACCGAAGTACGACCCGGTCTTCGCCGACCGGGTGCCGGTCACCCCGGTGCGTCCGCGCACCGGGCTCCCGCACGCCGCTCCGGCCGTGCCGTCAGCCGGCGCTCCGCACCATGACCTCGGCCGCGGACCGGGGCGTCATCAGGTGCTGACCGCCCGCACGATCGCGGCGACGTCCTGACGGCTCATGGGTTCGGCGTCCATGGAGTTGTGGATGCTGAGCCCTTCCACCAACGCGTCCAGGGCCCGGGCCGTCCTGGCGTCGAAGTGCCGGCTCAACGACGTGCGGCTGGCCCTCATCCAGGACCGTATGACGTCGAGCAGCGCGGGGTTGCGGGAGGCGAAGGCGTACAGCTCGTAGCTGAGCACCAGCTCCCGGGGGCTGCCCCAGAGCGTGCCGCAGATGATCTCCACCACGGCGGCGCGCGCCTCCTCCACGGTCCCGGCCGCCTCCAGCGGCTCGCGGTAGCGGGCGGACATCGATTCCGCGAGCCGGGTGAAAGCCTCGACGAGCAGCTGCTGCCTGCCCTCGAAGTAGTACGTCATCGATCCCAGGGAGACGCCCGCGGCCTCGGCGATGCGCCGGTGCGTGGCGCCCGTGACCCCGTGCTCGGCGATCACGCCGAGGGCCGCCTCGACGATGCGGTCCCGGCGTCCCGGGTCGTTGGGCCCGCGCGAACTGCCCGACATGGGTGTCCCCTTCCTTCACTCCCCCACGGACATGTACGTTTGTACATACTCACTCCGTGGGCGGTCACGTCCCCGGCTGCCTCACGTCTGGATCGAGCCCGCAGTGATAGACCTGGCCACACGCCGCCGCCGCACGGCATTGTTCCTCTTCTTCCTCATGCCCGGCCTGTCGATCTCCTCCTGGGTGACACGCACACCCGACATCAGGGACCAACTGGGCGCCTCGACCGCGCAGATGGGGATCGTCCTGTTCGGTCTCTCCGTCGGTTCGATGCTCGGCATCCTCGGCTCCGGAGCGCTGGTGTCGAGGTTCGGGACCCGGCCGGTCATGGGTGCGGGAACCGCGCTCGTCATCCTCAGCATGGCGGTGATCGGCTGCGGAGCGCTGTGGTCGTCCGCACCGGCCGTCACGGCGGGGCTCTTCCTCTCCGGTGCCGGCATGGGCGGCAGTGAGGTGGCGATCAACATCGACGGCGCCGAGGTCGAGCGGATCACCGGCCGCACGGTCCTGCCCACACTGCACGGCTTCTTCAGCCTCGGAACCGTCGTGGGAGCCTCCCTCGGCATCCTGTGCACCGCCGTCGGCTTCCCCGTGCACTGGCACCTGGCGGCCGTCGCCGCCGTCACCGCCGCCACCTTCGCCCACGCCCTGCGGGCCGTCCCCCACGGCGTCGGCCGGATCCTCGACAACAAGCAGGCCGGTGACGGGGAAAAGCCTCGCCGGCCCGCGGTGTGGAAGGACCGGCGCCTGCTGCTGATCGGCGGGATCGTACTGACCATGGCCCTGGCCGAAGGAGCGGCCAACGACTGGCTTCCCCTGCTCATGGTCGACGGACACGACATGGATCCCGCCCTGGGATCAGCCGTCTACGCGGGCTTCGCCGCCGCCATGGCGATCGGCCGCTTCGGCGGCGGATTCTTCATCGACCGCTTCGGCCGCGCCCCCGTCGTCCGCGCCAGCGCGATCTCCGCCGCACTCGGCCTGGCCGTCGTCGTCTTCGCCGACAACGCCTTCCTCGCCGGAACGGCCGTGCTCCTGTGGGGACTGGGGGCATCCCTCGGATTCCCCCTCGCCCTCTCCGCGGCCGGGGACTCCGGGCCCGACCCGGCCGCCCGCGTCAGCCTCGTGGCGATGATCGGTTACATCGCCTTCCTCGTGGGACCTCCCGGCCTGGGCTTCCTCGGCGACCACTACGGCCTGCGCACCGCGATGACCGTCGTCCTGGCCTTCGTCGCCGTGGCGGTCTTCCTCGCCCCCGCCGTCGGCACCCGCCGCACGACACTGACCGCCGCCGCTCCGGCCCCACAGCCGTCGACGACGGACGAACACCTCGAACGCCCCGGTCCCTGACCTCCCGCCCACGACCTGGGCCGTGGCCGCACGCACGTCGTGACCAGGGGGTCAGACGGGCATCCGACCGGCGGGGCGGTCGGCGCCGCGGCACCGGGTCAGCACCCGGCGGCCGAGGAGCACGGCGCCCAGCCCCAACGGGATGGCCACAATGGCGCCGACGAGCCCGTTGCCGGTGCCAGGACCACCACTGGAGGTGGCCGCGTGCAGCACCGCGAGGACCGTGCCGACCGTTCCCGCCGCGATGGCCGCCATCCCGCCGATGCGCGCGTTGCTGGCGCTGATCCGGCCGCCGGCGCGGGCCAGGGCCAGCAGGCCGATGGCCAGGCCGAGCGCCCCCACCCCGAGAGCCAGGTTGGCACCGGTCCGCCCGTCGCCGATGATCCCGCCCTCGGCGGCCGCCGCCAGCGCTGCTGAAGCACTCATGCCGCTCTCCTCCTTCTGCGTCACTGCTTCCGAAGTCCGATGTACGTGGAGAGGATGCGCGCCGGCCCTCCCGCCGGTCGTCCAGCAGGCGCAGACACTTCCCGCTACCGCCGCTGCGGCATCCGGATACCGCGGACGCGCCGGGCGACGCGCCGGTACCACGCGCGCGGTAGCCGACCGCTCCTCCATGAGTCGGACTCGCCCACCACCGCGTCCGGCTACGGTGCACCCATGGACAAAGGGCGGCTCGCTGTCCCGGCCGGAGTCACCGACTGGGTGATCGCCGTGGGCGTGGCGGCACTGTTGCTGGGCACCGGGCTGTCCGGACCACACCCGGTCGGGAACCGTGAACTGCTCGGCTCCGCGCTGCTGGCGGCCGGCGGACTGGCGCTGGCCGCGCGCCGCCGGGCCCCGCTCGTGGTCCTGGTCGTCACCGGACTGTGCGCGGTGGGCCACCAGGCGGCCGGGTTCGAGGCGCTCGCCGTCTCCTACCTGGTCGCGGTCTACGGCGCGGTACGCGCCGGGCACCGCACCGTCACGCCGGCTGTCTCCGTGGGCCTGCTGGCCGTGCTCCACCTCACCGCCCCGATAGCCCACGACGGGCCCGCACGCGAGGTCGTGGCGCAGGCCCGGAACACCCTTGAACTCGCCTGGCTGATCGCCGCCTTCGCCGCCGGGGAGGCGGTGCGGCAGGCCGAACGGCGGGCGGACGAAGCCGAGCGCACCCGCGAGGAGACCGCGCGACGCCGGGCCGACGAGGAGCGGCTGCGCATCGCGCGGGAGCTGCACGACTCGCTCACCCACCAGATCTCGGTCATCAAGGTGCAGTCCGAGGTCGCCGTCCACGTGGCCCGGCGCCGCGGCGAACAGGTGCCGGAGGCGCTGCTGGCGATCCAGGAAGCCGGCCGGGAGGCGAGCCGGGAGCTGCGCGCCACCCTCGAGGCGCTGCGCGACGACGACACCACCCCGCCGCACGGACTCGGGCACATCCCCGACCTGGTGAAACGGTTCCAAGGGACCGGCCTGGAGACGATGCTGACGATCGAAGGGGATCCGCACGCCGTGCCGGCCGCGGTGAGCCGTACCGCTTACCGGATCGTTCAGGAGTCGCTCACCAACGTCGCCCGGCACGCCGCCGCCACCACCGCCTCAGTACTGATCGACTACCGGCCGGACGCTCTCGCCATCCGCGTCGACGACAACGGAAAGGCCACCTCGAACCCCGCGCCGACGCCCGGCCTCGGGCTGCTCGGCATGCGCGAACGCGTCACGGCCCTGGGCGGCCGACTGCACACCGGGCCACGCGGCACAGGTGGCTTCGCCGTCCAGGCCGAACTCCCCACGAACGGAGCCTCGTGATCCGGGTCCTGCTGGTCGACGACCAGCCGCTCATCCGCAGCGGTTTCCGCGCGCTGCTCGACCTCGAAGGCGACATCGAGGTGGTGGCCGAGGCCGCCGACGGCCAGGAGGCCTTGGTGCTCGCCAGGGAGCGGCTGCCCGACGTCGCTCTCGTCGACATCCAGATGCCCGTCATGGACGGCATCGAAGCGACCCGGCGCATCGCCGCGGATCCGGCCCTGACCGGCGTGCACGTCGTCGTGCTGACCAACTACGGCATGGACGAGTACGTCTTCGACGCGCTGCGCGCCGGCGCCGCCGGCTTCCTCGTCAAGGACATCCTGCCGGAGGACTTCCTGCACGCCGTACGCGTAGCCGCCCGCGGCGACGCCCTGCTCGCGCCCGCCATCACCCGCAAGCTCATCGACCGGTACGTCACCCGGCCGACACCCGCCCGCCTCAGCAGCGGGCTGGAGGAGCTGACCGGCCGCGAACGCGAGGCGGTCGCCCTGGCCGCACAGGGCCTGTCCAACGACGAGATCGCCGACCGCCTGGTCATCAGCCCGTCGACCGCCAAGACCCACATCAACCGGGCCATGACCAAGCTCCGCGCCCGCGACCGCGCCCAGCTCGTGGTCCTCGCCTACGAATCCGGCCTGGTGACCCCGCGCGCCTCCTGACCCCCGCACCGTGGACCGGGCCGGTACGCCACGACGCCTCGTCCCCCAGGACCTCACCGCCCGGCTCCCTCAGCGCCCGCCGGTCCTCCGCCGGAGCCTGCTTCCCGGCCTCGGTCGCCTCGCGGACGCGCCGGGTACGGCCGTCGACCACCCGCGGCTCGGAGACCAGCGGTCCGTCCGCCTCCGGCCGGTGCGGCGTCGGACACGGCGTGCCGGGGCCGATCCGGTAGCCGTGGCGGGCCGGCAGCTGCCCTGTACGCGACGTCCGGCGTCGCCGGAGCAGCGGTCCGCCTCGGTCTCGCCGCCCTCGCCGGGTGTCTGTGGCTGGGGCAGGCCGTGTACGGGGGGTGGTGGGCGCCGCGGTCGCCGTCGTCGGGCCGGCCTTCGCGAGCATCGCCGTTTACGGGCCGGTCGGCGCGGTCGTCCTCGTCGGCAGGGCATGACCGTGGGCCGCGTCGCCGCCATCGGTGAGCCGTCCCGGGTGGGCGGCCTGGCCCTGGCCGGAGCGGTCGTCCTCGTCGCCGACGGCCCCGAGGCGGCACGCCGGGCCCGGCGGGACCTGCCGGAGGGCCGACCAGCCCTCGCGCGGTTGCCGCGCACCGGCTATGCCGGAATGAGGCGAGGGGGTGCGCTTCCTCCTCGTCCTCGGGCCCGATCAACCCGGGCGAAGGTATGTGACCAGGGAGTACAGGATGTCCGAGAAGCAATCATGCCGACGAACGGGAGCCGGTCCGCTCCCCTTCGTGACAGCTTCCGCAACGCTGGCGTTCTACACGCTGCAGTGCCGGCCGAGGCTGCTCACCTGGGGTGCGACGCAGGACGAAACCGCTCGCGCGTACCCCGGAGACGAACTGGTGCCCGACCCCGACGGCACCTCGACGATGGCCACCGACCTCCCGGCACCGCCCGAGCAGGTCTGGCCCTGGCTGGCGCAGATGGGGTACGACCGCGGAGGCTGGTACAGCTGGGACCGGCTGGACAACTGGGGACACCCCAGCGCGGACCGCATCGCGCCCGAGTGGCAGAAGCTGGAGGAAGGCCAACGCCTCAAGGCAACGCGGGACGGAAAGTCCTGGTTCACCGTGGCACTGCTGGAGCCGCACCGGACTCTGGTGCTTCGCTCGGACCTGAACCTCGCCGGAGGGCGGTCCTTCGACCCGCGGACCAAGCCCCTGCCACAGGCGCGGCTGGACGGGATCTGGGGCTTCCACCTGCGACCGGCCCCCTTCGGCGAGACACGTCTGGTGGTCCGCACGCGCGGTCGGGGCCACCCCCGGTGGCTCACCCGACCCTTCGACCTGGTGTTCGGCGAACCCGCGCACTTCATCATGCAGACCCGCCAGTTCCACAACCTGCGCGCCCGGGTCGGCGCGGAGACATGACCCCGTAGTGCCACGGCCTCGGCCCGATCCCGCCGGTATGGCCGGCCGTCGGCCGATCCACCACGTCACCGAACCGCGAGACGGCCGCGGGCACCGGACCGCGCACTCCGGTCCATCCGTGTACCCGCATGGACCTGTGGGCGGGCCGTGAGTCCCCTGGCACCGGGACGTCACCGGGGGGAGTCTGGAGGGAGCGAGAACGCTCCGGACGCGGGAGGCACAGTGGGTGGTTCGGTGATCGTCGGCGTGGACGGGTCGGCGTCGGGTCTCGCCGCGGTGGAGGCGGCCGCACGGGAGGCCCGGCTGCGGGAGGCCGCGTTGAGGGTGGTGCACGCCTACCTCTGGCCCGCCATGCATGCTCCCCTGGGCCCGTCGCCCCTGGGGCCGCCGGAGGGCGGGACGCAGAACATGGTCGGTCGTCTGGTGGCGGAGGCGGTGGAGCGTGCCGGGGCCGCGGCGCCGGAGGTGGAGGTGTCGCACACGGTGGTGACGGGAGAGCCGTTGACGGTGCTGGAGGCGCAGTCGCGTGCCGCCGATCTGGTGGTCGTCGGATCCCGCGGGATGGGCGGGTTCGTCGGGCTCGTGGTGGGTTCGACGGCGGTGCATCTCGCGGCGCACGCGCGCTGCCCCGTACTCGTCGTGCGCGAGGAAGCCCGCCTCGACGGTCCGGTCGTGGTGGGCGTCGACGGCTCCCCCGCCGGGGACAAGGCGGTGGAATTCGCCTTCCGGGAGGCCGAGCTGCACGGGACCACCCTGGTCGCGTTGCACGCCTGGACCACGTGGAACGCACCGCTGCCCGCCCCGCAGGATCCGTCCGAACCGTACGCGAATCCGGCCGAGGCGCTCGGCCAGGAGGAGGAACGTCTGCTGTCGGAGGCACTGGCCGGGCACCGGGAGCGGCATCCGGATGTGGCCGTGGAACACAAGGCGGTGCACGGCCCCACCCGCGAGACCCTGATCGAGGCGAGCCGGACCGCCCGGCTGATGGTGGCCGGGGCCCGCGGACGCGGCGGTTTCACCGGGCTGCTGCTGGGATCGGTCAGCCAGGCGCTGCTGCATCACGCGCACTGTCCGGTCGCCGTGGTGCGGGGAGCGGACGCCCCTCACTGAAGGCGGCCGCCCCGGCCAGGTGGCGGCCGCCTCCCCGTCGTCCGTCCACCCGCCTCGGCAAGGGCGGGGCCGGACGAGGAGGCGCGGGGCCATGCGTCCCTGGATCCGCCCGATGGACCGCCGGACCCCGGATGCGGGGTGAGGGGATGCCCGAGCGACCGGTCCGGCCGGGCGGGTGGCCGTCCCCGGCTGACCGTCGCCAACCGCTGACCGGTGAGGAATGCCATGATCCACGCCAATCCCGCCGACGACACCCGCCGGGCCGGCTCACAGAAGCCGGTGCCGGGCCCTGCCACAACACCGGCTGGGCCGTCCTGGCTCGAACCCGTCCTCCTGGCTGTCACGGCCTCGTCGCTCACGGCAGGGGGCGTCCTCCGGCTGCTGGGCCACAGCGATGCCGCCGGCCTGTGCTGGGCGCTGGGCACGGCCTCCGCCGTCGTGCCCGCGATCGGCTGGGTGGTGGCCGCGCTGCGGCGTGGCCACGCCGGCGTGGACCTCATCGCGGTCCTGGCCCTCGGCGGCACCCTGGCCGTCGGCGAGTATCTCGCCGGGGCCCTGATCGGTCTGATGCTGGCCACCGGGCGCGTGCTGGAGACCGCCGCGCAGCGGCGCGCCTCCCACGACCTGCGTGCGCTGCTCGCGCACACGCCCCGCACCGCCCGTCGGCGCACCGGCACCGAGGTCCGCCCGGTTCCCGTCTCCGAGGTCGCCGTGGGGGACCTTCTCGTCGTCGGCGCGGGCGAGGTCGTCCCCGTCGACGGGCAGGTGGCGGGCCCGGCGGCCGTCCTGGACGAGTCGGTGCTCACGGGCGAGTCGGCGCCGGTGGAACGGGAGCCCGGGCAGCCGGTGCGCAGCGGAGTCGTGAACGCGGGCGGGGCCTTCGACCTGCGGGCCACGGCGACCGAGCAGGACAGCGCCTACGCCGGGATCGTGCGCCTCGCCCGGCAGGCGGGCGCGGAAGCGGCCCCCGTCGTCCGCCTGGCCGACCGCTACGCGGCCTGGTTCCTGCCCCTCTCGGTGGCGGTCGCGGGGCTGGCCTGGCTGCTGAGCGGCTCCGCGGTGCGGGCCGTGGCGGTGCTGGTGGTCGCCACCCCCTGCCCGCTGCTGCTCGCCGCCCCGGTGGCGGTCGTCTCCGGTCTGTCCCGGGCGTCCCGGCTGGGTGTGGTGGTCCGGGACGGCGGCGCGCTGGAGCGCCTGGGGCTGGCCCGCACGCTGCTGCTCGACAAGACCGGCACCCTCACCGGCGGCCGCCCGCGCGTGGTCGACGTGACCGCGGCCCCCGGTGGGAAGCCCGCCGAGGTGCTGCGGCTGGCGGCCACTGTGGATCAGTACTCGCCGCACGTCCTGGCCCGCGCCATCGTCGACGCGGCCCGTGAGCGCGGGCTGGAGCCGTCGATGGCGACGGATGTGTCGGAGGAGGCCGGCCGGGGCGCGTACGGCGTGGTCGAGGGCCGAAGGACGGCCGTGGGCCGTCCGGAGCCCGCGGCGGTGGTCCCGGACTGGGCGCGGGCCGCGGAGAACCGGGCGCTGCTGGACGGCGCCGCCGTCGCCTGGCTCACCGTCGACGGTGTTCCCACGGGAGCCGTCATGCTGCGTGATCCGCTGCGCCACGACGCGCCACGCGCCCTGAGACGGCTGCGTACGGCCGGCATCGGCCGGATCGTGATGCTCACCGGCGACCGGCCCGAACCCGCCCGCGAGATCGCCGCCGTCCTGGGACTCGACGGCGTACGGGCCGAACTGACCCCGGCCGACAAGGTGGCCGCGGTCCGCACGGAACGCGGGCGCGCCGTCACCGTCATGGTCGGCGACGGTGTGAACGACGCACCCGCGCTCGCCGCCGCGGATGTCGGCGTGGCGATGGGGGCACGGGGTTCCACCGCGTCCTCCGAGGCCGCCGACGTCATCCTCACCACGGACCGGGTGGACCGGCTGGCCGACGCCACGTCGATCGCCGTACGCACGCGTCGTATCGCCGTCCAGAGCGCCCTCGGGGGCATGCTCCTGTCGCTGGCGGCCATGGGCGCGGCCGCCGTGGGACTGCTGCCCCCGGCCGTCGGCGCGCTGCTGCAGGAGGGCATCGACGTGGCGGTCATCCTCAACGCACTGCGCGCCCTGCGCGTGGACCGAGGTGCCCGGCCCGCCCTCGAACCCGCCGCCGAGGCCCTGATCCACCGCTTCGCGGCCGAGCACGAGGACCTGCAGGACGTACTGCAGGCCGTACGTGACGCCGCGGCCCGGCTCTCGGGCCCCGGCGGGGACGGGCAGGCCCTGGAGTCGGTGCGCGAGGTGAACCGGCTGCTCACCGGGCGGCTGCTGCCGCACGAGCACGCTGAGGAACACCAGCTCTATCCGGCTCTCGAACCGGCACTCGGCGGACCCGAGGCGACGGCGACCATGAGCCGCGCCCACGCCGAGATCGAACGGCTCGCCGGGCGGGTGGCCGCCCACCTGGCGCTCGCCGACGCGCAGGGCGCACTGGAACCCGGGCAGCTCGAGGATCTGCGTGCCTGTCTCTACGGCCTGCACACCGTGCTGCGGCTGCACTTCACGCAGGAGGAGGAGAACTACTTCTCCCTCGCTCCCTGATCGCGCCGTCAGCCGCTCCTCAGCTCGCGGCCGATCCCCGCGGCCCACGCCTCGATCCGGCCGAAGTCGCGGAAGTCCCCGCCCTTTCCGTTGCGCAGGATCATCCGGGCGACCCAGCCCTTCGCGCCCTCCCGCAGACAGCCGCCGAAGGTGACGTGGTCCCGGGCGTCGAGCCGGACCACGGCCTTCCGCACCCAGGGCACGGGCGGGATGTCCCGCTCCGCCGCGGAGGCGTCGAGCGGTCCGCTGCTGAAGAGCCACAGCGGACGTCCGGCCAGCTCCTTGTCGTGGCGGCGGACGAAACGGCGGGCATCCCGGTGCCAGCGGCCGGCGTACAGTCCGCCGCTGACCACGACCGCGTCGTACGACGCGGCACTCGCGACGGACCCGGCGGTCCGCGCCTCGGCCGTCATCCCTTCCTCGCGCAGGACTCCGGCGACGGCCTCGGCGATCTCCGCCGTCGATCCGTTCGTCGTCCCGTAGGCGACCAGCACGTTCTTCGCCATGACGGTCCACCTCCTCTCACGGCCCGCACGACACGGTGTCCGTCCGACTGTCGTCGCGCGCCGCCCGGGCACCGGCCGAGCCGGCCGAGGACCCACGGCGACGTTCTCATCATGACGTGCGGTCAGTCCGTCGGCAGCTGGAGCGTGCAGGTCTCTCCGGGAGCGACGGTGACGGCCCGGTCGGCCAGGACCACGCGGAGCGGCGACTCCTCCGAATCCGGTACCGCGAGTTCCAGCCGCCCGCTGCGGAGCCTCAGGCCGATCCCCCGGTGACCGCGGTAGCTCAGGGCGAACCCGTACTCCGACAGGGCCGGCAGCGGCACCGGATCCAGCGACAGGGCGTCCCCGCGGGGTGCCAGCCCCGTCAGGCCCCGCTGGACCAGATCGAGCGTGCCGGCCATGGCCCCCAAATGGATGCCCTCCCCCGTCGTGCCGCCTTGGACATCGGCGATGTCCGCCTCCAGGGCCTCATGGAAGTACTGCCATGCCTCGGCCCGCCTCACCCGGGCGAGAACCCAGCCGTGCACCAGTTCACTGAGGGTGGAGCCGTGGCTGGTGCGGTGCAGGTAGTAGTCGACGGTCCTGCTCCAGATCTCCTCGTCCAGGTGGTGTCCGAGGCGGCGGAACAGGCTCCGCAGCTCCGTCGGCGGGAAGAGGTAGCCGAGCATGAGGACGTCCGCCTGCTTGGACGCCTTGTAGCGGTTGACCGTGTCGCCCTCGGCCTCCAGGATCCGGTCCAGCCGCCGGATGCTGTCGTAGCGCGCCCGGTAGGCGTCCCAGTCCAGCTCGGTCAGGTCGTCGTACCCCTCGAACTGGCTGATGACGCCCTGGTGGAACGGCACGTACAGCCGCCGGGAGACCTCCTCCCACTCCGGGAGTTCGTCTCCGTCCAGACGGACGCGCTCGAACAGTTCCTGTCGGCGCCAGGCGGGAAGGCGGCGCAGCAGGTCCAGGGCGCGGGCGACGACCCATGCGGCGGTGACGTTGGTGTACGTGTTGTCGTCCAGTCCCGGCCGGTCGGCGCCGGGGTAGCCGTCGTGGTACTCGTCGGGGCCGACGACCCCCCGGATGCGGTAGCGGCCCGTCGCGGGATCGAAGACCGAGCTGTCCGTCCAGAACCGGGCGATCTGCACCAGCATCTCCGCACCCTTGGTGTACAGGAACTCGGTGTCGCCGGTGGCCTCGCAGTACTGCCACACGTTGTAGGCGACCGCCGAGCCGACATGGTGCTGGAGCCGGGAGTTGTCCGGCAGCCAGCGGCCCGAGCGGGGGTTGAGATGCAGCTCCTGGGTCTCCTCACGGCCGTCACTGCCGCTCTGCCACGGGTACATCGCCCCGGCCCGCCCGATGGCGGCGGCGGACCGGCAGGCCCGGTCCAGGCGCCGGTGACGGTAGGCCAGCAAGGACCGCGACACCTCGGGGAAATGCAGGTTCAGATAGGGAAGGACGAAAAGCTCGTCCCAGAACACATGCCCCCGGTACGCCTCGCCGTGGAGCCCCCGGGCCGGCACACCCACGTCGAGGTCCGCCGTGTGCGGGGACAGTGTCTGCAGCACGTGGAAGAGGTGCAGCCGCAGGATGCGGCCCGCCTGGCCCGGGATGCGGATGTCCGCGCGCCGCCACATCCGCCGCCAGGCGGCGGTGTGCGAATCCAGCAGGGCGGCGAAGTCCGGGGCCGCGGTCACCCGGTCGGCCGCCGCGCCGAGAGGATCACCGATCGCGGCGTCGCGGGAGGTGTGCAGCGCCACGGTCTTCTCCACCTCGACGGGCCGGCCCGGAGCGATCGGGATCACCATGCGGTGGACCGCACGACGTCGGTCCGGGCGCAGTTGTGAGAAGGAGGGCGGCGGCCCCACGACGACGGTCCGGGCGGCCATGGCGATCCCGATACCGGACGTGCTGGTCCGGCAGCACAGCCATGCCGTCCCGGGCTCCCGCGCACCGGTGCGTACGCGTGCCAGGTGGCGGCGGTCGAGGGCCCGGTAGCGGTGGACGTTGGTGTTCATCACCTCGCCGTCCAGGGCGGACTCGACCTCGACGTCCCCCGACCAGTTCTCGGCGGTGAGCACCGTCCGCAGCGCCGCCAGATGCGGGTCCTCCATGTGCACCAGGCGGATCTGTTCGACCCGGAGCACTCCCGCGGTCCCGTCCCGGTAACGCGACGTGCGGGTGAGCAGGGCCCGGCGCAGGTCCAGGACCTGCCGGTGGTCGAGCAGGGCGGTGGAGTCCGGGGTGAGCCACGGGCCCCAGGCCCCGCCCTGCGACCGTGTGCGGAATCGCAGCGGCAGCCAGTTCGGAAGGTTGACCATGTCCTCGTTGACGACCCGGCGCCCGGCCACGGCCGACTCGAGGCGGTCGTAGCACCCGGCCCTGTAGGTTCCCGGGCAGTGCACCAGGCCGGCCCCGCACTCGGGGAACGCGCCGCGGGTGGCGAAGCAGCCGTTGCCGAGCGTGCAGAGCGATTCCCGCAGCCGCTCGGCGGCGGGGTCGTACCCTTCGTACTCCCACGTCCACTCCGGCATCGGCCGCCTCCTGGCCCCGTCCCGCCGCATACAGCAGATGGAGCGGCACCGTGTGCCGGGTCGCCTCTCGCGCCGCCCAGTCCACCGCCTCCAGGCTCGCCTCGGCCCTGTCGGTCCCGGCCACCAGGGGAATGGTCACCGCCCGCGCCTCCTCCCGTGCCGGGTTCCGGATCCCCTTCCCGCATGCCGTCACTTCCAGCTTCGTACGGGGCGGCGGCCGCCGCCATGCCGTGGGAGGCGGGGCGGGACGAGCGTGCGGTGGCCGGCGTCCCCGCGGGACGACCGGCCCGGCCCGGTGCACCGCTCGGCCCGTGCCGCCGTGGGCGGCCGCGCCGATACTGGGATCAGGGCATCGGTGGAGTCCTTCCCCGGTGACCGGTCGCTCGACGCCCGTGCCCCGCCCGGTTCGCCGGCAGAAACAGGACGAGCGCCCGCGTCACCGCTCGTGATCGTCACCGGAATCCGAAGGGACCGGTCACCATGAGCACGCATATCGAGCCCCCGGCCGTGCCGCCGAGCGGGACGGCGCCGCCAGGTCATCCCGCGCGGCTGACGGCGGTCCTGGACGCACCGCTGTCCCGCTGGCTGTGGCTGGTCAAATGGCTGCTCGCCCTTCCCCACTACGTAGTCCTCGTGTTCCTCTGGGTGGCGTTCGCGGGGGTGAGCGTGGTGGCCTTCTTCGCCATCCTCTTCACCGGACGCTATCCACGGCCCCTGTTCGACTTCAGCACCGGTGTGCTGCGGTGGAACTGGCGCGTGGCGTACTACGCCTACGGCGCCCTGGGCACCGATCGCTATCCGCCGTTCACCCTCGCCGATGTCCCGGCTATCCGGCGCACTTCGAACTGGCGTACCCGAAGGAGCTCTCCCACGGCCTCGTCCTGGTGAAGTGGTGGCTCCTCGCCGTCCCGCACTATCTGGTCCTGGGCTTCTTCCTCGGCGGCGCGCGCCCGGCCTGGTTCTCGGGCGGCCTCATCGGGCTGCTCGCGCTGTTCGCGGGCGTGGCGCTGGCCGCGACCGGACGTTATCCGCGCGGCGTCTTCGACCTGGTGACGGGGCTCAACCGCTGGGTGCTGCGAGTGGCCGCCTACGCGGCTCTGCTCACCGACGTGTACCCGCCCTTCCGGCTCGACCAGGGCGGCCGGGAACCACAGGAACCACCGGTGCCGTCATGACAGCGCGCTCGTCCGCCCGCCGGCGCGGCCGGCCGGCGGGCGCCCCCGTGAGGAGGTGCTCCTCGTGGACGTCCTCGTCGGTTACGCGACCGCCCACGGCTCCACCCGGACGATCGCCGAGCGGATGGCCGCCGTGCTGAGCCGTGCGGGGCTGACGGCCGAGGCCAGGTCCATGGAGGAGGTCGAGGACGCCGGCGCGTACCGCGCGTTCGTCCTCGGCAGCGCCGTGCACGGGCAGAGCTGGCTCCCTCCGGCCAGGGAGTTCGTACGGGACAACCTGGACGTGCTCGGCCCCCGGCCCGTGTGGATCTTCAGCGTGGGGATGCCCGCCGCACTGCGCGGGCCGTGGCGCCGTCTGGCCCCCAAGGAACTGCCGGCCGTCGAGGACGGCCTGCCGCCGGATCTGCGGTACCGCGGTCACCGCCTGTTCTCCGGGGTCGTCGGGCGCGGCCAGCTCCCCCGCTCCGGACGCGTGTTCTTCCGCCTGGTGGGCGGGCGCTTCGGTGACTTCCGGGACTGGGAGGCCGTCGACGACTGGGCGGCCGGTATAGCCGGAGAACTCCGCCCCGGTCCCTGACGTGGGTCCGTACCCCGCTGACGGCGGGTGTGCGCACACACCGACCCGCCGGGCGTGCCGCCATCGGGATCGTCCTGGCGTCCGTCCGCCTTCTCCTCGTGCACCGGGACCGTGACGGTCAGTACCACGTCCCGCAGCACGGAGGCCCACGTCAGGCCCGGGCTCTCCCTGAACCCCCGGCCACCGCCCGGTCGGGAGAGCACCGGACTTCCAGCTCGACCTCCGGTGCCCGCGCCGGCGTGTCGGTGACCGTGCGGGGGGAGACCACCGCGCGCGGCGCGGCCGGCCGCCGGTGCGGCAGGGAGGGTGCCCGCACCGTCGGGGAGAGACCCGCGACCCGGGCGGGCCGGTCGTCCGCCGTGCGGTACTCCGCCCGGACCGACAGCCCGTCGCGTGCCGCACCGTGGCGGTCGAGGAAGCGCCGCGCAGGAGGCGACCGCTGCCACGAAGAGCTCCACCGGCGTGGGGGCGGTGTCCTTTTCCCCGTCGGACAGCGGCTGGTCGGCCGTCAGGACGTGACCGCGGACCCGTATCCCGAAGGCGTCCCCGCGATCGGAGTCACCTCGGCCGCTCCCGGTCGGCCCGCGGGTCCCGGATCCACGGCAGTCGCCTGGTACAGCGGCGGCCCGGCCAGGCGCCGCGCTTCCTCGGCCGTCAGTGACGCCCACATCTCACCCTCGCCCCAAAGGTCTCTTTCCTCCGTACTCGAGTGGGGACCGTTCGCCCTCGTTTGAAATTCCGTTCACGGCCCACTCTGGCTGAAACACTCGCGGCCACGGGTGAGCGGAACCGATCCGCTGGAGGTGTTCACCATGCCCGTCGACGGACGCAAGCCGATCGTGGTCGGTGTCGATCCCGACCCGGGCAGACCGGTGGCTCTCTCCTGGGCCGCCGACGAGGCGGACCGGCGCCGCCTTCCCCTGACACTCGTGTACACGCAGGGCGGGCCGGTTCCCGGCTTCCGGCTGGAGGGCAGCCCTCCTTCGTGGGAGAAGTGGCGGGACGACCCGCACACGGCGGGCGACGACGTGCTCGGGCGCGCGGTCGCGTTCGTCGAGTCGCGCGCTCCCGGCGTGGACACCTCGGCCGTGCTGGCCGAGGGGCACCCGGCGTGGGTCCTGGCCGAACACTCGCGTGACGCCGCACAGGTCGTGGTCGGCTCCTGGCGTCTCGGTACCGCACGGGAACTGTTCGGCTCGTCCGCCGTCGCTCTGCCGTTGACCGCCCACGCGGCGTGTCCGGTGGTCGTGGTGCGGGAGGCGGAGCACACCGCCCAGCAGCCGCCGTACTTCGTCGTCGGCGTCGACGGCAGCCCGCACTCGGCCGCCGCCGTCGACCTCGCGTTCGAAGAGGCCTCCCTGCGGAGTGCCTCCCTGCGCGCGCTGTACGTCTGGCGCCCTCCGTTGCTCGGGGTGCTGGACGAGGGCGCGGCGGTGCAGGAGTGCCGCCGGCTGCTGTCGGAGACGGTGGCCGGGCGCGGCGCCGCGCATCCCGAGGTGGAGCTGCACCACGAGGTCGTGAAGGGGCATCCGGTGCAGGAGCTGACGACGGCTTCCGCTCACGCGCTCGGCCTGGTGGTGGGTACGCGCGGGCGCGGCGGCTTCCGCGGCATGCTGCTCGGGTCCGTGAGCCAGGGTTCCCTTCACCATGCGCGCTGCCCGGTCTTCATGGTGCCGCGCGAGCGGGAACGGTAGCGGGGCCCGGCAGGGAGCGTTGTCGCCATGGATCAGTCGGTGGTGGTGGGGGTGGACGGGTCGCCGTCGAGCCTGGACGCGGTGGAGACCGCTGCCCGTGAGGCC
This sequence comes from Streptomyces sp. NPDC059787, assembly GCF_042732315.1. Lineage (NCBI taxonomy): Bacteria > Bacillati > Actinomycetota > Actinomycetes > Kitasatosporales > Streptomycetaceae > Streptomyces > Streptomyces sp. NPDC059787. The sequence goes on from NZ_JBHWHX010000003.1 coordinate 142,267, forward strand.
GTGCTCCGGGGCGTGGGGCTGCGGCTGGTGCACGCCTTCGGACGGCCGTCCCCGCATGTTCCGCACCCCGGCCCGCCGTGGAGTCCGGCCGAGGCAGGGGTGCGTGAACTGGTCGACGGCACCCTGGCGGAGGCCGAGCGTCGGGCCCTCGACTCGGTCCCGGGAGTCGAGATCGCCCGGGACGTCGTCCTGGGCGAGCCGTCGACGGTCCTCGCGATCGCCTCGCGCACGGCCGCGCCGGCGGTGGTCGGCAGCCACGGCCGGGGCGCCGTCGCCGGCCTGCTGCTCGGCTCGACCGCCGGGCATCTCGCGGCCCACGGCCGCTGCCCGGTGCTGGTCGTGCGAGGACGGCGGGCCCCGGACGGTCCGGTGCTGCCGGCGGTCGACGACGCGCCCTCGTCGGCACCGGCCGTCCGCTTCGCCTTCGCCGAGGCGCGTCTTCGCGGCGCAGCCCTCACCGCGGCACACGTGTGCCGGCCCGGAAGCGCGGACGCCTACGACGGACCGGCGGACCCGCCTTTCGTGACGTACGGCAGAGACCACCTGCGTGACCATGCGGAACACGTGCTCGAGGCGGCGCCGGCCGAGGACGAACAGAACTACCCGGATGTCACGGTGCATCACCGCCCCGCCGTCGGCCGGGTACGCCACACTCTCCTCGGGGCCGGCGCGGACGCGGGGCTTCTCGTGGTCGGTGCGCGGGGCAGGGGCGGGTTCACGGGTCTGCTCCTGGGGTCGGTGAGTCAGGCCGTCCTGCGCCATGCGCAGTGCCCCGTCGCGGTTGTCCGGGACGTCCGGGAGTGACTTCCCGCCACCGGCGTGCGGCCCTCCGCGGTCGGCGCTCGCCGGACCGGGCCCCGGAAGTCCTTGATGGGGTGTTCCCGGACGCGGATTCTTGAGTCGCCGATGCGGACGGGCGGCCCGACAATGGGCTGTATGGCCCGGAACACCGCGCGCGCGAACGGTCCGGCGACCGTGACGGTCAAGGGACGGGCCGTCAGACTGCGCACCATCGGCTTCGTGCTGCTCGCCGGCCTGGCCGTCTGGTTCATCGCCGCCAACACGGAGTCGGTCACCATCAGACTGTGGGTCCCGACCGTCACGCTCCCGCTGTGGGGCGTCCTCACGGTCACGCTTCTCGTGGGCATGGCCCTCGGTCTGCTCATCGCCCACCGGCGCGCCCGCCGGTAGCGACCCGCCGGAGCAGCTCGGCGAGCACCAGGGGTGGCGCCCATCGCCACGCCGGTGCGGGCGGCCCGCAGCGCGGCCGCGTCGTCGACGCCGTCCCGGGTCATCGCGACGACGTGACCCCGGCCCGGCAGGACCCGCATGATCACGGACTTGTCCTCGGGCGCGACGCGCGCGAGGACACCGATGCCGTCGATCCGCGCCGACAGGGCCGGGCGCCGCCTCCACCTGTCCGGCGGCGATGTACAGCCGCGGGTACCGTTCGTCGATCCGGTCGAGCACGCGGCGCGGCGCCTGACGTGCGTGGTACTGGGGCCCGGCGGTGCCCGACTTCCTCGTCGCCCCGGCGCGGACCGGGTGACCTGCTACGGGGACGGTTCCGGCAGCTCGCGGTGGAGCACGACTTTGAGGGCGCCGGTGTCCGGTCCGTGCGAGAAGACCTCGTAGGCGTCCTCCAAGCGCTCGAGGGGGAACCGGTGGGTGACGAGCGGGAAGACCGTGAGGCGTCCGTAGGCCAGCAGGTCGAGCAGCCAGGGCGTGGAGGAGGTGTCGACCTGGCCGGTGCTGATCGTGACGTTCTTGCGCCACAGGGCCCCGAGATGGAGGGTGGCGGGTCTGCCGTGCATGCCGATGTTGGCGATGTGCCCTCCCGCGCGCACCACGCGGGTCGCCAGGACGAAACTGTCCGGATCGCCCGCGGCCTCGATGACGACGTCGGCGCCGGGCCCTTCGGACAGCTCGGCGACCATCCGCCCGGGGAGTTCGGCGGCATGGGCGCCCATACGGGTGGCGGACGCCAGTCGGGACGGCGACAGGTCCATCGCGACGATCCGCCGGGGCGAGTACGGGCGGGCCAGGACCACCGCGGCCAGGCCCACAGGACCCGCGCCCACCACGACGACGGTGTCACCCGGGCCCACATGTCCGTTGCGCACCCCGGCCTCGTAGGCGGTCGGGAGGAGTTCGGCGAGCAGGACCGCCTCGTCGAGCGGGAGGTACAGGGGCCGGCGGTGTGTGGAGGAGTCGGCGAAGGGAACACGGACGAACTCGGCCTGCGTCCCGTCGATCTCCTGGCCCAGGATCCGTCCGCCGCCGCCCCGGCACTGTCCGTACAGGGCGTCGTGGCAGGACGGACAGTGCCCGCAGGCCGACACCGACGACACGATCACCTGGTGTCCGGCACGTCGGGTACGCACCCCCCGGCCGGCTTCCACCACCTCTCCGACGGCCTCGTGGCCGAGGACCGTCCCCGGTTTCACCTCGGGAAGGTCACCCCGCCGGATGTGCAGATCGCTCCCGCAGACGGTGGTCGCGTCGACGCGTACGATCGCGTCGGTGTCCTCCTCGATCACGGGATCGGGAACCGTGTCCCCCGATGTCCGCCCGGGTCCGTGATGGACGAGTCCGCGCATGGCCGCTCCCTCGCTCGCCGTCTCCTCTCCACCGTCACCCCCGGGGACTCCCGGGCAACACGGCGGTGCCCGCCCCGCTCCCTGGCCGTCAGTCCGGCTGCATGTAGGGGCGGCGGAAGACCGGCGCCCGGCCCGTGCCCCACGGGCGCACGGCTGCCAACGCCTGGACGACCGCTGCCTCCAGAGGGCCACCGGTGTCGACCGCGACGGCCTCGGGCCACGGCTGCTCCTCGGCCGCCATGGCAGCGGCCACGGCGATGTCCGCATCGGACACCGACGCTCCCGCGGTACGGGAGTCGAGACGGGCCTCCGCCACCTCGCCGGGAACCCGGCAGTGCAGGGCCACCAGGTCCGCACCGGTGCGTTCGGCCGTACGCAGGGCCGCTTCGCGCCGCCCAGAGTCGGACCAGGTGGCGTCCAGGACGACGGATTCCCCCGAGGACAGGAGGGCGGCCGCGCGGTCGAGCAGTTCGGCGTACGTCCTGGCGGTCCACTCCGGGCTGTACAGACCCTCGCCGTAACCGGCCGCCGCGGACTGCTCCGCCGGGATGCCGGCCAGTTCCTTGCGCAGTCGGTCGCTGCTGAGCAGGGTCACCCCGAGGCGGTCGGCCAGGGCCCCGGCGAGCGTGGACTTCCCGCTGCCCGGCAGCCCGCCCACCAGGGTCAGACCGACGGCGGAGGCGCGCAGGTGCCGCAGCGTCGCCGTGACGAGCCGTCGGGCCACCGCCCCGGCACCGGGCGCACCCTGGCGTGACCGGATCAGGGAGACCTTGGCGCGGACGAACGCCCGGTAGGCCACGTAGTGGTGCCACAGTGAGGGGGGCGCGGGGTCGCCGGAGTACTCGCTGTACCGGGCGAGGAAGTACGCGGCCGATTCCGGGGCGCCGAGCTGCTCCAGGTCCATGGCGAGGAAGGCGGCGTCGTCGAGGCCGTCGACGTGGCGAAGGCGGTCGTCGAACTCCAGACAGTCCAGGATGCGGGGGCCGTCGTCGAGGCAGAACACGTCCTCGGCCAGCAGGTCGCCGTGGCCGTCGACGACCCGTCCCTCCCGGATCCGGGTGTCGAACAGCTGCTCACGGCCGGCGAGGTACCGGCGCACCAGCCGCTCGGCCTCGTCGACGCCGTCGGGCAGGGGGATCTCGTCGGCCAGGGCACGGACCTGCGCGAAGCTCGCCTCCCACCTCGATGACAGCGCGTCGCGGCTTCCCTGCGCGTCCACGTCCGGGCTGCGGGGCGCGTCCGCGTGGCGTGCGGCGAGCTGACGGGCCACGGACCGCAGGACGTCGTCGACGGCGGCTCCCTCGCGTACCAGCCTGGACAGACGGCGGTCCGCCGGCATGCGGCGCATCACGACGAGCGGTTCGGCCTCGTCCGTGTGCGGCAGACGGATCTCTCCCAGGCCCAGGTAGACGTCCGCGGCGAAGCGGCGGTTGAGGCCGACCTCCTGTTCGCAGGCGGCCCTGCGGGCCGCCACCGTGGTGTAGTCCAGGAACTTCAGATCGACCGGCTTCTTGATCTTGTAGGCGTGGTCGCCGAAGAGGAGCACGATCGCGGTGTGCGTCTCGTGCAGCTCCGCGCGCGGGAACGTGACACCGTCGGGGCCGGAGCCCGGACGGAGCACGGACGCGTCGGTCCGGTGCGCGGCTGTCGTCGCTTGCCTCCGGTCGTCCGGCTCAGTCATGGGGGACGACCACGACGGGGCAGCGCGCGTGGTGGATGGCGGCATGGACGACGTGTCCCAGCTTGGGTGCCAGAACGCGGCGGTGCCTGCGCCGGCCCACGACCAGCAGCCCGGTGCTCCGGGCGGACCGCAGGACCGCCCGGGCGGGGCTTTCCAGGCCGATGCCGTCGGCCACCTCCACCTGCGGGTACTTCTCGCGCCAGGGGTGAAGGACCCGGTCCAGTCGCTTCCGCGCGTCCTGCGTGATGTCGTCGGCGACCTCGTGGTCCACCCCCCAGGGAACGTGGGCGTGGATGGGCAGGCTCTGTCCGTGGACGGCCCGCAGTGGCACGTTCCTTGCCGCTGCCGTGGCGAAGGCGAACGCGAGCAGGTCGTCGCAGGGGCCGTGCAGCTTCAGCGCGATCATGACGTCGCCCTGCCCCCCGGGTGCGGTCGGCGGGGCTTCCGTACGGGTCCCGGCACGGACCAGGACGACCGGCCGCTCGGCATGTGCCGCGACCGACATGCTGATGTCGCCGAGGAAGTAGCTCTCGGCGAGTTCCAGCCCGCGCGAGCCGAGCACGGTCATGGAGGACTCCGACGCCGCGTGCAGCAATGCGTCCCGGGCCTCGTCCGCCACCAGATTGCCGACGACGGCGAGACCTGGATGGAGCCTCTGCAGTTCCGACTGCGCGTTGTGCACCAGCCGCTTCGCCCAGTAGTTCTGGTCGATCTCGGAGGGGTCCTTGGCCGGTTCCGGCGCGAGCATGGGCCACGCGTGCAGCAGGCGCAGCGTGAAGTTGCGGCGCTCGGCCTCGTCCGCGGCCCATCGGGCGGCGGAGAGACTCTCGGGTGAGCCGTCGAGGCCGACGGTGATCACTGGCTCCATGGCACCTGCCTCCCTCTCGTAAGAAGCTGGAAAGGTGGTGACCGGGCAGACCTCTCCGGAAGCGCGGTACGCCACGCGGTGCCCGCCACCACTCATTCGAGAGTTACCGCAAACCCTTCCGCAGTGCACGCGGACCCGACGCCGGTCGGAGGCCGCGCCGAAGGCCGGCACCGAAGCCCGAAGGGCCGCCCACCAGGGACCTTCGGCCCAGTGACCGGAGCCCACCGCCGTTCGACGGTGGTAAGGGAAGCGACCAGCGCCAAGTGCTGGAGGCCCGACGATGAGTACCCGGAGTTCACCGTACGCGTCCGGTCCGCTGCCACCACGCGGGGATCGGACGTCCAAGGAGCACAATCCCCTGATCCGTACGTCGGACCGGGTCGAGTCCTGGCTGCGTCGCGTGCTGCTGGTCGTCCTGCTCGCCGGACTGCCGGTGGCAGGACTCGTCGTCGGCAGGACGACGTACGAGTCGTCGATACAGACGGTGCGGACCCAGTCGGCGGAGCGGCAGCAGGTCGGTGCCCGGGTGATGTCGATCGCCGAGAACGTCGGCCAGGCGGTGAGGGAACGGGCGCAGGTCCGCTGGGCGGACAGCAGCGGCGCGGTGCGGACGGCCACCGCCCTCCTGAAGCCGGGCATGACCGAGGGCGCCACGGTGCGCGTCTGGGTGGACCGGGACGGAACCGTCACCGGTCCGCCGCTGACGAAACGCCAGGCCCTGACGAACGGCTGGTTCGCCGGAGGCATCACGGTCATCGGTGTGACGGCCGGAGTCTTCCTGACGCGGGCAGGGGCTCGCCTGGTACTGGACCGCAGGAGGTACGCGCGGTGGGACGCCGAGTGGGATCTGGTGGAGCCCGGGTGGGCCGGCCGGTTCCGCCGGTGACGCCCGGCGAACGGAACGGAAGGGAGGCGGCGGCGATGTCCGAGGCGACGACCACCGATCTGTACGAAGTGACGATGGCCATGTCCTATCTGCGGGAGGGGATGACCGGTCCGGCGACGTTCGGCCTCTTCGTCCGCGATCTGCCGGCGGAGCGGGGCTTCCTGGTCGCGGCGGGGCTGGAGTCGGCCCTGGATCACCTGTCCGGCCTGCACGTCGGCCCGGAGGACGTCGACGCCTTCGCCGCCGCTCTCCACCGGCCGGCACGGGATCTGGAGTCTCTGCTCGGACTGCGGTTCACCGGCAGCGTGCGGGCGGTGCCGGAGGGACGGATCGTCCTCGCGGGAGAGCCTCTGCTGGAGGTGACCGCTCCGCTTCCGCAGGCCCAGTTGGCCGAGACGTACGTGCTCAACCAGGTGAGTCATCAGACGATGATCGCCTCGAAGGCCGCGCGCTGTGTGCTCGCGGCGGCCGGACACCCGGTCGTGGACTTCTCCCTGCGACGGACCCACGGCCCGCAGGCCGGGTTCCAGGCCGCCCGGCTCGGCGCGATGACCGGTTTCGCGGGGACCAGCAACGTGGCCGCGGCCACGTCCATGGACCTGCCCGCCGTCGGCACCATGGCCCATTCGTACGTGGAGGCGTTCGAGGACGAGGAGGAGGCGTTCCGCGCGTTCGCCCGGACCCACCCCGGCCCCGTGACCTTCCTGGTGGACACCTACGACACCGAGGAGGGCGTCCGCGTCGCGGCACGCGTGCTGCGGGACCTGGACCGCGGACCGGGTTGCGCCGTACGCCTGGACAGCGGCGATCTGGGAGCCCTGGCGGTGCGGACCCGGTCCCTGCTCGACGAAGCGGGTCCGACCGATGTGCGGATCACCGTCAGCGGCGGGCTCGACGAGTACGCCGTGGACGACCTGGTCCGCTCCGGAGCACCGGTCGACGTCTACGCGGTCGGCACACGCGTCGGGGTCTCGGCCGACGCGCCGTATCTGGACTCCGCGTACAAAATGGTGGAGTACGAAGGGCGACCGGTCATGAAACTCTCGTCGGCGAAGGTCACGGCGCCCGGGCGGAAACAGGTGTTCCGTCGGCCCGGTGGTGCCGGCACGATCGGTCTCGCCGACGAGCGGCCACCGCAGGACGGCGAACCGCTGCTGGAAACGGTCATGCGGAACGGGCAGCGCACCGGCTGCAGGCCGACGCTTCGGGAGTGCCGGGAGAGGTTCTCCGCCGACCTGGCCGCACTGCCGTCGGCCGCCCGGCGGATCCGTGGCCCCGTCCCACCTCGTGCGACGGCCTCCGAGCGGCTCGGTGCGCTCACCGAACGGGTCCGGCGCCGTATCACGGACCGGGTGGGGGCACCGGCCGGGCGGCAGGCGGTGTCCGGACGCCCCGGTGCGGGGTCCCGCGGGTCCGTCCCGAGCTGAGGAGGACAGCGATGTCGCACACCCTGGAATGGAAGGCCCGCGTCTACCTCTTCGAGGAGGAGGGGACCACGAAGGCCCGAGCGGTGATCGACACCGGGACCACGGTGCTCACCGGCCACGGCACCGCACGCCGGAACCCGGCCGACGCGGATGTACCGGAGATCGGCGACGAACTGGCCGCGGGCAGGGCCGTGCAGGATCTGGGCCGGCAACTGCTGGACATCGCCGAACGCGACGTCCGGGGCACGGGCACGGCACGGCCGGACCCCCGTCCGGCCGTCGGGTGGCCGATGTGACCGCGTTCCGCGCCCCGGCGAGGAAACCTTTCGGATCCGGGGCCCGCCCGGGTACCCGGTCCGGTGAGCAGCGGAGACATCTCCACGGCCGGATGCTCCGTGGATCAGAGACCGAGGAGGACGGACCGATGACACTTCCCGTACGCCGTGGCAGGGGTCCGGTCTCCGGATGGGCCCCGTTCCGGGAGCTCGAGGAGCTGCGCACCCGGACGGACCGGCTCATGCACTCCGCTTCCCCCTTCCCCGGCAGCGGTTTCCCCCGGACCGAGGCGGGGGCGTGGGCGCCGTCGGCCGATGTCGAGGACACCGAGGACGCCTACCTGATGGAGCTCGAGGTTCCCGGCGCCGACAGGGACCGGATCACGGTGGAGACCGGCGACGGCGAGCTCGACATCCACGGCGAGATCAAGGAGAAGGAGCGCACGGGAGTGCTCCGCAGGCAGGCCCGGCACGTCGGGCAGTTCGACCACCGCACGAGTCCGCCTCCGGACGTCGACACCGGGGGCATCACCGCGGAGTCGGCCGACGGAGTCCTCACCGTGCGCGTCCCCAAAGTCGAGAAGGCCAGGCCGCACCGCATCGAAATCACCGGCTGAGGGAGACGGGACCGGCCGATGCGCCGTGCGGCGGCCGCAGGCCGGTGTCCGCCTCTTCCGTCACCCGACGGTCTTTCGACGGTCATGTCGGGAGAGTCGCACACCGGTATGTGAGGAAAGGGAAACGATCATGCGAGCTCACCTGGGCGATCAACTCGTCATCGAGAGTCCGGCGACCGGCGGCACCAGGCGCGACGGCGAGATCGTCGGGCTGCACCACGAGGACGGCACACCCCCCTACGACGTGCGCTGGTCGGACACGCTCGACGTGACGCTCGTCTTCCCCGGCCCCGACGCCCACGTCAAGCACCTCGGACATGAACCCGAAACCGATGCCGGCGCGCCCTCGCGCGGCGATCCGCCCGACCCCGGCGACATCGGCCGGCGGGTCGCCACCGAACGCGAACGGCAGGGCCTGACCCGGGAGGAGACGGCCCGCCGCGCCCGGATGGCGCCGGACTATCTCGCCTACCTCGAAGAACACCCCGGCGATCCCAGCCTGGCCACCCTCGTCCGGCTGGCCGCGGCACTGAACACCGACGTCCGGGCACTGCGCGGTGGTGGCGCCGACCTGCCGCCCGGCCAGGGCATGGCGCTGCTGCACCCCCGGCTCCGGGACCTCGGGCCGGAGGAGTGCCGGACCCTGCTCTCCACACACGGTGTCGGACGTGTCGCGGTCGCGACACCCGAGGGCCCCGCAGTGGTACCGGTCAACTACGAGGTCGTCGACGACGCGATCGCCTTCAGGACCGCTCCCGGTTCCGTGCCCGCGGCGGCCGTGGGGTCGGAGGTCGCCTTCGAGGTCGACCACCTGGACGAGGCCATGAGCCAGGGCTGGAGCGTTCTCGCCGTCGGCCCCGCGCAGGCGGTCACCGAACCCGACGACGTACGACGCCTGACCGAACACGCCCACACCTCACCGTGGGCCGGAGGTGAACGCGAGATGTGGGTGTCGATCCGGCTCACGCAGCTCACGGGCCGCCGCATCACCCCTGCCGGACAATGAGCGGGAGGCCCTTCTGTGAACCAGCCGGCGCTGTCCGACGAACGTGTGACGGCCCTCGTGCGCGACGCGGCCGCCGCCCCGTCCATGCACAACACCCAACCGTGGCGGTTCCGCTACCTCCGCGGCAGCCGCACCTTCGAGATGCGCGCGGATCCCGGCCGCGTCCTGCCGCACGCCGACCCGCAGCAGCGCGCCCTTCACCTCGGCTGCGGCGCCGCCCTGCTGAATCTGCGCGTCGCGCTGGTGCACGAGGGCCGGCACCCGGAAACCCGGCTCCGGCCCGACCCGGCCGCCCCCGGCCTGCTCGCCACCGTGCAGCCGACCGCCCTCGGCACCACCGGCAGCGGGCTCGCGGCGTTGTATCCGGCGATCCACCGACGGCACAGCAGCCGCTATCCCTTCGACGACACGCAGATCCCCCAGCGGATCCGCTCAGCCCTCTCCGACGCCGCCGACCGCGAGGGGGCGGCGCTCACCTTCCCGTCCTCCTGGCATCTGCAGGAAGTGCTCGAACTGCTGGCGGAAGCCGAAGCACGCAACCTCACGGATCCCGGCAGCAGCCAGGACCTGGCGGAATGGACCCGCATCGACGACGCCTCGTCCGTGAGCACCGCATCCGACGGAGTGCCCGGCTACGCTTTCGGGCCCCGCAAACTGGGCGGCAGGGCTCCCATGCGGGACTTCGCCGGGAACAGGCCGGTGGCCGGCCGCGCCGCCGCCGAGTTCGAACGGGCACCACAACTGGCGGTCCTCAGCACCGCGCACGACCGCCCGGAGGACTGGCTGCGCGCCGGCCAGGCCATGGAACGCGTGCTGCTCCTGGCCACCCTCGAAGGCCTGTCCAGTTCCTTCGCCACCCAGGCCCTGGAATGGAGCGACCTGCGCTGGCCGCTGCGCGACCCCGTGTCCGGGACCGGGCACACGCAGATCGTGCTGCGCCTCGGATACGGCCCCGAGGGTCCGAGCACTCCGCGACGCCCGGTGCCGGACATCCTCGACATCGAGCCGTGACCGGCGGTGTCCGGGCCCCCGGCCGCAGCCGGCCGCAGTCCGACACCCGCGACCAGAACGACACCGGTACCGAGCAGACCCAGCATGAACAGCCAGACCGTGGCTTCCGAGGGGGAGGCCCGGGGATCAGGCTGCCTGGCGCAAGGTCCGGATCGGGTACCCGCCCGCCAAGTACACCGCTCGCCCGGTTCCCACAAACAGCACATGTCCTCACGCCTGAGCGACCTCCACGGGACGAGCCCGTCGGCTCCAGAGCCGGCATCAGCGAAGCGCCGCAGCGCCGAGGGCGCCTCATCAAGGGAGCGAGCGGAGAGGGCACCGCACCGCCACCTGTCTGAAGGGCATCAGAGCGGGCGGGCCCGTTCCTTCCGGACGATCAGTCGCATGTCCTTGGACCGGCCGTCCAGGAACTTGCCGGTGACCTCGGCGGCCCAGGCCCGGCCACGGGCCTCACCGCCGGTCTCGACGGCCGGGCCCAGGCTGCGGCGGGGACCCTCGGCACGTGTTCGTAGGGCGACGTCCAGGAAGGCCTCGCCGGGATCGTGGACGGCCCGCGACTTGCACCACGGAGCCAGAGCTGCCGATATGGCCTGGTCAAGGCCGGTCCCGCGGACCGTTTCGATGAGCAGGACCTCGGAAATCCTCATCTTTGCCGGTCCAAGCGCCTTCTGCTCTGCTGACCAGCCGCCGGACCGTCCGCCTCATGAAAGCGCGAGGCTAGCCCGGCCGACCGACGGAGAGGTGGGCGTCCACGGCGACGACACCGTCGACGCCCTGGCAGAGGCCCACGATCACCGGGACAAGACGCGGTTCCGGGACGTGTCCCCGAAGGGTGACGACCCCGTCTTGGGCCTCGATGGCGACGGTGCCCTCATCCAGGCCGAGGATGCGCCCCAGGACGTCCTGCTCGACCTCGCCACGGATCTCGGCGTCCGAGCGGATGAAGGCGTCGAGCAGGTCGCTACGGGTGACGATGCCGGTGAGGAGCCCGTCGTCGCCGACCACCGGCAGCTGCTTGACGTGCCTCCTGCGGAGTTCCCGCGCGGCCCGGGGGATCGTCCAGTCGGCGCGGGCGGTGAGGACGGGGCTGCTCATGAGCTCGCCTGCGGTCCGTGCCCGGGCCTTGCCCCAGGCGTGCTCGTCGGTCCCGTCCCGCCCCTGCGGATCAGGCGTGCCGGTCTCGTGCCGCAGCACGTCGGACGCGGACACGACACCGACAGGGGCGCCACCATCGTCGACGACCGGTGCCGCGACGATGTCGTTCGCGTCCAGCAGGGCGGCGGCCTCCTGGAGTGGTGTGGTGGGGCGGAGGGTGACGACCTCCTCGGTCATCACGTCTCCGACCGTGCGGCGGTGCAGCATGACGTCGGTCTCCTCCGCATCACGACGAGGCGTCCCCGGTCGGACCGCCCGGGCGGATCACGTGCGGTGCGTCGACTCGCGCACGCCGTCCTCCCTCTCCATGACAACACCGCGCCGCTCAGGCGACCAGTGACGTTCGGCCTGGCAGGGAGGGCCGACGGTCCCACGGCCAGAAGTGCGGCACGGTGCGCGAGACGCCGCCGACGTCGGGCAGTCGCGAACGCCGCACCGGCTGCGGCTCATCGCGTGGCGCGTGCGCCCGTGATCTCGCGTCCGGTGACCAGCTCGGACCCGAGGCGTACGAAGACCCCGTCACGTACGGGCACCCGGGAACGCGGGCCGGTCCGCGAGAGCCGTTCGCGCTCCGCGGCGTCGGTCACCACGGAGGCCCGGCCGGTGACGATCACGCTCCGGCCGGATCGGGTCGCCCCGGCGCCCACGCCCTCGGCTCGTACGCAGTCGTGACCGTGCCCCGGCACCCGGTCTCCCGGTGCCGGGCACGGCGAACCGTACCGCGGCTCCTGTTCACCGGCGCGCCATGGCGCCGGGCGTCCTCGTGCCGGCGCCCGGCGCACAGGGCGCCGCCGACCACCACGGCCTCGTAGGGGGTCGGCTCCGTCACGGACCGGGCGGGCGGCACCTCGGCCGTGAGCCCCGCCACCCGGAGCACACCGGCCACGGTCTCGGCGATTCCCCTCGTCGATCCGTTGGCCGACCCGTAGGCGGCCAACACCTTCTCCTCCATGGCGGTCCGCCTCCTCTCACAGCCGCCGCAGCCAGTCGTCCGCGACGCCGCTCGGCACGCGCGTGCCGTTCTGGAACCCGGAGTCGTCGAAGCGGTGGGTGAGCTGGTTCACGACGTCGACGACTCCATCGGTCCTGCGGGTCATGGCCACGGCGACCTCGGTTTCGCTCTTGCGTTCCGTCCGGCCGTGCAGTGCGACGACTCCCTCGGTCACGGTGACGTCGATGCCGCCCGGGGACCAGCCACAGTCCGCGCTCCAGCACCTCGTGGATCACCTCCTCGCGGATCTCCGCGTCCGGGCGCAGGAAGGTCCTCAGCAGGTCGTGCCGGGTGACGATGCCGACCAGGCGGTCCTCCTCGTCGAGCACCGGGAGCCGATGGTCGTCACGGAGCCGACTTCCTGGTTCCTCATGTCTGTTCCTCCTCGGCGCAGTCGGCGCAGATGGGGGTCCTGCGGCCGGCGTGGCAGCAGGCGTATCCGCGCGTCGAGGACGGTGACCTCGCCGGGTGTGGCGAGGATCGGGTTGAAGTGGTGTGGCACAGCCCGGACGCGTCGACACGGACGCGGACCTGGCCCGGGCCGGGCTCGGGGTCGGGGCGCACCTCGATGACCAGGGGTTCGCCGAATTCCCGTACGACCGCTGCCTTCATGGTGCCTTCTCCTTCGGTGTCTCTTCGGCCGGCCGCGTCAGTCGTGCGCGACGACGGCGACGGGGGCGGTGGCGTGGTGCATGACCGCGTGGGCGACGGCGCCGATGTGCACACCGAACGGGCTGCGGCGGACGCGGCGGCCGACGACGACGAAGGAGGCGTCGTGGGACGCGGCGACGAGGTGGCCCGCGGCGCTGCCGAGCCGGGAGTCCTCGGTCACCTCGACGTCCGGGTACTTCTCCCGCCACGGCAGCAACGCCTCGGTGAGCGCTTCGGCCTGGGCGCGGGCCAGGTCCTCGCGCGGGTCGTAACCGGCGGCCAGGGCGTAGGTGTGGGAGGACGGCAGGTTCCAGACCCGGAGGACGGTCAGCGTGGCCTCGCGGCGCCGGGCCTCCTCGAACGCGAAGGCGAGGACGGTCTCGTCCGGGCTGCCGGTGTCCAGGCCCACGACCACGGGCCGGAAGCCGGTAGCGGCGGACGGGATGCCGGCGGGGTCCTTGACGTGTTCGTCGGCGGCCTGTTCGCCCGCTCGGACGAGGATCACGGGCACCTCGGCGCGGGCGACCACCGACTGGCCGACGGATCCGATCAGGAAGCCCGTCAGTCCGCTCAGCGCACGCGAGCCCAGCACCAGCAGTTCCGCGTCACGGGCGGCCTCGAGCAGGACCTCCGCCGGGGCTCCGGCCCGCTGCTCGGTGGTCACCTCGACCCCGGGGTGCCGCAGCCTCAGGCCCTCGGCGGCCTCCCGGGGGATCCGCTCGGTCCAGTGCTGGTGCGTCTCCGCACCGAGGAGCGGGGCCTGGGCCATGGGCTCCGGGACCGGCTGCCACACGTGGAGCAGCCGTACCGGCATCCGACGCAGCGCCGCTTCGCGGGCCGCCCATTCGGCGGCCGCCCGGCTCTCGGGCGATCCGTCGAGTCCCACGGTGATCGTGCGGGCCATGCTGGCCACCTCCTGTGTCATTCGTTCTGTTCTCAGCGTCTCTTCGGGCGGTCCCGGGGGGCAGGGGCCCGTGGTCCCGGGAGGGGACCGACGGTCCCTGCCGGCAGGCCGGTGGGGCGGGTCCTGTGCTGGGCCCGCCCCACCAGCCGTGTTCAGCGCAGCCATCCGTGGTCACGGACGACGGGGAGCCGGGCCCACAGCCGGCCCAGACCCAGCGCGTCACCGGCCGAGACCACGGCCAGCGCGATCAGCACCACCGCGTAGACCAGGTGGTAGTCGACGAACGGGTTCGTCGACATACTCGCCGACCCGTCCGACAGGTGCTTCGCCGGCGGCCACTCCGCCACCCACATCAACGCCATCATCACCGTCCCCGCGAAAGCGGCCAGGCGCAGCGCCACTCCGGCGGTCAGCGCCAGCCCGATCCCGAGCAGGCCCAGCATGAACAGCCAGTCCGCCCACGCCGCCCCGGCCCACGCGTGGAACGTCGACTCCATCGGACCGACCGCGACATGCCCGAGGAAACCCTCGGTCGGCGAACCACCGTCGACCCAGCCCTTGCCGGAAGCGGTGGCATAGCCGAAGCCGAACGTCTTGTCGAGGAACGCCCACAGGAAGACGAACCCCATCAACACCCGCGCCGAGGCGAGGACACAGGCCCGTGCGGTGAACGTGCCGGCCTCCGCCGACACGGCCGCCCCCGCCGCGGAAACGGCACGGTTACGGCGGAGCGACGGCAGGTGGAAACCCGAACCACGATGCGTGGGCTGGTGCACGGCCATGACAGTGACCCCTTCAGGGAGGATCCGGCTGGTTCCTGACACCACCCACTCTCCCGCCCCCCGCCACCCCGCACCCGACGCCGAAGGTCCGCACCCGAGGGCTCAACAGCCCCGAACCACAGGGACCTTCGGCCACCACCGGACGAACAGGGCCGAACGGTGCCGGGCGGTGCCCGCACGGCCCCTTACGCGCGCGCCGGCGGGAGCCAAGGCCGGGAAGGGTTCACCCACCGGCCCAGCCGGCCTCGGACCCGGGCGGGAAGGAGTCCCGACGAGCTCGACAACCCTCGACGCTCCGGCCGTGGAACGGCTGGTCGCGGCGGCCGTGGCCGCACCGTCCCTGCACAACACCCAGCCCTGGCGCTTCCGGCTCGATGCCGACACCCGCACCGTACGGATCGACGCCGCCGCGGGCCGGGCGCTGCGCCACACCGACCCGGTGGGCCGCGCCGTGCACCTGGCCGTGGGCTGCGCGGTCCTCAACCTGCACGTGGCCGCCGCCTACTTGGGCCGGGAGCCGGTGACCCGGCTGTTCCCCTGCCCGGACCGTCCCGCTCTGCTCGCCAGGTCCGGCTCGCCGAATCGGCGCACGGCGCACGGCGCACGGCCGGCCGGTCTGTACGAAGCGGTGTGGCACCGGCACAGCAGCCGCTTCCCCTTCTCCGGGCGACCGCTGCCGTCGGACCTGCTCGCCGAGCTGACCGGTGCGGCCCGCCTGGAGGGGGCGACGCTCCGCTTTCCGGGACCGAAGGACACCGATCGGGTGCCGCGTGCCGTGTGGGAGGCGGAGAGGCGCAACAGGGCGGACGCCGGCCGGGCCGGCGAGAGCCGCCGCCTGGCCGGCGGTCCGCGCTGTGAGCCGGTGGTCCCGGTGAGCGGGCGGCCTCGCTCGGCAGCGGCCCCTAGAAGCCGCGAGGACCGCTCATCCGCTGACGCCGTGCGTCACGAGGCGGGCCGGCCGTCCTCCGCCTCGTCCGAGGACCGCCCCAGCGGCGCGTGCCACACGAGCCGCGCTCCCCCTCCTACCGGACTCTCCAGCTCCATGTCGCCGCCGAGCTTCCGTGCTCGCTCGGCCATGTTGGCCAGACCGCTGCGGCGGCCTCCGGCCGGGATGCCGACGCCGTTGTCCGTGACCGTCAGGCGGACCTCCTTGCCGTCGGTCCCCAGCACGACGTCGGCGCGGTCCGCGCGGGCGTGCCGGGCGATGTTGGACAGGGACTCGGTGAGGACGGCCAGGACGTGGCCGGCGGTCTCCGCGGGCACGTGCGTGTCGAGCAGACCCTCCATGCGGACGCTGGGGGCGAAGCCCAGCAGCGGAGTGGCCTCGCCGACCGCGCGCACCGCGCGGGAGCGCAGGCCGGGAGCAGCGTCGTCCTCGCGGGAGCGCAGGCCGAAGATCGTCGACCTGATGATCTTGATGGTCTCGTCGAGGTCGTTCACGGCCCGCTGGACCCGGTCCGAGGCCCCTTCGTGCTGGATGAACCGGTCGGCGCTCTGCAGCGTCATGCCGGTGGCGAAGAGCCGTTGGATCGCCAGGTCGTGCAGGTCGCGGGCGATCCGGTCGCGGTCCTCCAGCAGGGCGATCTGCTCGGCGTCCGCGCGACGTTCCGCCAGCTCCATCGCGACGGCGGCCTGGGCGGCGAAGACCCGGAGCGGCTCGGTCTCCTTCTCGGAGAACTCACGGCCACCCGACTGCCGGACCAGCAGGACCACACCGCGGGCGTCGTCGCCCGAGCCGATCGGTACGGCGACGGCCGGTCCGAGCCCGTCGAAGCGCGGAGGTCCGGCCGAGATCCGGGAGTCATGTGAGACGTCCGGGCTGTTGACGGAGACCCGCTGGACGAACGCCTGCCCGACGAGGGTTCCCTCCACGGGCAGGACGACCCCGCGCCACGCGTCGGCCTCCTGGCCTATGGCGAGTTCCACGGCGAGTGTGTCCGTCCCGCTCACCGGCATCGCCACCACGCTCAGGGCGGAGGCGGTGATCTCCCTGGCCCGTTCGGCGATCAGCGGCAGTGCCCCGCCCTGGTCCGCGCCGGACATGAGGGTGTGCGTGATCTCGGCGTTCGCCTGGAGCCAGCGTTCGCGCAGCCGGGACTCCTCGTACAGACGGGCGTTGTCGATCGCCACGCCGGCCGCCACGGCCAGGGTGGCCAGCACCGACTCGTCGTCCTCGTCGAACTGCTGGCCGCCACGCTTCTCCGTCAGGTACAGATTGCCGAAGACGTGGTCCCGCACCCGGATGGGGACACCGAGGAAGCTGTCCATCGGCGGGTGGTGGGCCGGGAAGCCGTACGAGGCGGGGTGCTCGGAGAGCTTCGTCAGCCGCAGCGGCTCCGGACGGCGGATCAGCTCACCGAGGATGCCGTGCCCCTCCGGGTAGGGGCCGATGCGGGCGATCTGCTCGTCGCCGACACCCACGGTGTGGAAGGCGGACAGGCGCTTGCCGTCCGGGCCGATCACGCCGAGGGCCGCGTACTCCGCGTCGACCAGTGCCGCCGCCGCTTCCACGATGCTGTGGAGCGCCTGCTCCAGGTCCAGCTCCCGGCCGACGGACAGCACCGCCTCCAGCAGGCTGTGCACCCGGTCCCTGGTGCCGCGGGCCGCGTCCAGCCGGGCCTGCAGCTCCTCCAGCAACTCGTCCAGCCGCAGTTGCGGAAGTCGTACTCGTGCCTCGCGGGCTTCCCGGGCGTTCTCCAACGCTACTCCTCCAGCGTCTCACCGCCTGTCGGCAGCCGTACCGTTCGGCTGTCACGGTAGCGGCTCGAACAGGGGGGAGGACAAGGGATCAGCGCCGCCGTGCGGGCCGGCTGCCCGGAAGTGTCGGTTCCGGGCAGCCGGGCCACCCCGTACGAGGTGAGGTGGAGCGGGCGGTCGGCGCGGCCCCACTCGTCGTCGTACCGGCCGAAGGCCTTGACCGGGTGGCCGTGCCCGGACGACCCGGGCGTCTAGGACGCGGGATGCGGTGGCACCGGCCACGTCCCCCGGCGGTCTCACGGCAGGCGGCGTCGGTCTTCTTCGCGGACGTGGAAGATCACGTGGTGCCGCTCCAGGTCGTGTCCGCCTTCTTCGGCCCCCCGAGGGGGGCGGGTGCGTCGCCGACCGGCGGACCGCACCCTCTACCGGCCTTCGGAGCGCGTCCGGTCACGTGCCTGGGTGGCGATGACGGCGGCCTGGACGCGGCGCTCCACACCGAGCTTGGCGAGCAGGCGGGAGATGTGGTTCTTGACCGTCTTCTCGGCCAGGTACAGCCGCTGGCCGATCTGACGGTTGGTCAGCCCCTCGCCGATCAGGTCCAGGATCTCGCGTTCCCGGTCGGTCAGGCCGGGCAGGACGTCCGGCTCCTCGGCCGGCTGCTGTCCGGCGCTTCGCAGGCGTGCCATCAGTTTGGCCGTGGCGTCGGCGTCCAGCAGCGACTGGCCGCGGGCCACCGTCCGCACGGCCGAGACCAGGTCCGATCCCTGGATCTGCTTCAGCACGTACCCGGCCGCGCCCGCCATGATCGAGTCCAGGAGCGCCTCCTCGTCGTCGAAGGAGGTCAGCATCAGGCAGGCCAGGTCCGGCATCTTCGACCGCAGCTCACGGCAGACGCTCACTCCGTCTCCGTCGGGCAGGCGCACGTCGAGGACGGCCACGTCGGGGCGCAGGGCGGGGACCCGGACCAGTGCCTGCTCCACCGTCGCCGCTTCTCCGACCACCGTGATGTCCGGTTCGTCGTTCAGCAGGTCGTGCACTCCTCGCCGTACCACCTCGTGGTCGTCCAGGAGGAAGACCTTGACCGGGCTTCCCGTGCCGTCGTCCCGCTCGCTGTGCGCCATTGGATGCTCCTCGTGATGCCTAGGTCTCCGTCGGGCTCCTCATCTTCCCAGGACGGCCGAAGTCCTGTGCCGGTCGGCCCCGTTCTCGCCTGCGTCAGTGGGCCGCGAGGCCGTGTCCACGGAACTGGCCCCGTACCCGGTCCACGAGCGTCGTGTCGGGAACCGGGGTGTCCCGAAGGGCGAAGGGGATGCCCAGGGCGTCGTACTTGCCGGCACCGAGCTTGTGGAACGGCAGGATGTCGACCCGCTCGACGCAGCCCAGGCCGGAGAGGAATCCGGCGAGTCCCTCGACGGCGTCCTCGTCGTCGGTCCAGCCGGGCACCAGGACGTACCTGATCCACACGCGCTTGCCCAGCCGGTCGAGGCGGGTGGCGAAGTTCAGGGTCGGGGCGAGGTCGCCGCCGGTCAGCTTCCGGTAGGTGCGGACGTCGAAGGACTTGATGTCCAGCAGCACCAGGTCGGTGTCGGCGAGGAGTTCGTCCGTGGCGCGGGCGCCGAGGAGGCCGGAGGTGTCGAGCGCGGTGTGCAGGCCGAGTTCCTTGCAGCGGCGGAGGACCGCGGCCGTGAACGCCGGCTGGAGGAGGGCCTCGCCGCCGGTGAGGGTCACTCCCCCGCCGGCGGTGGTGACGAAGGCCCGGTACTTGGCGATCTCGGCCATCACCTCGTCGACGGTGGCCGGTTTCCCGTCCCGCATGTGCCAGGTGTCGGGGTTGGCGCAGTACAGGCAGCGCAGGGGGCAGCCGCTGAGGAACAGCACGAACCGGGTCCCGGGACCGTCCACTCCCGTGGACAGGTCCCAGGAGTGGATCCGGCCCGTCACCGGCTCGACCGTGGTGTTCACAGCGATCCGTGGAAGGTGCGGCTGATCACGTCGAGCTGCTGCTCGCGGGTGAGGCGGACGAAGTTGACGGCGTATCCGGAGACCCGGACCGTCAGCTCCGGGTACTTCTCCGGGTGCTCCATGGCGTCCTCCAGGGTCGCCCGGTCCAGGACGTTGACGTTCATGTGGAAGCCGCCGGAGGCTGTGTAGGCGTCGAGGATGCCGACCAGGTGACCGGCGCGTTCCTCGGGGACGTGCCCCAGCCCTTCCGGGGTGATGGTGGTGGTCAGGGAGATGCCGTCGCGTGCCGCCTCGTACGGGAGCTTGGCCACCGACAGAGCGGAGGCGGCCACGCCGTGCCGGTCGCGGCCGTTCATCGGGTTGGCGCCGGGGGCGAAGGGTTGTCCGGCGCGGCGGCCGTCGGGGGTGTTGCCGGTGTGCTTGCCGTAGACGACGTTGGAGGTGATGGTCAGTACGGACTGGGTGTGCTCGGCGTCGCGGTAGGTGGGGTGCTTGCGCACCTTGGCCATGAACGACTCCACCAGGTCGACGGCGAGCGCGTCGGCGCGGTCGTCGTTGTGGCCGTAGGCCGGGAAGTCGCCCTCGGTCCTGAAGTCCACGGCCAGTCCGGTGGCGTCGCGGAACACCTTCACCCGTGCGTGCTTGACGGCGGACAGGCTGTCCACGGCGACGGACAGGCCGGCGACGCCGCAGGCCATGAAGCGGTGCACCGGATAGTCGTGCAGGGCCATCTCGATGCGCTCGTACGCGTACTTGTCGTGCATGTAGTGGATGACGTTGAGCGCGTCGACGTACGTCCGGGCGAGCCAGTCCAGGACGCGGTCGTACGCGGCCGACAGCTCGTCGTAGGCCAGGTACTCCCCGGTCAGCGGCGGCATCTCGGGGGTGATCTGTTCGCCGGTCATCTCGTCCCGGCCGCCGTTGACCGCGTACAGCAGGGCCTTGGCCAGGTTGACGCGCGCTCCGAAGAACTGCATCTGCTTGCCGACCGCCATCGCCGAGACACAGCAGGCGATCGCGGTGTCGTCGCCGGTGCACGGGCGCAACAGCTCGTCCGACTCGTACTGGACGGCACTGGTGTCGATGGAGACCTGGGCACAGAACTCCTTGAAGCCGTCCGGGAGCCGGGGCGACCACAGCACGGTCAGGTTGGGCTCGGGGGCGGGTCCGAGGTTGTAGAGGGTCTGCAGGAAGCGGAAGGAGGTGCGGGTGACCAGCGTGCGTCCGTCCGCGCCGATGCCGCCGATGGACTCCGTCACCCAGGTCGGGTCGCCGGAGAACAGGGCGTCGTACTCGGGGGTGCGCAGGAACCGCACGATGCGGAGCTTGATCACGAAGTCGTCGATCAGCTCCTGGGCGCGGGACTCCTCGAGGAGCCCTTCGCCCAGGTCCCGCTGGAGGTAGACGTCCAGGAAGGTGGAGGTGCGGCCCAGCGACATCGCCGCGCCGTTCTGCTCCTTCACCGCGGCCAGGAAGCCCAGGTAGAGCCACTGCACCGCCTCGTGCGCGGTGGCGGCGGGACGCGAGACGTCGCAGCCGTACGAGGCGGCCATCCCGGTCAGTTCGCCCAGCGCGCGGATCTGCTCGGCGAGTTCCTCGCGGTCCCGGATGACGTCCGGGCCGGAGGGCCGCGCGTCCAGCAGGGCCCGCTCGGCCCGCTTGGCCTCGATCAGCCGGTCCGTGCCGTACAGCGCGACCCGCCGGTAGTCGCCGATGATCCGGCCCCGGCCGTAGGCGTCCGGCAGCCCGGTGATGATCCCGACCTTGCGGGCGGCCCGCATCTCGGGCGTGTAGGCGTCGAAGACGCCGTCGTTGTGGGTCTTGCGGTAGCTCCCGAAGACGCGTGTGACGAAGGGGTCCGGCTTGTAGCCGTACGCCTTCAGACCGTTCTCCACCATCCGCAGCCCGCCGTTCGGCATGATGGCCCGCCGCAGGGGGGCGTCGGTCTGCAGGCCGACGATCAGCTCACGGTCGCGGTCGATGTAGCCCGGCCGGTGCGAGGTGATGGTGGACGGGTTGCCCGGGTCGACGTCGAGAACGCCCCGGCGGCGTTCCTCGGGGAACAGGGCGGCCACCTTGTCCCAGACCGCGAGCGTGCGCTCGGTCGGACCGGCCAGGAACGCGGAACCGCCCTCGTACGGGGTGTAGTTGGCCTGGATGAAGTCGCGCACGTCGATGCGTTCACGCCATTCGCTTCCGGTGAACTGCCGCCAGGCGTCGGCGGTTCGGGGGCCGGTTGTCACCGTCGCGGTCATCTCAGGTCCTCTCGTCGGACGGTCTTGTCACTGTCGATGCTCGTCGTGCGGGCCCGCGGCGAGGAGTGCCGGACAGGGCACCGGGCGGGCCCCTCCGCCCCCGGCCGGCCGGGACCTTCGGCCCCCTGTCCCCGGACCCGCGCACCGCAGGACGGGGCCGTCGGGTGAGGGCGGACAACCGGAGAGACACGGTGTGCGTGCCCGGCCATGACGCCGCGGTGCCGGTGCCCCCCTCGCGTCCGGCGGACCGGTGGCCGGCCGGTGTGCCGCGCCACCTCAGTCGTGCGGGACGACGGCGACGGGGCATCCGGCACGGTGGAGGACGGCGTGGGTGACCGGGCCCGTGCGGGCACCGGCCCGGTGGCCGGTGGTACGGCGGCCCGCCACGAGGAGGCCGGCGTTCCGGGTGGCCCGCACCAGTGCGACGGTGGCGCGCCCTTCGGTGACCGTCTCGGTCACCGGGACGGTCGGGTACTTCTCCCGCCAGGGGCGCAGCACCGCCGTCAGGGTGCGCTCCTCGTCCGCCGGCGCCTGGGCCCGCGGCCGCGGGACGGGAGCCGGGCCCTCCGGGGCGGCGGACACCAGGGACGCCGCCGGAGCGGACGCGGGGCTGAACGGCGTCCGGAAAGCGTGGACCACCCGCAGACCCGTGTCACGCCGGCGGGCGGCGTCGAAGGCGAACCCGATCAGTTCGTCGCAGGGACGGTCCGTCCGCAGCCCCAGGACCACCTGGCGGTAGGGCGTCCTCGGGATCTCCTCCGGGGCGACGCCGTCCGTGGCCGGCAGATGCTCGTCGGCGGCTCCCCGTCCCGCCCGGACCAGTACGACCGGGCGGGTGGACCGGCCGACGACGCGCTGGGACACGGAGCCCGTCACGAATCCGCCCACGGCCGTGAGGCCGAGGGAACCGAGGACCAGCAGGTCGGCGTCGGCCGAGCCGGCCGGCAGAGCGGTGACCGTCGCGTCACACACGAGTCGGTCGGTGATCCGCAGACCCGGATGGGCGGCACGGACACCGCGCACGGCCCCTTGCAGGAGCCGCTCGGCCCAGTCGCGCTCGTTGCCGTCCATGGGGACGTACGGCGCGGGGCGGGCGTGGCGGCGTCAGGCGTGGACCACTCCGAGCCCGGTTCCCCGCCGCTGGGCCTCCTGAGCCGCCCAGTGCGCGGTCGCGAGGCCCGCGGCCGATCCGTCGACCCCCACCACGATGTCGTGCGGCATGACGTGTCCCCTCCCGGGTCGATGACTTCCGATGTCTTCGAGCGTCCTTCCGGCCGAGCGGGTGGTCCACGGGCCGTACAGCCCCGGCAGAGGTGCCGAAGGCCTTTCCGGGGCGGACGGTGTGAACCGGGGCCGACCGGTCCCCGGGGCGGGACGGCCGGCACCTCGCGTCGAACACGCCCCCGTCCGACGCTGGAACCATCACGCCCCCACAGCTGAGGAGCGCAGCGTCATGGTCCGTCACGTGTACGACTTCACCGAGGGCGGCCGTGACATGGCCGACCTCCTCGGCGGCAAGGGATCGAACCTGGCCGAGATGACCCGGCTCGGGCTCCCCGTGCCGCCCGGCTTCACCCTCACCACCGAGGCGTGCCACGCCTTCCTGGCCACGGGCAGCGAGCCCGTCGGCCTGTGGGAGGAGGTCTCCGCGCACCTGTCGGCCCTCGAAGCGTCCGCCGGCCGCTCGCTGGGACAGCCGGACGACCCGCTGCTGCTGTCCGTCCGCTCCGGCGCGAGGTTCTCCATGCCCGGCATGATGGAGACGATCCTCGACATCGGGCTGAACGACGACTCCGTCCTCGGGCTGGCCAAGGTCTCCGGCAGTGAACGCTTCGCCTGGGACTCCTACCGCCGCCTCGTCCAGATGTTCGGCAGCACGGTCATGGGCATCGGCTCCTCCTCCTTCGAACGCTCCCTCGCCGTCCTGAAGGACCTGCGCGACGTCAAGGACGACGTGCACCTGACGGCGTCCGACCTGGCCGAGCTGGTCGAGACGTACAAGAACCTGATCCGCCTGGAGACCGGCGAGGACTTCCCGCAGTCCCCCGCCGAGCAGCTGCGCCGGGCGGTCCTGGCCGTGTTCGAGTCCTGGAACGGCGAACGCGCCCGGCTGTACCGGCGGCGCGAGCACATCTCCGACGACCTCGGCACCGCCGTCAACGTGCAGCGCATGGTCTTCGGCAACCTCGGGGCCGACTCCGGCAGCGGCGTCGCCTTCACCCGGGACCCGGCCACCGGGCGCCCCGGCCTGTACGGCGACTACCTGCCCGACGCGCAGGGCGAGGACGTCGTCGCCGGCATCCGCAACACCGTGCCCCTGAGCGAGCTGGAGCGCCTGGACCCCGGGTCGTACGCCCGGCTGCGGGCGCACATGGAGACACTGGAGCGGCACTACCGGGATCTGTGCGACATCGAGTTCACGATCGAGCGCGGCACGCTGTGGATGCTCCAGACGCGGGTCGGCAAGCGCACCGCGGAGGCCGCGTTCGTCCTCGCCGCCGAGCTGGCCGACGAAGGGCTCATCACCCCGGACGAGGCGCTGGCCCGGGTGCACGGTGAGGGCCTGGCCCGGCTGATGTTCCCGCGGTTCGACGCCTCGGCGACCGGCACCGCGCTCGCCCGCGGTGTCCCGGCCTCCCCCGGCGCGGCGGTCGGCGCCGTGGTCTTCGACACCACCCGGGCCGTGCGCCGCGCCGCGGCCGGCGAGAAGGTCGTCCTCGTCCGGCAGGAGACCACCCCCGACGACCTGCCCGGCATGATCGCCGCCCAGGCGGTGCTCACCAGCCGGGGCGGGAAGACCAGCCACGCCGCCGTCGTGGCCCGCGGCATGGGCAAGGTCTGCGTCTGCGGCGCCGAGGAACTCACCGTGGATACCGGGACCCACCGCTTCACCACCGCGGACGGCACCGTCGTCGAGGAGGGCACCGTCGTCTCGGTGGACGGCTCCGCGGGAGCGGTGTACGCGGGAGCCGTACCGCTGGTGGACTCGGCGGTCATCCGGTACCTGGAGGACGGCCGGGGCGACGAAGGCACACAGGGTACGGTCGGCGCGGTGGCCCGGGCGCTGTCCCACGCGGACACCGTCCGGCGTCTGGAGGTGCGGGCCAACGCCGACACCCCTCAGGACGCCGCCCGGGCCCGCCGGTTCGGAGCGCAGGGCGTCGGTCTGTGCCGCACCGAGCACATGTTCCTCGGCGAGCGCCGCACGCTGGTCGAGCGGATGATCCTGGCCGGCACGGACGCCGAGCGCGACCGGGCCCTGGCGGACCTCCTGCCCCTCCAGCGGCAGGACTTCGCCGGCATTCTGGAGGCGATGGACGGCCTGCCGGTCACCATCCGGCTGCTGGACCCGCCGCTGCACGAGTTCCTGCCCGACCACACCGAGCTGGCGGTGCGGATCGCCGCCGCCGAAGCCCGTGGCGAGGAACCGGACGCCCACGACGTCGAGCTGCTGACCGCCGTGAACCGCATGCACGAGGAGAACCCGATGCTCGGGCTGCGCGGTGTGCGGCTGGGACTGGTCGTTCCCGGCCTGGTCGCCATGCAGGTACGGGCGATCGGCGAGGCCGTCGCGGGGCGTCTCCTGGCGGGCGGCGCCCCCGAGGCGGAGATCATGGTCCCGCTCGTCGGTGACGTGCGGGAGCTGCGTCTCGTACGCGGGGAGGTGCGCCGGGTGCTGGCCGACGTCTCGCGGGCGGCAGGCGTCACCGTCGACTGCCCCGTCGGCACCATGATCGAGCTGCCCAGGGCGGCGCTGACGGCCGGCCGGATCGCCGAGGAGGCCGAGTTCTTCTCCTTCGGCACCAACGACCTGACCCAGACCACGTGGGGCTTCTCCCGCGACGACGTCGAGGCGGAGTTCTTCTCCGCCTACCTCGACAAGGGCGTCTTCCCCACGTCGCCGTTCGAGACGCTCGACCGTGACGGGGTCGGCCGGCTGGTGGGCATCGCCGTCGCCGAGGGCCGCGCCACCCGGCCGGACCTCAAGATCGGCGTGTGCGGCGAGCACGGCGGCGACCCCGACTCGGTGCACTTCTTCCATACCGCCGGACTGGACTACGTCTCCTGCTCGCCGTTCCGGGTGCCGGTGGCGCGGCTGGAGGCAGGCCGGGCGGCCCTGGAGGAGACCGAGGGGAGCGACAGCAGGTGAGGCCCGGGCTCCTCGGCCCTGAGGTCAGGGCCGAGGAGCCCCTGACACCGGGGCCGACCGCCTCTGGGTCGCGGACGGGAAACGCAGCAGTCTTGAGGTGCCGCAGAACGATCACAGGGAGTGGAACACATGACCGTCAAGGACATCGGGCCCCGTGGAACCACCACCGTGCGGGTGCGTGCCGACGGCGAGGTGGACGAGGAGTCCCTCGCCTATCTCCGCGAGAAGGTCGGCACCGCCCTGGACCGGCCCGGACTGCCGCCCGTGAGCGGTGAGGTGCGCGTCCTGCGGGCCTCGGCCCACCACGTCGAACTGCCCTGGTCCGCCGGCGCCGGCATCCGGATCGGAAGTCACCTCGTGGCCGTCCACGCCCGCGAGGCGAGCGCACGCGAACTCGCCGACCGGCTCCACGACCGGCTGCGCGCCGCCACCGAACGCGCCGCCCACCGAGGCGACGCCACCCGCCGGACGGCCACGCCGCCCCCGTGGCGCGGCGGCCCGCGGAAGTAGGCGCCGCACGGCGTCTGCCCGACCTGGCGGGGAGCCGGCCTCCGGCTCCGGCCCTCCCCGTCGCGCTCGTGAAGGAGAATCCGCCGTGACCGCTCACACTGTCGGCGAAGTAATGACCAGGGACGTCGTACAGGCCCACCGGACGACACCGTTCAAGGAGGTCGTGCGCCTGCTCGACCACCACCGGATCAGCGGACTGCCGGTGGTCGACGCCGACGACAAGGTCGTCGGCGTCCTGTCCGGCAGCGATCTGGTACGCGCTCAGGCGTACCGGGACGGCACCGCTCCGCCTCCGGCCGTGACGGCGGGTGACGTGATGTCGAGTCCCGCGATCACCGTGCACCCCGAGCAGACCGTGCCGGACGCGGCCCGGCTCATGGAACGCCGCGGCATCGAACGGCTGCCCGTGGTCGACGAGGAGGACCGGCTCATCGGCATCGCCACCCGCCGCGACCTTCTCCGGGTCTTCCTGCGCGCGGACGACGACATCCGCCGCCAGGTGACCAGGGAGATCGTCGTCGACGCACTGGAACTGCCGTCCGACGCCGTCCTCGTCTCCGTGCGCGACGGTGTCGTCACCCTCGCCGGCCGTGTCGAACGACGCAGTCAGGTGCCGGAGCTCCTGCACGCCGCCTGGCGCCTCGAAGGCGTGGTCGGCGTGGTGAACCGGCTCGGCTTCCGCACCGACGACTGTGCGGCGTCCACCCGGCTCGTCCGGACAGGGAATCCGTGAGCGGAGCGGCGAGCCGTCCCGCGGCTCGACCGGCCGGGGCCGACGGTCCCTGCCGGGCCGGGCCGGACGGACGCGGGAGGGGTCCTTCGGCGCCCCCTGCGGCAGGCGATCCCGGAGGACAGTGAAGGCGGAGAGCGGCGCCGCCGTACACCACGGCGGCCCCTGACGACGGAGGCGGACCACCATGACCCGACAGAACGTGCGGACCGAAGACCGCGTCGAGGCCGACGCCCCCTCCGACACCGCGGTCGCCGTGGACCGTCTGGTCGCGGCCGGCCTCAAGGCACTCGCCGACTACGAGGGTCTCACCCAGGAGCAGGTCGACCACATCGTGAAGAAGGCGTCGGTCGCCGCCCTGGACCAGCACACCGCACTGGCCCTCCTGGCGGTCGAGGAGACCGGGCGGGGGGTGTTCGAGGACAAGGCGGCCAAGAACATGTTCGCCTGCGAGCACGTCACGCACAGCATGGGCCGCATGAAGACCGTCGGGGTCATCGCCCGCGACGACATCGAGGACATGGTCGAGATCGCCGAACCGGTGGGCGTCGTGTGCGCGATCACACCGGTCACCAACCCGACCTCCACGACGATCTTCAAGGCGCTGATGGCGCTGAAGACCCGTAACCCGATCGTGTTCGCCTTCCACCCCTCCGCCCAGCGCTGCAGCGCCGAAGCCGCCCGCATCGTGCGCGACGCGGCCGTCGCCGCGGGCGCGCCGGAGCACTGCGTGCAGTGGATCGAGCAGCCGTCGGTCGAGGCCACCAGCACGCTGATGCGCCACCCGGGCGTCTCGCTGATCCTCGCCACCGGCGGCAACGCCATGGTCAAGGCCGCCTACTCGGCCGGCAAGCCCGCCCTCGGCGTGGGCGCCGGCAACGTCCCCGCGTACGTGCACAAGAGCGCGAAGCTGCGCCGGGCCGTCAACGACCTGGTGTTGTCGAAGTCGTTCGACAACGGCATGATCTGCGCCTCCGAGCAGGCCGTCATCCTGGACGCCGACATCTACGACGCGGCGCTCGCCGAGTTCCGCACCCTCCACGCCCACCTGGCGACCGCCGAGGAGAAGGCGAAGCTGGAGTCCTTCCTGTTCCCTGCCGCAGGAGGCTCGAGCGCCGGCTGTGAACCCAAGGTCAACGCCGCCGCCGTCGGCCGGAGCCCCGCCTGGATCGCCGAGCGGGCCGGCTTCTCCGTGCCGGAGGACACCTCGGTCATCCTCGTCGAGACCGGGCGCGTCGGCCCGGACGAGCCGCTGACCCGGGAGAAGCTCTGCCCCGTGCTGGCCGTGCTCCGGGCCGAGGACGAACAGCGGGGCTTCGGCCTGGCAGCCGACATGGTCGCCTTCCACGGCCAGGGACACAGCGCCGTCATCCACACCGAAGACCCCACCGTGGCCGAGGCGTACGGCACACGCATGAAGACCGTACGCGTCATCGTCAACGCCCCGTCCTCCCAAGGGGCGATCGGCGGCATCTACAACGGCCTGCTGCCGTCGCTGACCCTCGGCTGCGGCTCCTGGGGGAGCACATCGGTGTCCGACAACGTCTCCGCCGCCCAGTTGCTCAACGTCAAGCGGGTCGGTACGCGCCGCAACAACCTGCAGTGGTTCAAGGTCCCGCCGAAGATCTACTTCGAGCCGCAGGCCATCCGCTACCTGACCTCCATGCCGGACGTCCACCGCGTCACCGTCGTCACCGACGCGACCATGACCCGCCTCGGCTTCGTCGACCGGATCACGCGGGTGCTGCGGCGGCGGCGTGAGCCCGTGACCGTACAGATCATCGACAACGTCGAACCGGAACCCAGCATCGACTCCGTGCAGCGCGGCGCCGGCCTGATGCGGGAATTCCGCCCCGACACGATCATCGCACTGGGCGGTGGCTCGCCCATGGACGCGGCCAAGGTGATGTGGCTGCTGTACGAGCAGCCCGGCATCGACTTCGCCGACATGCGGCAGAAGTTCTCCGACATCCGCAAGCGCGCCTTCCGCTTCCCGACCCTGGGCAGGCTGGCCCGCCTGGTGTGCGTGCCCACCACCTCCGGAACCGGCGCCGAGGTCACCCCCTTCGCCGTCATCTCCGACCCCGCCACCGGCAAGAAGTACCCGCTGGCCGACTACGCGCTCACCCCCAGCGTGGCCATCGTCGACCCCCTCCTCACCACCGCCCTGCCCCCGGTGCCGGCCGCCGACAGCGGCTTCGACGCCCTCACCCACGCCATCGAGTCGTACGTGTCCGTCTACGCCAACGACTTCACCGACGGCCTCGCCCTGCACGCCGTCCGTCTGATCTTCGGCAACATCGAGGCGGCGGTGAACAACCGCGGGGACGCGGCGGAGGCCCGGGAGAAGATGCACAACGCCGGCACCATCGCGGGCATGGCCTTCGGCAACGCCTTCCTCGGCATCGTCCACGCCATGTCGCACACCCTCGGCGCCACCTTCCACATCGCGCACGGCCGCACCAACGCGGTGCTGCTCCCCCACGTCATCCGTTACAACGGCACCGTCCCCACGAAGCTCACCGGCTGGCCCAAGTACGAGAACTACCGCGCCCCCGAACGCTTCCAGGACATCGCCCGCACCCTCGGCCTGCCCGCCGCCACCCCGGCCGAGGGTGTGGAGGCCCTCGCCGCCGCCGTCGAGCGGCTGCGCGACGCCGTGGGCATCGAGTCGTCGTTCCAGGCCCTCGGCGTCGACGAGCGGACCTTCCTCGACGCCCTGCCCCAGCAGGCCCTCAACGCCTACGAGGACCAGTGCGCACCCGCCAACCCGCGGATGCCCATGCTGGACGACATGCAGGACATCATGCGCACCGCCTACCACGGCTGACCACGGGGCCGGCCGTCGCCACGACGCGGTTGCCGAAGAGCCGGAGCCGATCGCCGGGAGGCGACGGGGCCCGGACCGCGGATCGGACATCCGCGGTCCGGGCCCCGTCGGCTTCCGTCAGCCGTCCCACGACCAGTCGGCGACCTCGGGCAGGTCGACACCGTGCTCGCGGATGTACGCGTGGTGACGCAGCCGGGCGTCCTCCATCTCCTGACGCACGGCCGCCGCGCGCACCGCGAGACCGGGAACACGGTCGATGACGTCCATGACCAGCCGGTACCGGTCCAGGTCGTTGCGGACCACCATGTCGAACGGTGTGGTGGTCGTGCCCATCTCCTTGTAGCCGCGCACGTGCAGGTGCCGGTGTCCGGTGCGGCGGTAGGCCAGCCGGTGGATCAGCCAGGGATAGCCGTGGTAGGCGAAGACGACCGGCTTGTCGGGGGTGAACAGGCCGTCGTACTCGAAGTCGCTCATGCCGTGGGGATGTTCCCCGCTCGGCAGCAGCCGGGCGATGTCGACGACGTTCACGACCCGGACGGCCAGTTCCGGCAGGTGGTCCCTCAGCAGCTGTGCGGCGGCCAGCACCTCCTGGGTGGGGACGTCACCGGCTGCCGCGAGTACCACGTCGGGCTCCCGCTCGCCGTTCTCCGTGCCGGCCCAGTCCCAGATCCCGGCGCCCCGCGCACAGTGCGCCTTCGCCTGCTCCATCGTCAGCCAGTCGAAGCAGGGCTGCTTGCCGGCCACGATCACGTTCACGTAGTCGCGGCTGCGCAGCGCGTGGTCGGCGACCGACAGGAGGGTGTTGGCGTCCGGCGGCAGGTAGACCCGTACCACCTCGGGGCTCTTGTTGAGGACGTGGTCGACGAAGCCGGGGTCCTGGTGGGAGAAGCCGTTGTGGTCCTGGCGCCACACGTGGGAGGTCAGCAGGTAGTTGAGGGAGGAGACGGGCGCGCGCCAGGGCAGGCGGCGGGTGACGCGCAGCCACTTGATGTGCTGGTTGACCATGGAGTCGACGATGTGCACGAACGCCTCGTAGCAGGAGAAGAGGCCGTGCCGGCCGGTGAGGAGGTAGCCCTCCAGCCAGCCCTGGCAGGTGTGTTCGGAGAGGATCTCCATCACCCGGCCGTGCCGGTCGAGGTGTTCGTCCACGTCGAGGGTGTCGGCCTGCCACGCCTTGCCGCTGGCCGCGTAGACCGCCTGGAGGCGGTTGGAGGCGGTCTCGTCGGGTCCCACGAGGCGGAAGTCGCGCCGGTCGGCGGTCCCGCGCATGACGTCCTCCAGCAGACCACCGAGTACGCGGGTGGGTTCGTGCAGGGTGGCGCCCGGTTCGTCGACCGGGACGGCGTACCGTTCCAGCGGCGGCAGCGGCAGTTCGCGCAACAGCAGGCCGCCGTTGGCGTACGGCGTGGACCCCAGCCGACGTGCGCCCTCGGGGAGGCACGTCAGGACATCGGGGCGAGGCGCTCCGTGTTCGTCGAACAGCTCCTGCGGCCGGTAGGAGCGCAGCCATTCCTCGAGCTGCCGCAGGTGGTCCGGGTCGTCCCGGACGGCGGACAGGGGGACCTGATGGGATCGCCAGGTCCCCTCCACGGGAAGGCCGTCGACCTCGGCGGGGCCGGTCCAGCCCTTCGGGGTGCGCAGCACGATCACCGGCCAGCGGGGCCGTCCGGTCGCCCCGTCCTCACGGGCTGCGCGCTGGATACCGGCGATACGGTCGGCAGCGGTGTCCATGGCATGGGCCATCGCACGGTGCACGGCGGCCGGCTCGTCGCCGGTGACGTGGATCGGGTCGTGGCCGTACCCCTTGAGAAGCTCGTCGAGTTCCGGCTCCGGCAGCCGGGAGAGCACCGTGGGATTGGCGATCTTGTAGCCGTTGAGGTGCAGGATCGGCAGGACCGCGCCGTCGTGCACCGGGTCCAGGAACTTGTTGGAGTGCCAGGAGGCGGCCAGCGGCCCGGTCTCCGCCTCGCCGTCGCCGATCACACAGGCGACCAGCAGGCCGGGATTGTCGAAGGCCGCGCCGTAGGCGTGCGAGAGGGCGTAACCCAGCTCACCGCCCTCGTGGATGGATCCGGGCGTCTCCGGGGCCACGTGACTGGGCACGCCCCCGGGGAACGAGAACTGCCGGAACAGCCGGGCCATCCCGGTGGCATCCCGGGTGACGTCCGGATAGGTCTCCGTGTACGACCCCTCCAGCCAGGAATTGGCCACCACGGCAGGTCCCCCGTGTCCGGGTCCCCAGATGCAGAGCGCTTCCGGACCCCGGGAGCGGACGAGCCGGCTGAGGTGCGTGTACACGAGGTTCAGGCCGGGCGAGGTGCCCCAGTGGCCGAGCAGCCGCGGCTTGACGTGCTCCGGACGCAGCGGCTCCGTGAGCAGGGGGTTGGCCATCAGGTAGATCTGGCCGACGGACAGATAGTTCGCGGCACGCCAGTGGGCGTCCAGCGTCCTCAACTCCTCGTCTGTGAGCGAACCGGACACCTGCTGCGGATCGACGGACATGCTGGATTCCCTTGCGGATCGAAGGTTCGGTCGGCGGAGGTGTGCACAAGGCCCTACGTCCTACCCTTCCTTGGCCGCTGAGTACCCCATGGGGCCGGCCGGACCCTCCTCCGCACATCACTTGCGTCCACCCGGTGGTCGGTCGAGGCGGGGTCAGGTGACTCATTGCCGCCGGTTGGCCAACCTGCGCACCGCGGGCACCGGTCGCACGAAGAGGGAAGGCACAGCGGGGGGAGGCGCTTTCGCTCCAACGCCGTACAGGCGCGTCGCCGCAGGGACCGGTTGCTCCGTGCCGGCCGGATGGGACGGCGTGGTCCCGGGGAGGTCGCGTGCGCCGCCCCTTCCACCGCCACGCGCCGGTCACTCGGGGCGACGTCCTCCTGGAACCTCCGTCGTCCTGCGCGCTTCTTCCGGTCAGTCGTGGGAAACCACCGCTATGGGAGCGGCGGCATGGTGCAGCAGCGCCTGGGTCACCGGCCCGATGTGCGCGCCGACCGCCGCCCGGCGGATCTGCCGGCCCACGACCACGAGAGCGGCGTCGTGGGAGGCGTCGACCAGGTGGCGACCCGCACCACCGACCGTGACCTGCGTGCCGACCTCCACGGCGGAGTACTTCTCCTGCCACGGTCGCAGGACGTCGGACAGTTCGCGCCCGACCTGTGTGGCCGTGCGGTCGTTCAGGTCGGGCATGAGCCGGCCGCCGTAGTGGTAGGGCGGCGGCGTCCAACCGTGGACGATCCGCAGGCGTGCGGCGCGCCGCGAAGCCGCGTCGAACGCGAAGTCGATCACCGCGTCGTCGGTCTTGTGCAGGTCGAGACCGAGGACGACGTCGCGGTGGTCGGTGGCGGCGGAGAGTCCGCGCGCCAGGGGCTTCGGCTGGGCTTCCTCCTCGCCGTGTCCGGCGGCCCGGACGAGGACGACGGGCCGCCTGCACGAGGCCAGGACGGAGAGGGAGACGGAACCGAGCAGGAATCCCGCCGTCTTGCTCAGTCCACGGGATCCCAGTACCAGCAGCTCGGCGTCCTCGGCGGCCTTCAGCAGAGCCGGGACGGGCAGCCCGGAGATCTCGTCCGTGTCGATCCGCAGCCCGGGACGGCGCTCGGCGACGCGGGTCCGCGTCTCGTCCAGCAGGCGCTGTGCCCATGCGTGCTGGAGGTCACTCGGTGGCACCGGCACGCCGAGTCCGGCCGTCGGCGCGTAGGCGGGGGGTTGCCACTCCCCTGCGGTCACGAGCCGCAGGGGCAGGTCCCTGAGCCGTGCCTCGCGCGCGGCCCAGTCCGCGGCAGCCACGCTCGCGGGCGAGCCGTCCAGTCCGACGGTGACGGTGCGGGTCATGGTGAACCTCCTTCAGGCTGCTCCAAGTGTTCGTTCCGCGGGGCCGTGGCAGCAGGGGCCGCTGGTCCTCGCCCGGAAGCCGACGGTCCCGGCATCCGGCTCACCGGTTCGCGGCCGGCCGTCTGTCATCCGATGGCGAGTTCAGGTCGCACGAGCGTCCCCGGCAGTCCGCGGGCGATGGCGTACGCGGCATCCGGGGGCACCGCTTTCGACACGCTCAGCAGCACGGTGCCGGTGAAGACGTCGTCGAAGCGGGTGCGGCGGAAGACGGTGATCGGTGAGGCCGGCACGGTCGAGACCACGACGCCGGACACCGGGACGTCCTGGCCGCCGTGCGGCCTCGCGAAGGCTGCGGGAAGGATCCGTCGCGGGATGCCGCGCAGGGCGTCTCCGCGCGCAGCGTGGTCCAGCCGTTCAGGGCACCGATGCCGGAGACGGCGGCGTCGCCGGCCCGGGCGCCGCCCATGATGTTGTCCGCTGCGTCGGTGAACGGCGCGGAGGACGGCAGGAGTTCGCCGTGAGAGACGGTGCCGGACACGGCGGGGGTGCCGAGGAGGCGCATGACGGCGCAGGCGAGCATGCCGTGGATGTCCCGTCGGTGCTCGGACGGATTCGCCTCGGCGTCGTCCCCGCGCGAACCGCCCGGAGGGACCACCACCGGCCTGAGCACGAGGACGGCCTTCGGTGGTTCAGTGGTGGGGCACGACGGCCACGGGACAGGTGACGTGGTGGATCACGGCATGGGTGACCGGGCCGGTGCGCGGCATCCCCGGGCGGTCGGTGAGCCGGTGCCCGACGACGAGCAGTTCCGCTCCGGACGCCGCCTTCGTCAACGCGTCCGCGGGCTTGCCCCGCACCACCGACTCCAGCACCTCGACATCGGGGTACTTGTCGCGCCAGACCTGGAGCACGGCGGACAGGAAGCCGAGCCATTCCCCGGCCCGCTGCGGATCGCCCACCAGGCCGACTTCGCCGGCGCCCAGGGTGAGCGGGTCGGGCGCGCGCCAGGCGTGCACGGCCCTCAACCGCCTGCCCCGGGTGCGGGCCGCCTCGAAGGCGAACTCGATCACCTCGTCGCACGGTTCGGTGACGTCGACACCCAGCACCACGTCCCGCCGACCGGCTCCTCCCAGGCCCTCGCCCGCACCATCGGCCCGTACCAGGACCACGGGCCGCGGCGCCTCCGCCACGACGCCGAGCGCGACCGAACCGGCGAGCAGTCCGGTGATGCGGCCCAGCCCGCGCGAGCCCAGCGCCAGCAGCTCGGCGTCGCCCACCGCCTCGATCAGGGCGGCGGAGGCCGGCCCCTCGACCTGCTCGTCGTACACCCGCACCCCGGGGCACACGGCGAGGACACGTTCCTCGGCCTGCCGCAGGACGCGTCGCGCCAGGTGCCGCTCGGCCGCGCCCGCGATCTCCGGTCCGCCCTGAGACGGGCGCCAGCTCCGTACATGCAGCAGCCGCAGCGACCGCCCGCTGCGCACGGCCTCACCGGCCGCCCATTCGGCCGCTGCCAGACTCTCGGCCGAACCATCCACGCCGACGACAACAGGCGACAGCATGACATCCACCTCCCGTGAAGGGCCCTTTCCCCCGCTCTCAGCGTCACGCCGGCAGCAGCATGTGCGCAGGGGCCGACGGGTCCCCCCCACGGGGCCGACGGGTCCTCTCCACGGGGCCGTCAGGCCCCTCGGGTTTCGTCCGGTTCCGCGAACGACCGCCCGGTCGGGAAGCCGGCCCTCCGGGTCCCGGAGGCCGAGCGGCGGACGCTGAAGTCGCGGACACCCCATGGTGAGTTCACGTCGACTGCGGCCGCCGGCGTCATCGGTGAACGGGTTCGGTTCGGGCGGATCGCCGTCCAGACCAGGCACACCCGTGTCGGCGGGAAGACCGGGTCCTCGGTGATGTACGCGGTGAGGGGGGCGGCGGGTCCGGCTCACGGAGCGGATCACGCTGTCGTCATCACCAACGGGAGCTTCACCCGCGATGCCAGGGAGTGGGGGGACCGGCACGGCGTCCACCGGGTCGACCGGGAGAAGCTGCGGCGCCGGGCCGAAACCGGCGCCGCCCTGCACGAACTCCTCAGGCTGCCCGCCCGTTCCCGGGCCAACCGCTTCAGGCGCGCCGCCTGACAGCAAGCCCGCCGATCACCGTCCATTGCGTCAGGGGGACGCGGTGTTCGACGAAGAGGACTGCCCCGGTGCCCGGCACCGGGGTCTCGGCAAGGAGCCGTACCAGCTCCTCACATGTGCCTCATCTCGTCGGCGACCCGCGCCGCCCACGTCTGTCCTCGGGGTCTTCGCTGCCGGCGCCCGTCCGTGCCGGCCCCTCAGGCTGCGGTCCCGTGCGCTCTCCCCCACGATGAATGCATGGCGCTCATCCGATCCGCTCGCACCTTCGACGCCTTCCGGGCGCTGGCGGACCGGCGTGGGCGGCCGGGAGACAGGCTGATCGAGTCCCTGGCCGAGGCCAGGGCCGGAACACCGGACAGCCCCGAAAGCTGGGCGCCGGCTGTCGCCTCCCGTACCGGCCTGCCCGCTGCCGCCGCGCTGGGACCCGCCAGTTACTACGCGGACCTCTCCGCCCCGCACGGCGACCGTCATGTGCGGGTGTGCACCGCGACGGCGTGCTTCGCCGCAGGGGGCGGAGGGCACCTCGCGGAGGTGGAGCGCGCACTGGGCGTCGCCGCGCACACCGCCTCGCCCCGCGGTGACGTGTCGGTGCAGACCGTCCGCTGCCTGGGCTACTGCTATGCGGGGCCCGCCGCGCTCGACGGCGACACCCCGTGTACCGGGGCGACCCTCCCGGCTCAGCTCGCGGGACGGGAGCCACCGCGGGCGCCGGGGATCCCGGCGGTCGACGACACCGGTGACCCGGTCCTGCTGGGCGGCGTGCTCTCCGGTGAGCCGGCGTGGCAGGTGTGGCCGGGGACGGTGTCGTCCGGCACCCCGGAAGAGGTCCACCGCGAGGTGGCGGCGTCCGGGCTCCGGGGACGCGGCGGTGCCGGATTCCGCGTGGCGGCGAAATGGGAGGCGGCGGGCCGCGCCCCCGGAACCGTGGTGGTCGCCAACGGGGACGAAGGCGATCCGGGTTCGTACGCCGACAGGCTGCTGATGGAGGCCGACCCGGGACGCGTCCTGGAGGGTCTGGCCCTGGCCTGCTTCGCGTGCGGGGCCCGCCAGGGCGTGGTGCTGGTGCGCTCCGAATACCCGGCCGCACTGGCGCGGATACGGGAAGCGGTGCGCCGGGCGTACGCAGACGGGCATCTCGGGCCGTCGGTGCACGGGACGGCCACCTCCCTGGACATCCGCGTCGTCCGGGGCGCCGGCTCCTACATCGCCGGTGAGGAGACCGCGCTCATCGCGGGACTGGAAGGCGAACGCGGATGCGCCCGGCCCCGCCCGCCGTACCCGACCGAGCACGGCCTGTGGGACGCGCCGACCGTGGTCAACAACGTCGAGACCCTGGCGGCCGTCCCCTGGATCGTCCGGCGCGGCGGCCGGACGTACGCCCGGCGCGGTACGTCCGGCGAGACCGGAACCAAGCTGGTCTGCCTCTCGGAACGGTTCGCCCGGCCGGGCTGCTACGAGGTCGAGCTCGGCACGCCGGTGCGGCGGATCGTCACCGGGCTGGGAGGCGGCCTGAAAGACGGAGCCGCGCTGACGGCGCTCCAGGTCGGCGGACCGCTGGGCGGCTTCCTCGCCGCCGACGCACTGGACGTGCCGCTGTCGGAGGCGGGACTGTCGGCCCGGGGCGCCGCCCTCGGGCACGCCGGGCTCGTCGCCTTCGACGAACGCGTGGCACCGGAGGACGTACTGCGTCACGTATGGGAGTTCGCCGCGGCCGAGAGCTGCGGCGCGTGTTCGCCCTGCCGCGTCGGCTCGCGGCTCGGTCTGGAGTGGGCCTTGGCCGGTGCCCCGCCGGACCAGGAGTGGGAGCGGCTGTCGCGGCTCCTCACCGAGGCGAGCCTGTGTGCCTTCGGGCGGCGGATTCCGCCCGCCGTGCACAGCCTCGCCCGCGCCTACGGGAACCGGCCGGCGGGATGGGGGCCATGAACGGACTCATGATCGAGGTCGACGGCGCCGGCGTCACGGTGTCCGAGGAGTCGTCCCTGCTCACGGCGGTGCGGGCGGCCGGTGTCGAGCTGCCCTCGCTCTGCTCCGACGACCGGCTCAGTCCCGCCGGGTCATGCCGTACGTGTCTCGTGAGGGCCGGGGGGCGCATCGTGGCGGCCTGTGTCACTCCGGCCTCCCCCGGCATGCGTGTGGACACCGGGAGCGACGATGTCGTGCGGCTGCGCCGGGACGCGGTGGAGGTCATCGTCTCCGCACTGCCGCCCCGGGCCCTCGCCGACGGCGGTCCCGGCGAACTGGCCCGTGTCTGCCGGTCGGCGGGCATCGGCCCGGAGGCGGCACAGGGTGCCGGAGGCCGGGGCGTGGACGACTCCCACCCGTACGTCCACCTGGACCGGGACCTGTGCATCGCCTGCGGCCGGTGCGTGCGGATGTGCTCCGAGGTACAGGGCACCTTCGCGCTCACCCTGGTCGGCCGGGGCGGCGACACGGTCATGGCCCCCGGTACCGGCGGGCCCTGGATCGAGTCGGACTGCGTGGCCTGCGGCGGCTGCGTGGACACCTGCCCCACGGGGGCGATCAGCCAGCCCGGACCGGCGCGTGGACTCACCTCGGCGCTCCACCCGGCGGAGGACCGGACGCGCACCACGTGCGGCTACTGCGGTGTGGGCTGCGCCCTCGACGTGGTCACGCGGGACGATGAGGTCACGGCGGTGCTGCCCGCCCGGGACGGCCCGGTCAACCGCGGCCACGCGTGCGTGAAGGGCCGCTTCTCCCACGGATTCCGCACCTCCCCGGAACGGCTCACCCGGCCCCTGCTGCGACGCGACGGCGTGCTGGAGCCGGCCGGCTGGGACGAGGCACTGGCCCACGTCGCCCGGGGACTGCGGACCGCCGTCGCCGCGGGCGGCCCGGATGCCGTGGCGGCGATCTCCTCGGCCCGCGCCACCAACGAGGAGAACTACCTCGTACAGAAGTTCATGCGGGTCGTCATCGGCACCAACAACGTCGACAACTGCTCCCGTCTCTGCCACTCCCCCTCCGCCGCCGGCCTCACCGCTTCCTTCGGGCTCTCCGGCGGCACCGACACCTTCGACGACGTGGAGCGGGCCGACTGCCTGCTGGTGGTCGGGGCCAATCCCGTCGAGGCCCACCCGGTGGTCGGAGCCCGGCTGCTGAGGCAGGTTCTCCGCGGAGCCCGGCTGGTCGTCGCCGATCCACGGGCCGTGGGCCTCGCCCTGCACGCCGACGTACACCTGCGTCCGCGTCCCGGCACCAACGTGGCGCTCTTCCACGGGCTCGCCCACATCCTGCTCGCCGAAGGGCTGACCGACGAGGAGTTCCTGCGTGAACGCGCCACCGGGCTGCCGGAACTCACCGAACTGCTGGCCGACTACCCGCCCGACCGGGTCGCGGACCTCACCGGTGTACCCGCCGCGGACCTGGTCGCCGCCGCCCGCCTCTACGGCGGGGCCGAGCGTCCGGCCATCGTCTACGGCCTGGGCGTGACCGAGCACCTCCACGGCACCGACGGGGTGCGGTCCCTGTCCAACCTGGCGATCCTGCGCGGCGCCGTGGGCACCGACCGCGGCTACGGGGTCAACCCGCTGCGCGGCCAGAACAACGTCCAGGGCGCCTCCGACATGGGCGCCCTGCCGGACCTCCTGCCCGGATACGGCAAGGTCACCGACGCCGCCGCCCGCTCGCGGGCCGAGGACGTCTGGGGCGCACCCGTCCCCCCGCGGCCGGGGCTTCGGATCCCGGGCATGTTCGCCGCCGCGCGAGCCGGGGACCTACGGGCGCTGTGGATCGTCGGCGAGGACGTCTGCGCGACCGACCCCGACGCCGACCAGGTGGCCCGGGCCCTGGACGCCTGTCCGCTCGTGGTCTGCAACGAACTGTTCCTGTCCGAGACCGCCCGGCACGCCGATGTCGTCCTGCCCGCCGCGTCCTGGCTGGAGAAGGACGGCACCTTCGTCAACTTCGACCGCCGGTTCCAGCGCGTGCGCCCCGCCGTGCCCCCGCCGGGCCGGGCCCGCACCGACTTCGACATCCTGCGGGCCGTCACCGAGGCCATGGGAGCCGGTCCGGGCTGCCCGACTCCCGCCGACGCCCTCGCCGAATGCGGCCGGCTCGCGCCCGTCTTCGCCGGACTCTCCCACGACCGCCTGGACCGGGAGGGCTCCGTGCCATGGCCCTGCCGCTCCCCCGGCGGCCCCGGAGAGGCCAAGCTGTACACGGAGCGCTTCGCCACACCGGACGGGAGGGCCCACCTGGCCGCCGCCCCCTACCTCCCGCCCGGCGAACAACCCGACGACGACTATCCGCTGGTCCTGGTCACCGGGCGGCGCTGGGCGCACTACAACTCCGGAAGCATGACGCGGCGCGGCGGCAACCTGGCGCTCGATCCGGTCGACTTCCTGGACCTTCACCCCGACGACGCCGGCCGGTACGGCCTGCGGAACGGCCAGGACGTGACCGTGGAAAGCCGGCACGGACGGGCCCGGCTCGTCGTCCGCGTCGGTGAGCAGACGGCCCCCGGGCAGGTCTTCTGCTCCTTCCACTTCCCCGCGAGCGGGGTGAACCGCCTCACTTCCGACGTCGCGGACACCGTCACGTCCTGCCCCGAGTACAAGGTCACGGCAGTCCGCGTGGCCGCGACGTGAGAAGGACACCCGCACTGCAAAATATCCCTTTATGTGCAAGTTCCCGCCGGTCTGGAGAAGCAGAGCGCCCCGAGGCCTCAGGTGCGGCCGCACCGCGTACGGGAGGGTGAGGGACCGTGCGTCCCCGGCCCCGGGCCGTTTTCGTGTGCCGCCGGTGTCCGAAGAGAGGGAGAGCCGGTGAGCCGGTCCTCGCAGCCGACGCGCATGCTGGCCCTGGCCACGGCCGGGTTCACGGCCGGTTTCTGGGCGTGGGCCCTGCTGGGGCCGCTCGGCCCGACGCTCCGCGAGGACCTGGGTCTCAGCTCGTTCGAACAGTCACTCGTGGTGGCCGTGCCGGTGCTCGTCGGCTCGCTCGGCCGGATCCCGGTCGGGGCACTGACCGACCGCGTCGGTGCCCGCCGGATGTTTCCCCTCGTCACCGCCCTGACCGTCCTGCCCGTGCTGTACCTGGGTCATCTGGCCGACTCCCTGGCCGAGTTCCTCGTCGGCGGCTTCTTCCTCGGGCTGGGCGGCACCACGTTCGCCGTCGGTGTTCCGTTCGTCAACGCCTGGTACCCGCCCGAACGACGCGGCCTGGCCCTCGGCATCTTCGGCATCGGCACGGGCGGCACCGCCGTCTCGGCGTTCACCACCGTGCAGTTGGCCGACGCCGTCGACCGGAGCTTTCCCTTCACCCTCGTCGCCGTGATCCTGGCCGGCTACGCCGTCACCGCGCACTTCCTCCTGCGCGACCAGCCGGAACGCGCCGTCCCGGGCGGCTCCCTGCTCGCGCGCACCACCGCCACCCTGCGGATGCCCACCGCCTGGCAGCTGGCCTTCCTCTATGCCGTGGCCTTCGGAGGGTTCGTCGCCTTCAGCGTCTACCTGCCCACCTACCTCACCACCGCCTACGGTCTCGGGCGTTCCGACGCCTCCCTGCGCACCGCCGGCTTCGTCGTCCTCGCGGTCGCCGCGCGTCCGGTGGGCGGCTGGCTCTCCGACCGGCTGCACCCGGTCCCCGTGCTCATCGGGGCGTACGCCGCCATCGCCGCACTCGCTCTCCTCGCCTCCCTGGAACTCCCCCTGGTCCCGACCGGCACCCTGGCCTTCCTCGGCATTGCCGCGGCCCTGGGAGCCGGATCGGGCGCCGTGTTCGCCCTCGTCACCCGCCTCGTACCCGCCGACCGGGTGGGTTCGGTCACCGGTGTCGTCGGCGCCGCCGGCGGACTGGGCGGCTTCTTCCCGCCCCTGGTCATGGGCGCGGTTTACAGCATCGCCGACGACTACACCTGGGGATACCTGCTCCTGGCCCTCACCGCTGCCGCCACCTGTGCCTTCACCGCGACCGTGGTCCGGCACCACGCCGTGCGCCCGGGCGGACACGAACGAGGTGCCTGACGGTCTCCGGCGGAACCCCGGAAACCGTCGGAGAACCGGCTGCGAGTGGCTGTGCCCCCGGCCCGGGGCGGCGGGGCAGGGAGGCGAACCCGGCAGGCGTCCGCCCCGCCGCGTGAGGCGGACCGAAGGCCAGGGACGTGGCTGCCCAGCGCGGGAAGAGCGGGCTCATCCGGGCCGTTCCGTCCGGGTGGACCGGGAGCGCCGGCCCCCGGAGCGCCGCCTGTGTCCGGAGCGGCGCGCGGCTGCCGCTCCGGCCACAGGCGTGCCTGCGCACGCATGACCACATGGCCGCGACCGGACAACGCGCAGGCGATCGCCAGGTCCCCGGGCGACAGCGGTTCCGTGCCCAGCAGGTCCCGGAGAGGGGGCACATACACGCCGGCCACCTGGAGGCTCAGAGCCGCGCCCACGGCGACCAGCAGGAACGGGTTGGCCAGACTTCCCGGACGAACGCGGGAGCCGAGGGCGACGCCCGGCTGGGTCGCGCCGAGGACCAGGAAGATCATGGACTGCCAGAGGC
The DNA here is from genome assembly GCF_042732315.1 of Streptomyces sp. NPDC059787. Taxonomy (NCBI): domain Bacteria; kingdom Bacillati; phylum Actinomycetota; class Actinomycetes; order Kitasatosporales; family Streptomycetaceae; genus Streptomyces; species Streptomyces sp. NPDC059787. Next base: position 184,728 of record NZ_JBHWHX010000003.1, read on the forward strand.
GGCCCGTCTCCCGGGCCCACACCCCGGCCGCCAGGGTCACGGCGGCGACGAAGGCCCCCATGAGCAGGACGCGCGGCCACAGGCCGGAACCCAGCATGCTCTCCTCGGGAGGCCGGGGCGGACGGCGCATCGCCTCCGGGGCGACGGGCTCCGCACCGAGCGCGGCACCGGGCAGGCCTCGACGATGTCCAGCTTCTGCTCGGGAGTGGTCCGTGCGTAGACGCGTACGCCGGTCAGCTCGCCCGCAGCGCCTTCCCGGATCCGTCGCCCGGTGGTGATCTCCTCCTCCCGGGAGGCGATGCCGAGGCGCTCCGCCACGGCCCGGTCGGTCAGCGGGGGGTCGCCGGTGATGAGTACGGGGACGATGCCGGCGCGTTCACAGACGGCGATCGTCGGCTCGGACGCGCTGCGGGGCGGGTCCAGAATCCCGACGAGGCCCAGCAGCGACAGAACCGACTCCCATGTTCCGGACGGTTCCGACGCTTCCTCGTGGTCGGCCGACGCGACGGCGAGCACCCGGTACCCGTCGCGTGCCGGTGCCTCCGCCCGATCCGCCGCCCGGGCGAGCAGGTCCGGGCCGTCGGCCAGGACCCGCGCCCCGAGCAGGGACTCCGGAGCTCCCTCGTACGCTACCCGCACTGCTCCGTCCGGCCGGCGGTGGACGGTCGTCATGCGCTTGCGGCCGCTGTCGAACGGGATCTCCTCCACGCGTGGCAGCGCGCGGTCCAGCGACGCCCGGTCCGGCCCGAGCCGCGCCCCCCGCCACGGGCAGGGCGGCCTCGGTGGGGTCACCCAGCGCGCGCCACTCCGCGGGGCCGTCCGGCGGAGGCTCCAGCGCCGCGTCGTTGCACAGCACGGCGACGCGCAGCAGTGCCGCCAGGTCGGGTGCGTCGTCGGCCGTGACCGCCCGCCCGTCGCGGACGACCCGGCCCCGGGGCTCGTAGCCGGTGCCCAGGACCGTGGCCTCTCCTTGCGGCGTCCACAGCCGTTCGGCGGCCATGCGGCCCTCGGTCAGGGTGCCGGTCTTGTCGGTGGCGATCACCGTGACGGAGCCCAGCGTCTCCACCGCGGGCAGCCTGCGGACGATGGCGTGCCGGTCCGCCGTCCGTCGTGCCCCCCCTAGGGCGAGCGCGAGCGTCACGGCGGCGGGCAGGGACTCCGGTACGGCGGCGACCGCGAGGCTGATCGCCGCCACGATCATCAGCTCCACGGGCTGTCCGCGCACCAGCCCGAGAGCCAGGACCAGGGCGCACAGTGCCACGATCGCGGCTGCCAGGATCCGGCCGAATCCCGCCAGCCGGCGCTGCAGCGGGGTCGGACCGGGCGCGGCACCCATCAGGGTCGCGATCCGGCCGAGCGCGCTGCGGGCTCCCGTGGCGGTGACCGCGACGCGTCCGCGGCCGTGCACGACGACCGTGCCCGCCGACACCGTGCCGTGCGAGGGGTCACCGCCGGGCTCCTTCTCCACCGGAACGGACTCGCCCGTCAGCGAGGACTCGTCCGCCAGCAGCGAGGCAGCGGACAGTACGTCCCCGTCGGCGGGCACGATGTCGCCCCCGGCCACCAGGACCATGTCCCCGGGGACCACCCCGGCGGCCGGGAGGGAGCGTTCCTCGCCGTCCCGTACGACTCGGTCCGCAGCGCGGCCAGGTGAGGGTCCGTGTGCCCCCGGCCGGACCTGCTCCACACCCAGCACGCCCGCCTCGTCGTCCCGGAACCGGGACGTACGCGTCAGGGTGGCCCGGCGCAGGTCCGGACTGTGCCGGTGGTCGAGCGGCCGGTGCGTGTCGGGAGAGAACCACGGTCCCGCCGACCCGTCGGCGAAGCGCGGACGGAGCCGCAGGAACAGCCAGTTCGGGAGGTTCACCAGGTCCTCGTTCACCACCCGCCGTCCCGCCACGGCCGACTCCAGGCGGTTGTGGACCCCGGCCGCGTAGGTGGCCGGGTCATGCGCCAGGCCCGCCCTGCTCTCGGGCACGGCGCCCGTGTGGCGAAGCAGCCGTTGCCGAGTGTGCACAGCGACTCGCGCAGCCGCTCGCCGGCCGGGTCGTACCCCTCGTACTCCCAGGTCCACTCCGACATCCGCCGCGTCCTCTCCTTCTCCCCTCACCCCATGTGCAGGAGCACGGGAGGCACGTCCGGGTCAGGCCCGTTGGGGGACGACGGCCACCGGGCACTCGGCGTGGTGCAGCAGGGCGTGTGCCACCCTGCCGAGCTGCAGACCGACGTGGCCGTGGCGCCTGCGCGCCCCCACGACCACCAGGTCGGCGTCGGAGGAGGCGTCCAGGAGGGCCTTGTGGGCGGGGCCTTCGACCGCCTGACGACGTACTTCGACCTGCGGGTGGCCGCGTCCGGCGTCGCGCAGCGCGTCGGTGAGGAGGGCGGAGGCGCGCTCCTCCTCGGCACCGGCGGCATCGTCCGCGATCAGGGGATGGTCCACGTGCTCGTGGGCGGGGCGGCGCCAGGCCCGTACGGCGTGCAGGTCGCAGCCGCGCGCCTGCGCCTCGCGGAAGGCGAACCGCACGGCGGCCGAGCCTTCCGCGGAGTCGCCGAGGCCGACCACCACCCGGCCGAAGGAGCCCTGCCGGTTCCGCTCCCCGCCGCGTACCACGACCACCGGGCACACGGCACGACCGGCCACTGTGAGACTCACCGATCCCAGCAGCATTCCCGCGATCCTCCCGCGGCCGCGGGAGCCCGTGACCAGGGCGGAGGACTCGTGAGCCGCGTGCAGGAGCGCGGACACGGCGTCGTCGGGCAGTACGTCGCTCGACACCTTCACCTCCGGGTCGCGCAGCCGGGCGCGTTCCGCGCAGGACGCGGCGATGTGCTCGGCCATGACCTCTTCGGCCGGACGGCCGGTCCTGAAGGACGGGAGGCCCCCCTCGTACCGCTCCCACAAGGAGGCGTGGACGAGCCGCAGGGACAGCCCGAGGCGCGCGGCCTCGTCCACCGCCCAGTCCACGGCCTCCAGGCTGGAATCCGATCCGTCGACACCCACGACCAGCGGGAACTCCACGGTCACCACCGCCTTCCTGCCCTGCCGCTGCCTTGAAGTCCCTGTCAATACCGTCGCACCGCACGGGTTCCGTCGCGACACATGGACCGGCTTACGGACGGGGGCCTCGGCCCGGGTTGCACCGCGCCGATTTGCGACGATCGTGGAGTCGTACGGCCGGAGGAAGGGCGAGGTCCCCTCCCTCGGAACCCTCCGCTCCGTCGTGTGCGGCATCGCTTTCCTCCTCACCTCGGTACGGACCCGTGCGGTCCGGACACGGTTCGTTCCGCGCTCCAGGACCGGGTGGAGGCCTCCGTCGTCCGTTCCTCGATGCGGCGCCGGACGCGAGCGGCGAGTGAGCCCAGCCGCTCGGAGGCCGTAGCCCGGGGAGCGACCGGCGCCCGGATCCGGCGGGCGGCCGGCGGCAGGCCGTCCAGGTCCGCCGTGAACCTCTCCCGGCACTCGTCGAGCGTGGGCCCGGCGCCGGTGCGCCGCCCGCCCCGCAGCACCGTCTCCAGCAACGGCATGCCACCGTCGGGGGTTTGCTCGTCGGCCAGAGCGATCACGTCGACGCAGCCGAGGTGGCGGAACACCTGCTTGGGGCCGGGTGCCGTCACTTTCGCCGACGACAGCTTCATCACCGGCCGGCCGTCGTACTCCACCAGCTTGTAGGCCGAGTCCAGGTACGGCGCGTCGGCCGAGACGCCGACGCGGGTGCCGACGGCGTACGTGTCGATCGGCGCCCCGGAGCGGACCAGTTCGTCCACCGCGTACTCGTCGGGACCGCCGCTCGCGATGATCCGTACGTCGGGCAGGCCCGCGTCGTCGAGGAGGGAGCGTGCCCGTACCGCCAGGGCTCCGAGGTCGCCGCTGTCCAGCCGTACCCCCGAGCCGGGCCCGCGGGCCGCGTGGTCGAGGCCCCGCAGCACACGCGACGCGACGCGTACGCCCTCCTCGGTGTCGTAGGTGTCCACCAGCAGGGTCACCGGTCCCGGGTGGGACCGCGCGAAGGCGCGGAAGGCGTCCTCCTCCGTGGCGAACGCCTCGATGAAGGAGTGGGCCATCGTGCCGACGGCGGTCAGGCCCAGGGCGGTGGCGGCGGCCACGTTGCCGGTTCCGGCGAAGCCGACCATCGGCCCGAGGCGGGCGGCCTGGAACCCGGCCTGCGGGCCGTGGGTGCGCCGCAGGGAGAAGTCCACGACCGGATGCCCCGCCGCCCCTACATGGAGCCGGACCAGGCGAGCGGGTGTGCCCGCCGGCGCTCCTCAGGTTCCATCGCCGGCGGCCGGTCCGCGCCACCAGGTCTCGCGGGACGTGGCGCATTGCCGCATGGTGGGGTGTACGGGGAACTCCGGCCCGGCCGGCGTGGCGGAGCCCGGCAGCGCAGGCCCGTCACGGCTCCTCGAAGGAGGCCACCATGGGCGCACAGGGACCACTCGCCCCCGGCGAGGCGTGGCGGGCCGTGGCCGCGTGCTTCCTCACCACCTTCGCGCTGCTCTCGCGGCACCGGATCCGTCTGCCGGAGGAGCACGTGGGCGTGCGACTGGACTTCGGCGACGGCACCGGGGCCCGGGTCTACCGGGAGACCCGCCTCGGCAGCGGCCTCGCGAAGGACCCGTGCACGCTGGTGGTCACCTTCCGGCTGCGCCTGGTGCGCGGACCCGCGCACGCGCTGTTCCGCCGCGAGAGCCTGCTGAACACTCCCCTGTTCGTCGGGTTCCCCGGTTTCACCTCGAAGCTGTGGCTGGCCCACGACGAGCGCGGCCGCTACCGCGGCGTGTACGAGTGGGACGGCCCACGGCGCGCCGAACACTACGCGCGCTCCCTGTGGCGGGTTCTCGCGCTGGTCAGCGTGCCCGGTTCGATCCGGTACGCCGTCGTGCCGGGGCTGCGCCGCGACGACGTGATCGCGGACCCCCGACTCGTCGAGGACTCGGAGCCAGAGGCCTCCGCGTGGTGGCGCACAGCGGCCGGGACGTGACCACGGCGGTGGACGTCCTGGTCGTCGGGGGCGGTACGACCGGCCTCGGCCTGGCCCTGCAGGCCCATGCCCATGGAGCACGGGTCCGGGTCGTCGAGCGGCGTCCCGAGCCGTTCCGGCCTTCCCGTGCGCTCATCCTGCATCCACGGACCCTTGAGGTCCTGCGACCGCTCGGTGTCACGGACGCCCTGCTGGAGCTGGCGGACACCGCCCCGAGGGTCCACCTGCATCTCGGATCCCACGTCGTCGAAGCCGGGCTCGCGGACCTCGCGCTGCCCGACACGGCGTTCCCCCACCTGACACTCATGCGGCAGACGGACGTCGAGACAGTACTGGCGCGGGCGCTCGCCGACGGCGGGGTGACGGTCGAACGGGGCACCGAACTGCTCACCGTCGACGACGACGGGGATGGCGCGCGTGCCGTGCTGCGCTCCCGGCGCGGCGTCGAGGAGATCCGCTGCCCCTTCGTCGTCGGCTGCGACGGCCCGGCCAGTGCCGTGCGGGCCTGTGCCGGCATCGGGTGGCACGGCAGGCCCTACGCCGAGGAGGTGTTCCTTGCCGACCTGGACCTCGGCGGCATGCCCCCTGATGCCGACGCCCAGGTGTTCGCGGGACGCCAAGGGCTGCTGTTCCTCTTCCCGCTCGGGGAGCAGGCCGCCTGGCGGCTGCTGGCCACGCGGGCGTCCGCCGGCGGGGCCGGGCGGGACTTCGGCCAGCCCGGCCCCGCCGTCCCGGAAGCCGAGCTCCGACGCCTCCTGGACGACGCCGGGATGACAGCGCGGATCGAACGTCTCGCGTGGTCGGCGCGGGTTCCGCTGCAGTGCGGTCTCGCTCGGCGGTTTCGCCGGGGGCGGCTCTTCCTGGCGGGGGACGCGGCCCACAACTACTCACCGGCCACCGGCCAGGGCATGAACGCCGGTATCCAGGACGCGGTGAACCTCGGCTGGAAGCTCGGCTTCGCGGCGAGTGGATCCGGGGGCGGCTCCGCGAACGGGTTCGATGCCGAAGTACTGCTCGATTCCTACGGCAGGGAGCGCAGAGCGGCCGCCCATCGACGGCTGCTCCTGACGCACACCGCGTTCTGGGCGGAGGCGTCGACGGGCCGGCTCCCCTCGTGGCTGCGCGCGGTGGCCGCTCCGCGCTCGGCCCCCGCCGTCCCCGTCCTCCTCGGCCGGCGACGGCTGGTCGCCGAGGCCATCCGTATCATCTCCCAACTGCGCGTGAACTACCGGCACAGTCCCCTGTCGGTGGAGGGAACACCGCCCCTGCGGGGATCTCCTCGCCCGGGAGACCGCCTGCCCGACGCGGCCGTCAGCGTCGGAGGACCTGCCCAGCGGCTGCACGGACTGCTGGCCCGCCCGGGTGTGCACCTGCTGCTGCAACACGACGCCGCTCCACCGCCGGACACGGCCGACCCTCGGGTGACCGTCCTGCGGCTGTCGAACAGCCCCGGCCGTGGTCTGGTGGCCGTCCGACCGGACGGCCACGTCGGCTTCCGCTGCGGGGCCGCCGACCCCGCCGGGCTGACCGGCTGGCTCTCCCTGATCGGTGCGGCGCCATACCCGCCCGTCCGGCCATGAGCACTGGGCGACGGAGCCCCTCCTCCCGGCCACAGGGGTCCGGCTGTCCTGCGGAACAAACGGTCTGGGGCCCCGGTTGCCCGGGCGTCCGCCCGGGGCGACGGTGGAGGGAGCCGGCCGAGCCGCCAGGGAGTGGGTGACCATGCGAGCCCTCGTCTACCACGGTCCCGGACGGATCTCCTGGGACACCGTCACGGATCCGGCGATCGAGGATCCCGCCGACGCCGTCGTACGCGTCGGGGCCACGACCGTCTGCGGCACCGACCTGCACATCCTGCGCGGGGACCTGCCCGAGGTGAAGGCGGGGACGGTCCTCGGCCACGAGGCGGTCGGCGAGGTGGTCGAGGTCGGCCGGGACGTCCACCACCTGCGCCCCGGGAACCAGGTGATCGTCTCGTCCGTCTCGGCCTGCGGCCGCTGCCGGCCGTGTCACGACCACATGTTCGGGCAGTGCCGCGGGGGCGGTGGATGGATCCTGGGGAATCTGATCGACGGGACCCAGGCGGAGTTCGTGCGGGTGCCCTTCGCCGACCACTCCGCCCACCGCCGGCCCCCCGCCCTGCCGCTCGACGACGCGGTCCTGCTCGCCGAAGTCCTCCCCACCGCCTACGAGGTCGGCGTGCGGAACGGAGAGGTGGGCCCGGGGGACACCGTCGTCGTGGTGGGCGCGGGCCCCGTCGGCCTCGCCACGGTGGCGATCGCGCGGCTCTACTCGCCCCGCCGGGTCATCGCGGTGGACCTGTCGGCCGCCAGGCTGGAGGCCGCCGTCCGCATGGGCGCCGATGCCGCCGAAGTACCGGGGAGGATGATCGCCGAGCTGTACGACGGGCCCGGCGCCGACGTGGTCGTCGAGGCGTCGGGCGAACCGGAGGGCTTCGTCCTGTGCACACGCGCCGTCCGCACGGGAGGGCACATCGCGGTCATCGGCACGCCCGGCAAACCCGCCACGCTGCACCTCGAGTCCCTGTGGCACAAGAACGTGACGATCAGCACCGGCCAGGTCGACACCTCCTCCACACCCTGGTTGCTGGGGCTGCTGAGGTTCGGGCGCCTGCGCGTCTCCCCGCTGGTCACCCACGCCTTCGGCCTCGACCGGGTGGCGGACGCCTACGAGGTGTTCTCCCACGGCACGACGTCCGGCGCGCTCAAGGTCGCACTGCGCCGTGAGTGAGGGGCCCGGCCCGCAGGAGTCCGGAGACGCGGCCGGAGCCGGGCCCGGTGACCCTGGAGATCAGGGGACAGTGCCGGGAGGAGCGTCCATGCACGGGGAAACCATCCACAAGGAGACCGCACCGGTCGTCCCGCCCCGTCTCACCGACTACGACCGGGCCCGCTCCGCCTTCACCTGGTCGCAGGCGCGTACCGGGCTGTCCGGGCTGCCCGGCGGCGGGCTCAACATGGCCCACGAGGCCGTCGACCGGCACGCCTCCTCCGACCACGCGGACAAGGTCGCACTGCGGTGCGTCGCCCGGGACGACTCCGTCTCGACCCTCACGTACGCGGAGCTGTCCCGTAGTACGGCCCGTTTCGCGAACGTGCTCCGGTCGCTGGGTGTCGGTCACGGGGACCGGGTGTTCACCCTGCTGGGCCGCTGCCCCGAGCTGTACACCACGGTGCTGGGCACGCTGAAGAACACCAGCGTGCTCTGCCCTCTCTTCTCCGCCTTCGGCCCCGACCCCGTGGAACAGCGGCTGCGGCTGGGCGACGCGCAGGTGCTGGTCACCACCGCGGCCCTCTACCGGCGCAAGGTCGCCGAGCGCCGCGCGTCGGTTCCCGGACTGAAGCACGTCCTGCTCGTCGGTCCCGGCGCCGAGGAGCTGCCCGGCACGGCCTCCTTCGACGACCTGCTGTCCGCCGCCCCGGACACCTTCACCGTCCCGCCCACCTCGCCCGAGGACATGGCCCTGCTGCACTTCACCAGCGGCACCACCGGCACCCTCAAGGGAGCCGTCCACGTCCACGAGGCCGTCGTCGCCCACCACACCACGGCCGCGTACGCGCTCGATCTGCATCCCGGGGACGTGTACTGGTGCACCGCCGATCCCGGCTGGGTCACCGGTATGTCGTACGGGATCATCGCCCCGCTCGTCCACGGTGTGACGGTGGTCGTCGACGAGGGGGACTACGACGCCCGGCGCTGGTACCGGATCCTCGGCGAACAGCGCGTCACCGTCTGGTACACCGCCCCCACGGCCCTGCGCATGCTGATGCGCGCCACCCCGCACCGGGGCCCGTACGACCTGCCGCGCTCCTACGACCTGTCGGCCCTGCGTTTCATCGCCTCCGTCGGCGAGCCCCTCAACCCGGAGGCCGTCGTGTGGGGCCGGGACGTGCTGGGCCTGCCGGTGCACGACAACTGGTGGCAGACGGAGACCGGCTGCATCATGATCGCGAATTTCGCGGCCTGCGAGATCCGTCCCGGTTCGATGGGGCGGCCGCTGCCCGGTGTCGACGCGACCGTGCTGAAACGAGGTGAGGACGGCCGGGTCCTGGTCGCCGAGGGCAACGTCACGGAGGTGGAAAGCCCCGGCATGGAGGGCGAGTTGGCGCTGCGGCCGGGATGGCCGTCGATGTTCCGCGGCTACCTGCACGACAAGGAGCGCTACGCCGCCGCGTTCGCCGGCGGCTGGTACCTGACGGGTGACCTGGTCCGCCGGGACGGACCGTCGCCGATGGGACCACCGGAGGGCGGGCTGCGGAACATGGTGGATCGTCTGGTGGCCGAGGCGGCCGAACGGGCGCGGGCGGTGGCACCGCAGGTCGAGGCCGGTCACGTCGTGGTGACCGGTGAGCCGTTGACCGTTCTGGAGGCCCAGTCGCGGGCCGCGGAGCTGGTGGTGGTCGGATACCGGGGCATGGGCGGGTTCGTCGGGCTGCTGGTGGGGGCGACGGCGGTGCATCTGGCGGCGCACGGCCGGTGCCCGGTGCTGGTCGTGCGCGAGCAGTCCCTCGTCGACGGTCCGATCGTGCTGGGCATCGACGGCTCGGCCGCAGGACAGAAGGCCGTGGACTTCGCCTTCTCCGAGGCCGCCCTGCGGAACGCTCCGTTGGTGGCGCTGCACACCTGGACCACGTGGAACGCGCCGATGCCCGACCCGCAGGATCCGTCGGTGCCGTACGCGAATCCGCCGGGAGCGCTGGCCGGGGAGGAGGAGAGGCTGCTGTCCGAGGCGCTCGCCGGACGTCAGGAGCGCCACCCGGGCGTGGTGGCGGATCACAGGGTGGTGCACGGCGGGACGCGGGAGGCGTTGGTCGAGGCCAGCAGCTCCGCCCGGCTGGTGGTGGTCGGCGCGCGAGGGCGCGGCGGTTTCGCCGGGTTGCTCCTGGGTTCGCTCAGCCAGGCCCTGCTGCATCACGCGCGCTGTCCGGTCGCGGTGGTGCGGGGAACGGGAGAGCGTCGCTGAAGCGTCCGCCGCGCGCTCCGGCACCCGGCCTCACCACAGCGGCAGGCAGCCCGGCGTGCCCGGCGGGGGTGGTTCACTGGAACGCCGCGTGGATCTCGTGTTCGGTCGCGGAGTGCGAGACGAGCAGGAGCTCGTCCCCGGCCCGCAGGCGGACTGCCGGGTCCGGCACGGTGGGCTGTCCGTCGCGGACGATCGTGGCGACGACCGTCCCTTCGGGCAGCCGGATGTCGCCCAGAGCCCGGCCCACCGCTCTGGACCGCGGCGTGATGGCCGTTTCGACGACGTCGATGCCGGCTTTGCTGAGCCGCAGCAGGGCGACCGTGTCGGTGGCCCCGGTGGCCTCCTCGATGAGGGAGATCAGCGGGGTGGCGGCGGGTACGGCGACGTCTACGCCCCCGCGCGCGTCGAACAGCCAGGCGTTGCTCCACGGGCGTGGGCGCGGTGTCCTTGCCCCCGTCGGACAGCGGCTGGTCCACCGTCAGGACGTGGCCGCGCACCCGTATCTCGAAGGAGTCACCCGCGATCGGCACCACCTCTGCCGCTCCGGGCCGCCTCCCTGCAGTTCGAGGAGGGTGGTCCCCAGTGCGTCGGCCAGACGGACGAGGGTCCCGAAGCCCGGTTCGGACGGGTGCGTCTCGAGGTAGTCGAGGTAGGCCGGTGACATACGGGCCCGGCGGGCGGTCTCCTCCAGGCCGAGGCCCTTCCGCCGGCGTGCGGCCGCCAGCCTCCGACCGATGTCACCGGGGCCGCCGACGGCGGCTTCGGCGTCCGAGGTCCCGGCGGCGGCCGCGTCACCCGGCACCGGTGCGTCCGGTGCCTCCCGTTCCGCACCGAGGTGGCGGAGGTGGTCGTCCGGCCCGGGGAGGACCGGCGTGACGTCGCCCGTGTCCGACCAGCGCACGTCGTACGGCGGTGTCCCGTCGTCGTGATGGAGGCCGATGTTCTCCCCGTCCCGCCGGACGACACCGGTGGCCGGGCTCTCGACGATCAGCCGGTCGCCAAGGCGGGCGTGCATGGCAGCGCCCCCTTTCCTCTGTGCCGATACCACTCCAGGATCACGCCGGAGCGACGCCCCCACCAGGTGGCCGAGTGCCCCGGCCAGGACGAAAAGGTCCTTCGTCCCGCGTGCGGGCCTCAGGTCCGCGTGATCGGCACCGGGTCACTGCCCCTCCCCGTCGGAATCAGCGCGGCGGGGTGGCGCGGGGCCACGGTCGGGTCGATGGTGTGGCGGTTGCGGCGGCCCGCCCTGGTACGGGTGAGGTGTCCGGCGGCCTCGAGATCGGTGACGACGAGCTGGACGGCATCGTCTCGCCCACTGCCGGGGCGTCATCGCCGAGACGGTCGGCAGCCTGGACGCGGTCAGCGCCGTGGACACCGGGTCCGGCACCGGCTTGACCACCCCGACGACCGCCACGGAGCCCGACCGGACGCTCTGCGCGCTGATCGTCAGGACTGCCGGCGAGGTCGATCACGAATCCGCCGGCCGCTCGGCCGGCCTCGAACCCGACCCGCTGTGGCACGCCTGGGTTCGCTCTTGCGTACCTCTCGCCCCGCATACAGCGGGGCCGCTCTCGTAACATGAGGGATGTGACAGCCCGTACGCAGCTCCGTCGTACGCGATCGTCCTTCGGACGGTGGCGTGCGCTGCTGCTGCTCGGGCTGCTCGCCGGTCTGCTCGGCATGCACGCCCTCGGGCCTGCCGACGCGGTCGCGGCAGGCGGCCATGCGTCACATCACCTTCCCGCCGTTACGGCGCACGCGGGCACGGGGACGGCCGACGAGTTCATCTGTCACGGCGCCGACAGCGACGGCGGGCACACACAGCACGCCGATGCCACCTGTGCGTCCGGGGCGGTCGGCGCGGGTCCGGTTCTGTCCCCGCTGGCGCCCGACCCCGTCGGTGCGGCCCCGTCCGCCGATCACCTGCCCGGCGCCTTCACCGCCGCAACCGGGGGCGGGCGTGCCCCGCCCACCCTGGCCGAACTGCAACTCCTGCGGATCTAGGACAAGGCCGAGCCGTGCCCGCCCCACCGTCAAGGCGGACACGGCACTCCACCGTGTCCCGCGCCGATCGGCGCGCCCGCCTTCGTACCTCGCAGGAGTACACCCATGACCAGCACCCGTTCCCTCGTCCGCCGTGCCGCCCTGGGCGTCACGGCCGTGACCGCCGCCCTCGTCCTCGCCGCCTGCGGCAACGACGACGCCTCCCCCGACACCGGCTCCGGCGCGCAGACGTCCGCCCCGGCGAGCGCCGAGGACACCGCCGGCGCCCACAACGACCAGGACGTCGACTTCGCAGAGGGCATGATCCCGCACCACCGGCAGGCCCTCCAGATGGCACGGATGGCCCAGCGCCAAGCATCCTCCGCCGAGGTCAAGGACCTCGCCTCCCGGATCGAGAAGGCCCAGGACCCGGAGATCGAGACCATGTCCGGGTGGCTGGAGGCGTGGGGCGAGGACGTGCCCTCCGGCATGCCCGGCATGGATCACGGCGGGCACGGTGACGACGACTCCTCCGGCATGCCCGGAATGATGGGCACCGAGGACATGGACCAGCTCATGGAGGCGTCCGGCCATGACTTCGACACCATGTTCCTGACGATGATGATCGAGCACCACGAGGGCGCCGTGGACATGGCCACCACCGAGAAGGACGAGGGTCGGTACGGGCCGGCCAAGAAGCTGGCCGACGACATCATCACCGCGCAGACCGCCGAGATCGAGGAGATGAACGAACTCCTCGACAAGAACTGACGCTCCACGGCGGGCGACGGGGTGGGTCCCCTGTTCCGTCGCCCGCTTCACGCTCCTCGTCGCAACTTGCAAAGAACCTCAACACGAGGGTTCGTTCCCGCGCCACCGCGGTCGTTCTCGCGGTCGCACTGGCCACGTATTCCCCCACGGCTGATACGGCGTCCGGTATGACAGCGCGGCGAGCTTCGGCGGAGTGATGCCGAGACACAGGAACTGCGACACTTTTCGGCGTGGACCGGCCAAGGCGAGACGTACTGGCGTCTGTACGAACGTAGGACGCACACGGCGCCCTGCATGCCACCCCAGAAGGACAGGGACCTGATGGAAAAGCAGCCGGGCAGACCTCGATCAGCGGTGTAGCGACCGACTTCCGGTGTGCTCTGAACGACTGGGTAGGGTCGCGGTACCCGAGTTGGAAAGGCCGTTACATGGCCAACGACATCGTGATCGCACAGACGACCATCGATAACGAGGACCAGGCGACGGCGCTGGCCCGGGGCGCGGTCGAGGGCAAGCTGGCAGCAGGCGTTCACATCGATGCGCCGATCACCGCCTTCTACTGGTGGAAGGGGAAGGCCGAGACGGCGCAGGAGTGGCGGATCTCGTACACGACCACGACGGATCGCCTCCCGACGCTGGAAGCTTCGCTGCAACGAGCGGCACCCGTACGAAGTCCCCCAATGGGATCACACTGCCCGTGACCGGTGGGTCGGACGCGTACCTGTCCTGGGTTGTCGAGGAGACGGCTCAAGGCTGACGAGCGATGCACCGTACGACGGCGCTCTCGTCTTGAGCTTGCCCGCATGTCGTCCGATGGGGCTCAGGATGCGAACTGCCTTATATCGTCTCCTCCGTGGTGAGGCGTCGTTGACTTCGGTATGGGGCGGCGGGGTACGTGGAGTTGGATTGTTCCGGATGGGCTGTGGGAGATCGCGAAGCCGCTGATCCCTCCGTCGAGGGTGCGGCCGCAGGCTGGCGGAACGCAGGACACGCCTGATGAGACGCTGTTCGCGGCCATCGTCCACGTGCTGGTCAGCGGCTGTGCCTGGCGTCGGCTTCCGCCTTGCTTCGGCATATCGAAGTCGACCGCCCACCGTCGGTTCCTGATCTGGTCCAGAGCCGGCGTCTGGGGGCGGCCGCACGAGGCCGTACTGCATCGGCTCGACGACGCCGGTCTCGTCGACGTCACCCGCGTCGTCCTGGACACCGCCCACGCCCGCGCTGAAAAAGGGGCGAACGCACAGGTCCGAGCCCCGTGGACCGGGGTAAGCCGGGTTCCGAGATGCACGTCCTGTCGGACGCGAACGGACTGCCTCTCCTCGTCGGCGTCTCGGCGGGCAACACCCACGACAGCGAAGGGCTGAAGCCGATGGTCGAGGGTCACCAAACGAGACACGACCCCCACCGCGGCCGCTGCGTCAAGCCCCAGCGCCTGCATGCGGACAAAGCCTACGACCGGGCTGACCTGCGCAGGTGGCTTCGTGGCAAGCGCATCGGAGTCCGCATCGCCCGCAAGGGCATCGAGTCCAGCGAACGATTAGGGCGCCGCCGATGGGTCATCGAGCGCACCATGCCGTGGCTGTCCGGCTACCACGGACTCAGCCCCCGCTACGAGCGCGATCCCCGCAACTACCTGGCCTTTCTCGGACTCGCCGCCTCCCTGTGCTGCTACAAACGGCTCATCCGCCTCACCACATGGGACATGGTCCAACCCCGCGCACGCCAAAGGGCGGTGCCCGCTGTGACCACGCAGTTTTGTCGGCAAAGGACTGCGCAGGCTGTGCTGGGTCGAGGGATGTGTCGCTGTGCAGCTGGCGAAGATACAGCAGGACGGTTGGCAAGGTGTGATCACGGACCGTGAGCGATTCCGTGCTGTCAAGGGGGACGGCGGTTAACCGCCGGAATTGTCCGCATGCCAGGGGGCACGAGCTCGGGTGAGGCGGGCAAGGGCAGCAATCCGCAGGGCGTACGCCGGCCGTTCGCCGTCGGGAACGGGACCGAGGTAGTGGTGGCCCGTCCTGTGGCACCAGGCGGGCAGGTCGAGCGGTGCGGCCGGGGCGGTGGCGATGACTTGGACGACGGTGCCCGGCCCCGCCCCGTCGATCTCCTTGCGAAGGCGCAGCAGGAGGGGGACGCAGAGCAGGCCGGTGCCGTCGACGGTGACGTCCGGCACCGGGATCTCGCGGTTCATGGCGTTCATCGGCGGTAGGTGGCCGTGGCGACGGCGGGCAGCAGAGCGAGGGCATCGCCGATCCTCGTGCTCACACTCGCCCTGCCAGGACTGAGCTGGACTTCGGCCTCGTGGCCGTTTGCGAGCCCGGGGTCCTGGGAGAATCCGGAACGGGTCCTCCCAGGACATGTGTGGGGTCAGCGGTGTTCCTTCTTGGTGCCGTCCACGCGGACGCGCTCCGCCGGCGGGTGTCGTTTCTCCTGTCGTCCGGGCCTGGTGCGCAGCAGGGCGGCAAGGGCGGCTGCGGCCGCGACGGTGGACAGGCCGAGCAGCAGGGTGCGGTCGGGGACCGCGCCCGCCCACCGGGACAGCCGTTCCTCCCAGGCGAATTCCGCGTCCACTCCCATCAGGGACGGCAGGGCGGAGGTTCCGTCGAAGGCCAGGAAGAGGACGCCGAGCAGGATGAACATCACCCCGCCGGCCAGGGAGGCGGTGTGCAGCGGTACTTTTCCGACCTGGATCGCCCGGCCGCGCAGCCACCGCCGGCGCCCGAGGTCGTAGCGGTCCCACAAGGCGGCCAGTACGAACATCGGCACCGCCATGCCCAGGGCGTAGACGGCCAGCAGCGCACCGCCCCGCCAGGGGTTGCCGCCCATGGCCGCGACGGTCAGGACGGCGCCGAGGATCGGGCCCGCGCAGAAGCCCGCCAGGCCGTAGACCGAGCCCAGCGCCAGCACGGAGGCCGCGGATCCCGAGCGGCGCCTGCCGGCCGCCTGCTGCAGGCGGCGCGAGCCGAATCCCCGGCCCAGCACCTGGGCCACGCCGAGCGCGATGACCAGCCAGCCGCCCGCTGTCACCAAGGTGTCCCGGTGTCCGTAGAAGAGCCGCCCGGCGAAGGAGCCGGCCACGCCCAGTGGCACCAGGGTGAGGCAGAGGCCGGCGTAGAAGAGGGCCGTGCGGCCCAGGAGCCGGGTGCGGCTGGTGAAGGAGTACGCGAAGAAGGCCGGCAGCAGCAGGGCCGAGCAGGGGCTGAGGAGGGCCAGCAGGCCGCCGAGGAAGGCGACCAGCACGCCGGGGTCACTCATCGCCGTCTCCCTGCTGTCGTGCCTGCTCGGCGGCCTCGTCGATGATGTCGGTGAAGACGTCCGTGGGCTGGGCGCCGAGCACCGGCCGTCCGTTGATCAGGAACGCGGGGGTGCTGGTGACCCCGATGCCGTAGCCCTCCTCGCTGTCGCGGGTGACCGCCTGGTGGGCGGCGTCGGAGGCCATGTCCTTCTCGAACCGTGCGAGGTCCTGGACGCCGGCCTTCCGGGCCATGGCGATGAGGTTGCCCTCGCTGAAGTCGCCCGCGTTGCGCCGACGCGGCTCGGCGTAGGCCGCGTCGTGGAACTGCCAGAAGCGGTTCTGCTGTCCGGCCGCCCAGCCGGCTCGCGCGGCCTGGTCGGACTCGGCGCCGAAGACGGGGAAGTTACGCCACTCGATGCGCAGGATTCCCTTGTCGACGTAGTCGCGGACCAGGTCCGGCTTGGTCTCGCGGGCGAACCGGCCGCAGAAGGGGCACTGGAAATCGGAGTACTCGATCAGCACGACGGGGGCGTCCGGGCTGCCGAGGGCGAGCAGGTCGGCGGCGTCCCGGCGGGCCAGGGCGAGCAGCTCCGGGTTGGCCGGTTCCTGTGTCTCGGGGGTCGACACCGTGGCTGGGGCGGCCGTGCCGCCTCCGGTGGTGTCGCGGCCGAGGGTGAGGGCGAGGACGGCGGTCACGACGGCGGCGGCCAGCACGATCACGGCGAGGACGCGCCGGGTGCGGCCGGGGCGGGGCCGCCCGGCTCGCGAGGACGCGGAGGGTGCGGATGTTGCGGGCATGGTGGTGCTCCGAGAGGTGAGAAAGAGTGAGGAGATGTGTACGCGGGGGCGGCGAAAGGCTCAGCGGCGGACGGGCACGGGGCACGCGTCGGCTGTGGAGAGCTTGCGCAGTGCCGCCTCGGCCAGCAGGACGAGGGAGACGACGGCCACCAGCGGTTGCAGCGGGGCCCAGTAGGTGAGCGCACCGGAGGTGCCCAGCAGGACCAGGACGAGCTTGTTGCAGACGGGGCAGCCCACCGCCAGCAACGACAGCAGCCCGCCGGCCGACCCGAGCCGTCCGGCGGTCTTCGCGGACGGATCACTCTGACCCTCCGGTGCGCCCGGGTCGTCGGCACCGGTGCCGCGCGGCGGCCTGAGGAAGGTGGCCAGAACGAGGCCGGCGAGCACCGCGGTGGCGGCGAGCACGGGGTAGTTCCACCACTGGACGGGGACAGAACGGGAGAACAGGGGCGAGGGCACCACCGCAGTGGGCACGCCCACCAGCACCGTGGTCAGTGCGGCACCGGCCGTGGCGGCGACCCACTGCGGGGACTGCCACGCGGCCAGCGTCGCTCCCGCCCGGCGCAGGGACCGGGAGGAGGGCATGAAAGGGACTCCGTTTCGCTGAGGAGATGAAGGGACACGGCGCGCGGGCCGGTCTAGATCCTCAGGACGGAGAGCTGTACCAGGTCGGGTGCGGGGGGTGCGGACCCCGGCCCCGCGGATGCGGGGCCCGGGCCTGCCGGCGCGGTCGGTGTCCGGTGCTCCGCGCGTTCCGGCAGCGGCGCGGACGGACGGGAGCCGTCGTGGGTGGAGGCGATGTCGGGGGTGGCCTGCTTGCCGCAGTGCCCGGCGTCCGACGACAAGGGGTCGGACGCCTTGTGGAGGGCGACGGCTTCGCGGACATCGACGCCGCCCTGCTCCGCAGCGGTCCCACTTACGAGGGGGTCCACTGCGGGCCGTACGCCGGCTGTGGTGGAGGCCGGTTCGGCGCGGACGGATTCCGCCGCGGACCGCGCGGCCGCGCACAGGGACGAGACCAGCACGGCGACCAGCACCAGAAGGCAGCACAGCACGGAACCCGCTCTGTGGCGCGAAGAAAGCACTGTCATGGTGAGGGCTCCGGGAGGCGATACCGCATGCGGGAATCACAGTAGGGCATACGGGTAGGGGTATGTACCCGTGGGTCGCGAAGCCGCCACTCACACCGCACTCGGGCCGTCAGGGCTGCCACTCGTGCCGGGAGCGGCGGTGCTCCGAGGCGGCGCCCGGCGGATGCCGAGCCGCGCCCCGGCCATGATCCACCTCGGCCTCACGACAAGACCGCGGAACAGACGACGGGCCGCCGGGTCCGCCCTGAACTGAACCGTGCCGCACGTCGGCGCGACTCGGGTCCGAGGCCGGGCGGCTGGGGTGCCACGGCAGTGGTTCACCTCCACGGCACGAGGACCGGCGGGCGCGGAAGGCCGGCCGGCGGCGCCACCCGCAGGCTTCCTCCCGGAGTGGCGCAGCGCCCCGCCGCCTCCCCTGTTCTGTGGCGGGACGGAGTCCCGGCGTGTGAGGCGCATCACTTTCGGATACCCCCCGGGGCATAAACCGGATCCTGTTACGGTTGAGCCATGCATACCCCCCTGGGTATCACTGAAGGCAAGTGAGCAGGAGTTCCCCGCATGGTTCACGAGATCGACCAGCAGAGGTTCGCCGAGGCGCACGCGGCGGGCGCCCTCGTCGTCGACGTCCGCAACCGCGGCGAGTACCGCGCCGGCCACGTCCCCGGCGCCCGGTCGGCACCGCTGCCCACCCTCCCGCTGGCCCTCGCCGAACTGCCCAAGGACCGGCCGGTCCACGTGATCTGCCAGAGCGGCGGCCGCAGCGCACAGGCGACCTCCCTACTCCGCGCCCTGGGCTACGACGCCCACAGCGTCAGCGGCGGCACCGCCGCCTGGATCGCCGCCGACCGCCCCGCGGTCACCGGCGACGAGCCCGGCACCCCCGACGCCTCCACCGCCCCCGCCACCTCCGAGGAGACGCGATGATCACCGTCCTGCCCGTCGAGACCCCCGGCCTGGGCGACCGCACCTACCTCGCCCACGACGGCTCCGTGGCGCTGGTAATCGACCCCCAGCGCGACTACGACCGCGTGACCGCGCTGGCCGACGCGGCCGGCGTGCGGATCACCCACGTGTTCGAGACGCACATCCACAACGACTACGTCACCGGCGGCCTGGCCCTGGCCCGTGAAGCGGGCGCGCAGTACCTGGTGAACGCCGACGACGAGGTCTCCTACGAGCGCACCCCGGTGCGCGACGGCCAGGTGATCGAGGTCGGCGACACCCTGCGGGTGCGGGCGATCCACACCCCCGGTCACACCCATACCCACCTCTCCTACGCGCTTCAGGCCGACGGGGAGCAGGTCGCGGTGTTCACCGGCGGCTCCCTGCTGTACGGCACCACCGGACGGCCCGACCTGCTGGGCCCGGACCACACCGACACCCTGGTGCGCGCCCAGTGGCACTCGGCACGACGGCTGGCGGACGAACTGCCGGACGAGACGGCCGTCTACCCCACCCACGGGTTCGGCTCGTTCTGCTCCGCCACCCAGGCCACCGGCCTGGCCAGCACCATCGGCCAGGAGAAGCTGACCAACACCGCGCTGACCGCCGACGAGGAGGCCTACGTCGCACAGCTCCTGGCGGGCCTGGACGCCTACCCGGCCTACTACGCCCACATGGGCCCGGCCAACTCCGGCGAGCCAGGCAAGCCGGACCTGTCCGCGCCGTCCGTGGCGGACCCGGCCGAGCTGCGCCGCCGGATCGAGGCCGGCGAATGGGTGGTGGACCTGCGCGACCGCACCGCCTTCGCCGCCGGGCACCTCGCCGGCAGCCTCAACTTCGGCCTGGACGGCCAGTTCGTCACCTACCTGGGCTGGCTGATCCCGTGGGGCACCCCACTCACCCTGCTCGGCGAGAGTGCCGCGGACGTGGCCGAGGCCCAGCGCGAACTGGTCCGCATCGGCATCGACCGCCCGGCCGCCATGGCCACCGGCGGCCCCGGGGACTGGGCCGGCGGCGAGCTCCTGGCCGCCTACGAGCGCGCCACCTTCGGCGGCCTCAAGGAGGCCCTGGCCGGCGACGACGACCTCGTCGTCCTGGACGTACGCCGCCACCAGGAGCGCGACGAGGCCCACATCCCCGGCACGGTACACATCCCCATCCACGAGGTGCCGGGCCGCCTCGAGGAGATCCCCGCGGGCCGCGTCTGGGTGCACTGCGCCGGCGGCTACCGCGCCGGGGTCGTCGCCGCACTGCTCCACGCCCGCGGCCGCGACGTCGTCGCCGTCGACGACAGTTTCGACAACGCCCGTGACCTGGGCCTGTGCGCCCTCCCCTCCGAAACCCCCGCACCCTCCGACAACCGACAGGAGATCAACGCGTGACCACCTCCACCACCCCCCGCGGCCTGACCACCGACGAACTGCGCACCCGGCTCGACTCGGCCGACCCGCCCCGGCTGCTCGACGTCCGGTCCCCCGCCGAGTTCGAGGGAGCGCACATCCCCGGCTCCTACAACGTGCCGCTGGACGTCCTGCGCGAGCACCGGGAGGAACTGACGAAGCACCTGGACACCGACGTGGTACTGGTGTGCCGCTCCGGCCAGCGCGCCGGCCAGGCCGAACGCGCCCTCGCCGAAGCCGGGCTCCCCGGTCTGGCGATCCTGTCGGGCGGCATGACGGCCTGGGAGAAGTCCGGCGCCCCGACCACCTACGGCCAGGAACGCTGGGACATGGAGCGCCAGGTCCGCCTGGTCGCCGGCTCCCTGGTCCTGGTCGGCGCCCTCGGCAGCTTCGCCGTCCCCGGCCTACAGGCGCTGTCCGCGTTCGTCGGCGGCGGACTGGCCTTCGCCGCCATCAGCAACACCTGCGCCATGGGTGTGCTGCTGTCGAAGATGCCGTGGAACCGCACACCGTCCTTCGACCCGCGCAAGGCCGTCGCCCAGCTGGCCGACGGCAGGTGACCGTCATGACGCTGACGCTCGTCCTGGTCCTCGCGCTGCTGGTCGGCGTCTCCTTGGGGCTGCTCGGGGGAGGCGGGTCGATCCTGACCGTGCCGCTGCTGGTCTACGTCGCGGGCATGGACGCCAAGGAGGCCATCGCCACCTCCTTGTTCGTCGTCGGCGTCACCTCCGCCGTGGGCGTGATCAACCACGCCCGCGGTGGACGGGTCCGCTGGCGCACCGGCGTCCTGTTCGGAACGGCCGGCATGGCCGGCGCCTACACCGGCGGGCTCATCGGCGGCCACATTCCCGACGTCGTCCTGCTGGTCGCCTTCGCGGTCATGATGATCGTCACCGCCGCCGCCATGCTCCGCGGCCGCCGGGATGCCGGCCCCGGCCGGGCCCCTGAACGGCTCCCGGTGGGGCGGGTCCTGCTGGACGGCGCGGCCGTCGGTCTGGCCACCGGCCTGGTCGGCGCGGGCGGCGGCTTCCTCGTCGTCCCCGCCCTGGCCCTGCTGGGCGGCCTGCCCATGCCGGTCGCCATCGGCACCTCCCTGCTGGTCATCGCGATGAAGTCCGCCGCGGGCTTCGCCGGCTATCTCGCCACCGTCCAGATCGATTGGGGCCTGACCCTGGCCGTCACCGGGTTCGCGGTCGTCGGCAGCCTCGCCGGAGCCCGGCTGGCCGGACGCGTCCCCGCCCACGTCCTCTCCCGGCTCTTCGCCTGGTTCGTGCTGGCGATGGGCACCCTCGTCCTGATCCAGCAGGCCCCCGCCCACGTAGCGGTCCCGATCCTGACCGCCATCGCCTCGCTGGGCGCCGGAGCGGGCGTCTGCTACGGCTTCGTCGCCCGCTGCCCGCTGCGCCGCGCCGTTCGTCGAACCTGACCCCCCGATCCTGCACAACACCGTTGCCCCGGCGCACCGTCCCCTCGGCGCGCCGGGGCAGCGGCATTCCGTGCCGTCCGGGGAATGACCCGCCCCGTTTCGTCGTTCATTACCCCAGGGGGTATCAAACGCCACTGCCCTGGCGAAACGGAAGGTACCGACCCATGAGCACCGTCGCCCTCGCCGCCGCGGACTTCGAGAAGACCGCCAACGGCAACGACATCGCCCTCGTCGACTTCCGGGCCGCCTGGTGCGGACCGAGCCGGATGTTCGCCCCCGCCTACGAGAAGGCCTCCGAGGCCCACTCCGACATCGTCTTCGGCAAGGTCGACACCGAGGCCGAGCAGGCCCTGGCCGCCGCGGCCGACATCACCTCGATCCCCACCCTGATGGCCTTCCGCGAAGGCGTCCTGGTCTTCTCCCAGCCCGGCGCCCTGCCGCCCCGGACCCTGGACCAGCTGATCACCTCCGTCCGCGAGCTCGACACGGACGAGGTCCGCGCCTCCCTCGCCACCCAGAGCCCCAGCCAGTGACCGCGGCCGGTCCCCGACCGGCCCTTCGAGAGGACACCCCATGGTCCAGCTCCCCGCCGACCAGGTGCGGTCGGCCGCCAACCGCCTCAAGCGCGCCCAGGGCCAGCTCGCCGGCGTCGTACGCATGCTGGAAGAAGGACGCGACTGCGAGGACGTCGTCACCCAGCTCGCCGCGGTCAACCGCGCACTGGACCGGGCCGGCTTCGCCATCGTCGCCAGCGGCCTCAAGGAGTGCCTGACCCAGGAGGGCGGAGCCGACAGCCTCGACACCCAGAAAATGGAGAAGCTCTTCCTCTCCCTCTCCTGAAACTCCTCCGCTCCGACCAGGTGAGGACACCCGTGGAGCACCTCCCCGTGGCCCTACCGTCCTCCCCACTCCCGTGGCCGGTGAGCTGCCACAGCCCACCGGTCCTGGTACGTGGCCACCGGCCGGACCCTGATGGGCCCGGGCGGGTCAGACGGCGGACAGGGCGCTCAGGGCTGCGTCCAGGCGGGCGGTGGCCTCGTCGGCGACGGGCGTGAGGGCGTCGAGTCCGGTGAGGGTGACCCTGGTGCCCGGGTCGAGAGCCTGGACGAGCGCGTGGTCGCCGTCGCAACGGACGACGACGTTGCAGGGCAGAAGCAGCCCGACGGAGCGGTCAGCCTCCAGCGCCCCGGTGGGCCAGGGGCGGGTTACAGGCGCCCAGGATCAGGCAGTCCTCCATGTCATGGTCGAGCCTGGCTTTCAGGGTGGCCCGCACGTCGATCTCGATGAGAACGCCGAACCCCTGGTCGGCCAGGGCCCGGCGGACGGCGGCGACGGCAGTGTCAAAGTCGGCGCCGGTCAGGCGGACGGTGCGGTCGTAAGCCACGGTGCGCTGCTCCTTCGATGCGGAATGTCCGGTTCCCTCGATACCCCACCGGGTACCCGCCGCAGTGAACGCGATACCGGACGAGCCATCCGGACAAAGACCGGAAATACCCCCCTGGGTATCTCTGTTAGGGTGAGTGAGCCGGATACCCCCCGAGGTATACAGTCTCTTGCGGAGGAGCCGTAGCCGTGTTCTTCGTCGACACCCTGGAATTCGAGGGCCTGGGCAACCGCAGTTACCTGGCCGGCGGGCCCGACGCCGCGGTGGTCGTCGACCCGCCGCGCGACATCGACCAGGTCATCGCCGCCGCGGCGAGGCGCGGGGTGCGCATCGCTCTCGTGGCCGAGACCCATGTGCACAACGACTACGTCACCGGCGGCCTGGAACTGGCCCGCGTCACCGGCGCCCAGTACCTGGTGCCGGCCGCGGCTCACGTGTCCTTCCCCCGTACCCCGGTCGCCGACGGCGACACCGTGACGGTGGACGAGGGCCTGGTGCTGCGCGCGATCGCCACTCCCGGGCACACGCCCCACCACACCTCCTACGCCCTTGCCGAGGACGGGCGCGGTGTGGCGGCGTTCACCGGCGGGTCGCTGCTGATCGGCACGGTGGGCCGTCCGGACCTGGTCGAGCCGCGGCTGACCGAGCGGCTGGCCCGTGCCCAGCACGCCTCCGCCCACCGGCTGGCCGACGAGCTGGACGACGAGGTGCCGGTGCTGCCCACCCACGGCTTCGGCAGCTTCTGCTCCTCCTCCCAGGCCGAGGGGGACGCGACCACGATCGGCAAGGAGCGCGAGACGAACGACGCGCTGAACCTGGACGTGGACACCTTCGTCGCCCGGATGCTGGCCGGCCTGGACGACGTACCCGCCTACTACGCTCACATGGGCCCGGCCAACGCCGCAGGTCCCGCACCGGTCGACCTCACCCCGCCGGAGCGGGCCGACGCCGAGGAGATCGCCTCCCGGCTGGCCGAGGGCGAGTGGGTGGTGGACCTGCGCAGCCGCATGGCCTTCGCCGAGGGACACGTGGCCGGGTCGTTCAACTTCGAGGGCGAGGGCAAGCTCGCCACCTACCTGGCCTGGCTGATCCCGTGGGGCAAGCCCGTCACCCTGCTCGCCGACACCCCGGAGCGGATCGCCGACGCGCAGCGGGAACTCGCGCGGGTGGGCATCGACCGCCCGGCCGCCGCCACCACCGGTGACCCGGCCGGCTGGGTCCGCGAAGGCGAGCAACTCGCCTCCTTCCCCCGCGCCCGCTTCGCCGACCTCGCCGACGTCCGCGAGCGCGACGACGTGGTGGTCCTGGACGTGCGGCGGAACTCCGAACGCGCCGCGGGACACGTCGAGGGGGCAGTGCACATCCCGATCCACGAGCTGCACGGCCGCCTCGGCGAGGTGCCGTCCGGAACCGTGTGGGTGCACTGCGCGAGCGGGATGCGCGCGGCGATCGCCGCCTCCCTGCTCGACGCCGCCGGACGGGACGTGGTCGCCGTCGACGACGGCTTCGACGCCGCCGGCGAGGCGGGCCTGACCGTGACCCGCCGCTGATCACCCCGTCCGCTCACCCAAGGCAAGGGCACCACCATGTTCCTCTTCCGACGCGGCACCGACCGCCTCACCCCCGACCAGGCCCGCACCCGCACCGACGACGGCACCGCCGTACTGCTCGACGTACGCGAGACGCCAGAGTGGAAGGCCGGGCACGCACCCGGCGCCGTCCACCTGCCCCTGTCCCGGCTGGCGGCCGGCGCCGTCCTGCCGCCGGACGCGCAGGACCGTCCGGTGGTGGCGATCTGCCGCTCCGGGAACCGCTCGCAACAAGCCGCGAAACTCCTGGCCTCCCGGGGCGTCGACGCCGTCGACGTCACCGGCGGCATGAACGCCTGGGCGGAAGCCGGCCTGCCGGTCGTCGACGAGCACGGGCAGGGCGGCCGGATCGCGTGAGCGCCCTGGTCCTGGCCCTGGTCGCGGGAGCCGTGGTCGGTCTGGCGCTCGGCGCGCTCGGCGGTGGCGGCAGCGTCCTGGCCGTCCCCGCCCTGATCTACCTGCTCGGCTTCACCCCCGCCGCGGCCACCACCGCGAGCCTCGTCATCGTCACCGTGACCTCCCTGACCGCCCTGTACGCCCACGCCCGGGCGGGGAACGTGCGGTGGAGAGCCGGGGCGGCCTTCGCGGCGGCGGGACTGCTGCCGGCCGCCTTGGCGGGGGCCGCCGCCGCCCGCCTGCCGCAGGCCGTCCTCACCGTCGCCTTCGCGGCCGTCGCGGCCCTGGCCGCACTGAGGATGCTCCGGCCCGGCGACCCGGCCGGCGCCGCGGGCCGCGGGGTGCGGCCGGGTCGGGCGGCCGGGACCGGGGCGGGACTGGGGGCGCTGACCGGGCTGCTGGGTGTGGGCGGCGGCTTCCTCGCCGTCCCTGCCTTGGTCACCGTCCTGGCCTTCGAGATGCAGGCCGCCGTCGGCACCAGCCTGCTGGTCATCACGGCCAACTCCCTGGCCTCGCTCGCCACCCGCTCGGGCGCCGCCGTCTCCCTCGACTGGGCGGTGATCGGCCCCTTCATCGCCACCGCCGTGCTGGGCGCCTGGGACGGCAAACGCCTCGCCGCGAAGGCCTCCGGGCCCCGCCTGCAACGCGTCTTCGCGGTCGTCCTGCTGGCCGTGGCCGCCTTCATGCTCGCCGACGCGGTGACATGAGACGCCGCTCGGGCCGGGGCTCGCTCAGGCCAGCGACAGGAACAGCTTCTCCAGCCGGGCGCGCATCCGGTCCCGGTCGCCGTCCACCTGACCCTCCTCGGCCATGCAGTGCTGCAACCCCGTCGCGATGATCGCGAAGCCGGCCCGGTCCAGGGCTCGGGAGACCGCGGCGAGTTGCGTGATCACGTCCTCGCAGTCCCGCCCCTCCTCGATCATCCTGATGATCCCCGCGATCTGGCCCTGCGCCCGGCGCAGCCGGTTGAGCACGCTCTTCAGCTCGTCGGCCGCCATGTCCAGCTCCACACATCCTCCTTCATTGATACCCCTTGGGGTATTCTAGTCCGTTCGGTGCTTCTCCCGGACGAAAAGACGAAAAGCAACCTCACGCACATGAGCACCCCCCATCGCCATCGATCCCGCCCAGGCAGCCGAGCGCTTGAAAACCTACGTCGCGAGCGCGCCGTGACCGCCGCCGGTCTCAGGAAACGGACCGGCCGCACCGATGCCACCGTCCTCGGCGGCGGGCCGGCCGACCACGTGGGTGCCCGCGGACAGCGGCCCACCCGAGGTACGGAGGACATCCGCCCGTGAGCGCCACGCCCACCGCGACCGGGCGGCCCGTCCGGCTGGGTCTGCGGGAGAACTGGCTGCAGTTCACCCTGCTGGTCGTCGTCAACATCTGCGTCGGCGGCCTGGTCGGCCTGGAACGCACCACAGTCCCGCTCATCGGCTCCGAGACCTTCGGACTCACCAGTGACCTGGCCGTCTTCTCCTTCATCATCGCCTTCGGCCTCACCAAGGCGCTCACCAACCTCGCCGCAGGCGCCCTGACCTCCCGCTTCCGCCGCAAGCAGCTGCTGGTGACCGGCTGGCTGCTCGGCATTCCCGTCCCCTTCGCCCTCGCCTGGGCGCCGTCGTGGGGCTGGATCGTCGCCGCCAACGTCCTCCTCGGCCTCAACCAGGGCCTGACCTGGTCGATGACCGTCAACATGAAAATCGACCTCGTCGGCCCCTCCCGACGGGGACTCGCCACCGGCCTGAACGAGGCCGCCGGATACACCGCCGTCGGCGTCACCGCCCTGCTCACCGGCTACCTCGCCACCAGCTACGGCCTGCGCCCGGTCCCCGAACTCATCGGCGTCGTCTTCGTCGCCGCCGGCCTCGCCCTCGCCCTGGCCGTCCGCGACACCGCCGCCCACGTCGCCCTGGAACTGGCCCACCACACCAAGCCGCTGCCGCCGGATGAGGACACCGGTCTGAAGGCCACGTTCACCCGCACTTCCTGGCGCAACCGCTCCTTGCGCGGAGCCAGCCAGGCCGGACTGATCAACAACCTCAACGACGGCCTCACCTGGGGCGTCTTCCCCCTGCTGTTCACCGACCACGGCCTCGGGCTCGCCGCCGTCGGACTGATCAAAGGGATCTACCCGATCCTGTGGGGGCTCGGGCAGATCCCCACCGGCCACCTCGCCGACCGCATCGGCCGCAAACCCCTCATCGTCTACGGCATGCTCGTCCAGGCCGTGAGCTTCGTCCTCGCCCTCGCCCTGCTGGACCAGCCGCTGCTTGCGGGCATCCTGTCCGCGGTCTTCCTGGGCCTGGGCACCGCCATGGTCTACCCGGCCCTCATCGCGTCCGTCTCCGACCACGCCCACCCCGCCTGGCGGGCCAACGCCCTGGGCACATACCGGTTCTGGCGGGACATCGGTTACGCCGCCGGGGCCCTCGTCGCCGGCATCCTCGCCGACGCCCTCGACCTGAACGCCACCGTCATCGCCGCCGCCACTCTCACCGCCGCCTCGGGACTCCTGGCAGCCCACTGGATCACCGAGCACCGGCCCGACGTCCGCTGAACGAGCGACCTGTCCCGGCCGCTACCGGAGCAGGCTCTGGGTGACCCGCCACATGAAGCTTCCCCTTGATGTCGGACACCCGGAGACTGGGACGTGAGGTTCCAGAGGAAGTAGTGCCAGGTGGGAAGCAAGAGCAATCGCAGCAGGCGGTACACGGAGGAGTTCAAGCGCGACGCGGTGGCTCTCGTACGCTCCTCCGGGAAGACCGTCACCGAGGTGGCCCGTCAGATCGGGGTCAGCGCCGAGGGACTGCGGAACTGGGTCAAGCAGGACACGATCGACCGCGGGCAGAGGGCGCCGGGCGAGCTCACGAGCGCGGAGCGGGAGGAACTGCGTCGGCTGCGGCGGCAGAACCGTGAGCAGGCCGAGACGATCGAGGTGTTGCGAGAAGCGGCGGTCTTCTTCGCGAAGGAGAGCGATCGATGAAGGACGTGTACACGTTCATCAAGGCGGAGAAGACCACCCACCATGTTGCTCTGTTGTGCCGGCTGCTGAAGGTGGCCCGGTCCTCTTTCTACGCCTGGATGGCCGGCGAGCAGGCCCGCGCCGCCCGCCGGGCCGCCGACGACGCCCTCGCCCACGAGATCACCGTCTTGCACATCGCCTCCCGGTGCACCTACGGAGTGCCGCGCATCCATGCCGAGCTGCGCGGGCCGGACCGGCGGGTCAACCGCAAGCGCGTGGAGCGGATCATGCGTGAGCGCGACATCACCGGCGTCACCCGGCGCAAGCGCCGGTCGCTGACCGAGTCGATGGCGCACCGTGACCAGTCCAGGTCCCCACGGGCGCCCAGCTCATCCAGAACCAACCGGTGCAGCTCTGCCCAGACCCGCGCCTGTGACCACTCGGTGAACCGGCGGAAGGCCGTCACGCCAGACGGCCCGAATCCTGGCGGTAGCTGGTTCCACGTGCAGCCCGACGTGGCCACGAAGATGATCGCGGCCAAGACCTCGCGGTCCCCGTGCCGTCTTCGGCCCCCACCCTGCGGACGGACGGGAGCCGGCGGCACGACCCGCTGAAAGAGCTCCCACAGCGCGTCTGGCGCCATCCGATGGACAAGCGAAGTCGTCATCACGCCAACATGGCGCAAGATCACGCCTAATGAAATGACTTGTAAAGCTGCCCGCAGATGCCCATACATTGAGAACTGCGGACAGCTTCAGAGACGCCGGAAGGCAGGAACCGAAGGCACGCACCAGGGGATGGCCACGTCACCGGGCGGGCCCAGCAGCGATCTTGAGGCCCCTGGTTCAAGGCCGATGTTTTCGCAGGTCAGCGCATCCTTCCTCGTGGCTTCAAAGGAGCGTTCGGCAGCTCCGGCGCGGGCAGTGGGGCCCCGTCGTACCCCTGCACCTCGCCGAAACGTGACCCCTTCGTCCAGTCCTCGCGGGCCTGTACGATCTCCTCGTGTGACCGGCCGATGAAGTTCCACCACATGACGATCTCCTCCTCGAAGGGCGGTCCGCCCAGGAGCAGCAGGCGGGCCGGGTCGGGCGCCTGGTTGGAGAGGGTGAGGGCGGTGCGGCCGGGGGGCGCGTAGCCCAGTTCGGCCGGCTTCAGTGCCGTATCGGCGAGGAGGACGTCGCCGGTGTCGAGGAGGACTCCGTGTTCGAAGCCGGGGTCCACGTCGAGGGTCACGCGGGCGCCCGGGTCCAGGGTGATCTCGGCGCCGAGCAGCGGGGTGAAGGTGCGTACCGGTGAGGTGTCGCCGGCGAGCGTGCCCAGGAAGACGCGGGCCTCGCCGCCGTCCAGCGCGACCGGGGCGGGGACGTGGTGCTGGAAGTCGCGGGCCGCGTCGCGGTGTTCCCCGGGCAGTGCCACCCACAGCTGCGCGCCGTGCAGGATCCGGGTGCTCCCGGTGGAGACCTCGGAGTGGCTGATGCCGTGGCCGCCCGTCATGAGGTTCAGCTCACCGGGCCGGACGTAGGCGTGGCTGCCGAGACTGTCGCGGTGTTCGATCTCGCCGCTGAACAGCCAGCTCACCGTCTGCAGACCGGTGTGCGGGTGCGGGGGTACGCGCATGCCGCCGGACTCGGTGACGTCGTCGGGGCCGTAGTGGTCGGCGAAGCACCAGGCTCCGATGAGGGTGCGCGCCCGCTGGGGCAGGGTCCGCCGTACCCGCATGGCGCGGGGGCCGCCGAGGGGTACGTCCCTCGGGGTGAGGATCTCGATGTCCGGCGGGGGCGGCCCGTCGGCGTCCGCGCCGCAGACCGTCTCCGTCGGGTGCGTTTCCGTGTTGCTCATGTGCCGGCCCTCCACCACAGAAAAGTTCGAAATTCAACTTTAATGGGTCGATCATAGGACGGCTGTGCCAGGATCGCGCGCCGGACGCCGTGAGTCGTCGGCGGCGCGCCGCGGGGCGGCGGGCACCATCAGGGGGGTGCCGGTCTCCGGGTCGTCGATGATGCGGCAGGGCAGGCCGAACACGTCCTCCACCAGTTCGGCGGTCATCACGGCCGACGGGTCCCCCTCGGCCACGACGGTGCCGCCGGCCCGCATCACCACGAGGTGGGTGGCGTAGCGGCAGGCCTGGTTGAGGTCGTGCAGGACCGCGACGACGGTGTGCCCCTGGGCCGCGTGCAGCTCGGCGCAGAGGTTCAGCACCTCGATCTGGTGCGCGATGTCCAGGAAGGTGGTGGGCTCGTCGAGCAGCAGGACGGGCGTCTGCTGGGCGAGCACCATGGCCAGCCAGACCCGCTGGCGCTGCCCGCCGGACAGGTCGTCGACGGGCCGGCCGGCGAGGTCGAGGACTCCGGTGCGGCGCATCGCCCCGGTCACCGCGGTCTCGTCCTCGGCGGACCACTGCCTCAGCAGCCGCTGGTGCGGGTAACGGCCGCGGGCCACCAGGTCGCCCACCGTGATGCCGCCGGGCGCGGTCGACGACTGCGGCAGCAGCCCGAGCCGGCGGGCGACCTCGCGGGTACGGTAGGAGGCGATGGCGGCGCCGTCCAGGTAGACCTCGCCCGCCTTGGGCCTGAGCATCCGGGCCAGTGCCTTGAGCAGGGTGGACTTTCCACAGGCGTTCGGTCCGACGATCACCGTGAAGGAGCGGTCGGGGATGTCGACGCCGAGGCCGGTGGCCACGGTCCGCCGGTCGTAGGAGAGGGTCAGGTTCTCGGCCCGGATCCGGGGTTCCGGCGGGTGCGTTCCTGTCATGCGCGGCTCTTTCGCGACTCGGTGACCAGCAGCCGGATGAGGTACAGCCCGCCGATGGTGCCGGTGGCCGCGCCCACCGGCAGGAGGGTGTCGGTGAACAGGCGCTGCACGGCGAGATCGCTCGCAGTGAGCAGTACGGCGCCCATGAGGGCGGTGGGCAGCAGGGCGGGGGCGGAGGACCGGGTCAGCCGCCGGGCCACCTGGGGGGCGGCCAGGGCGACGAACCAGATGGGTCCGGCGACCGCGGTGGCGAACGCGGCCAGGGCGACGCAGACGACGAGCAGGACGGTGCGGGTCCGGGCCACGTCGACACCGAGCGCCGTCGCCGTCACGTCGCCCATCTCCACCATCGAGAGCCGGCGGGCGAACACGAAGGCGACCGGGAGGAGCACGAGGACCGCGAGACCGATGGCGCCGGCCTGGGTCCAGCCGCGGTTGTTGAGGCTGCCGAGGAGCCACGCCTGCGCCTCCAGCGCCTCCTGGAAGGTGGCCCTGGTGATCAGGTACGAGTTGACGGCCAGCAGCAGCGCGCTCACCCCGATGCCGATGACGACGAGCCGGAACCCCTGCAGTCCCCGGCCGGCGACGAGGAGGGTGACGGCGGCGGCGGTCGCGAGGCCGCCGAGCAGCGCGCCGAGCGCGATGCGGGTCATGCTGCCGTGCAGCACGATGATGACGGTCAGGGCGCCGACGGCCGCCCCGTTGGTGAAGCCGATGACGTCGGGGCTGCCGAGCGCGTTGCCGGTGAGGCTCTGCAGGATGCCGCCGCTCACGGCGAGGGCGGCGCCGACGCACACCGCGGTGACCAGGCGGGGCAGGCGCAGGGTGTTGACGATGAAGTCGGCGCCCGGGGATCCGTTGCCGGTCAGCGCCTCGACGACCTCGGTGACGGAGAGTTCGAAGTCCCCGGTGGTCAGACTGACGCCCATGATCACGACGAGCACGGCGAGCAGTACGGCGCCCACGGCCACGGACCGGCCCGGGATCCGCAGCGAGATCCCGCCTCCCCGGGCGCGCACGACCGTCCCGCTGATCACGGGTGCGGCTTCGGCGGGGGTTTCCGTCGGGTGTACGGGGTTCACAGCATGACCAGCTTCCGGCGACGGCACAGCGCGATGAACAGCGGGGCGCCGAGGAACGCGGTGACGATGCCGACCTGGACCTCGCCCGGCGCGCCGATCACCCGGCCCAGCACATCGGCGCCGATCAGCAGGACGGGGGCGAGCAGCATCGAGTACGCCATCACCCACCGCTGGTCGGGACCGGCGACGAACCGGGCCACGTGCGGGACGGCGAGGCCGACGAAGCCGATCGGTCCGGCGGCGGCGGTCGCGGCACCGCACAGCAGCATGACCGCGACGGCCGCCAGCACCCGCGTGCGGACCACGTGGACGCCGAGGGCCCGTCCCAACTGGTCGCCCATGGCGAGGGCGTTGAGCGCGGGGGCGAGCAGCAGGGCGAGTGCCGTGCCGACGGCGACGAACGGCAGGACGGTCTGGAGGACGTCGTAGGTGCGTCCGGCGAGCGAGCCGGCGGTCCAGAAGCGGAACTGGTCGAAGGCGCGCGGACGCAGCAGCAGCACCGTGGAGTTGAAGGCGTACAGCACCGCCGTGACGGCCGCGCCGGCGACCACGAGGCGGTCGGGTGTGGCGACCGTCCGTCCGGCGGAGCCGAGCAGGTGGACCACCAGGGTCGCCACGACCGCGCCGAGGAGCGCGAACCACACCTGGCCCAGGACGGATCCCACCCCGAGGAACGCGATGCACACGACCACCCCGGTGGAGGCGCCCAGGTTCACGCCGAGCAGTCCCGGGTCGGCGAGCGGGTTGCGCGTCATCGCCTGCATCAGCGCGCCGGACAGCCCGAGGGCCGTGCCGACGACGAGCCCGAGGAGCGTACGGGGGATGCGGTAGTCGTGGATGATGACCGCGGCCTCGGAACCGTCGGGCCGCCACAGCAGTGTCCAGGTCGAGGTGAACGGGATGCCCCGGGTCCCCACCCACACGCCGAGGAGTCCGACGAGGACGAGCGCGCCGAGCGCGAGGAGGAGCCCGAACGCGCGGAGCGCGGTGGTCCCGCGTCGTGCTCCGGGCACGACCGGGGCGGAGGGCTGCCCGGTGGACACCGCCCGGGTTTCGACCGTCAACGACAACTCCCCCTGGCGGTGGTTCGCGGGGCTCGCCCGGGTGCGGGAAGGCAGGACACGACGGCGAGTTCAGCTTAGGCGAGGCTAACCGAAGGCGAAGCGGGTGGTCAACGAGCCGTCGTACGAGGGGTGTTGGTCGCGCGGTGGCGTACGCCGGCGCACTCGGCGCGCCGTATCCGGTCCGCCTTGTTCAGAGTAGCCTTACCTAACTGCCCGACCATCGCGGAGGTACGGCACATGCCGGCTGGAGGACCGACCGGGGGGCATGTCCTCCGGGAAGCGATCAGGGGCCGGCGCCGCGGTGTCGTCGCGGCATCGCTCCTCGGCATGGGCCATCAGACGTGTGAGGCCCTGGTCCCCGTGATCGTGGGCGTGATCATCGACGAGGCGGTGGCCAAGGGCTCGTCCGGCACTCTGCTGCGGCTGCTGGCGGTGCTCGCCGTCGTCTTCGTCGTCCTGTCGACGTGTTACCGCGTGGGCGCCCGCGTCACGGAGGCCGCGGGCGAACGGGCCACGCACCGGCTGCGGCTGGACCTCGCCGCCCGGGTGCTCGACCCGCGCGGCGGCGCCGACGCCGACCGGCTCCCGGGCGCGCTGACCAGCATCGCCACCAACGACGCCCGGCGCGTGGGCGCGGCGGTGACCGCCTTGTCGTACGGCGCCTCGGCGCTCGCCGCCCTCGCGGTCAGCGCGGTGGCCCTGCTGCGGATCTCGGTGCCGCTCGGCCTGCTCGTCCTGCTCGGCATCCCGCCCCTGTTGTGGCTGGGCCATCGCATCAGCGGGCCGCTGGAGCGGCGCAGCGAGACCGAGCAGGAGCGCGCCGCCCACGCTTCGGGGGTCGCCGCCGACCTGGTCATGGGTCTGCGGGTGCTCAAGGGGATGGGGGCCGAGCCGGCGGCCGTGGCCCGCTACCGGCGGACCAGTCAGGACTCGCTGGCCGCCGCGCTGCGTGCCGCCCGCAGCCGGGCCGGGCACGAGGGGGCGGTGCTCGCGCTGACCGGCGTCTTCATCGCGGTCATCGCCCTGGTGGGCGCGTACCTGGCGATGCGCGGCGGCATCAGTGTCGGTGAACTCGTGGCGGCGGTGGGGCTGGCGCAGTTCCTGCTCGGGCCGTTCCAGCTGCTCACCTTCGTCAACGCCGAGTTC
The DNA here is from genome assembly GCF_042732315.1 of Streptomyces sp. NPDC059787. Taxonomy (NCBI): domain Bacteria; kingdom Bacillati; phylum Actinomycetota; class Actinomycetes; order Kitasatosporales; family Streptomycetaceae; genus Streptomyces; species Streptomyces sp. NPDC059787. The sequence goes on from NZ_JBHWHX010000003.1 coordinate 218,714, forward strand.
GCGCAGGGCCGCGCCTCGGCCCGCCGGATCGCCGAGGTGCTGGCGGCGCCCGCCGCGGTGGAGCCGGGCGGGGCCGCGCTGCCCGGGGCCGTCGCCGGGCGGATCCGGCTGCGCGGTGTCACGCTCGGCGCGCTGCGGGGCGTCGACCTCGACCTCGGACCGGGCCTCACCGGTGTGGTGACCGGGGACCCGGCGGCGGCACGGGACCTGCTGCGCTGTCTGGCCCGGGAGTCGGACCCCGCCGGGGGTGTGGTCGAACTCGACGGCGTGCCGCTGACCGGCCTGGACCCCGACGACGTCCGCCGGGCCGTCCTGGTGGCGCCCCATGACGCGGATCTGTTCGAGACCAGTCTGCTGGACAACGTGCGCGCCGGGGCGGACGCGGACACGGCCGCGGTGGAGGCGGCGCTCACCGCCTCGGCGGCCGACGACGTCGCCCGGCTGCTGCCCGAGGGCGCGGACACCGTCCTCGCCGAGCGCGGCCGTTCCCTCTCCGGCGGACAGCGCCAGCGGGTCGCGCTGGCCCGGGCGCTGGCCGCCGGCCGGCCCGTGCTGGTCCTGCACGACCCGACCACCGCGGTGGACACGGTCACCGAGTCGCGGATCGCCGCCCGGCTGCGGGAGACGAGAGGGGACCGCACCACTGTCCTGGTCACCACCAGCCCCTCGCTGCTGGCGGTCACCGACCGGGTGGTGGTGCTCGACGGCGGCACGGTGACCGCCGACGGGCGGCACGCCGAACTCGTCGCCGCCGACGCCGCCTACCGTGCGGCGGTCCTGGCATGAGCGCCGCCAACGGCACGGACCCGCGCACCGACGACGGACGGACCGAGGAGACGACGATCCGCACCGGCCCCGGCGACCGCGCCCTGCTGCCGACCGCGACCGGCGCCGAGACCCTCGCCGCCCTCCGCTCCATGCTGCGCGGCCACCGTCCGCTCACGGCGGCGGCGGTGGGCGTCCTGGTCGCCGGAACGGCCGTCGGCCTGCTGACGGCGCCCCTGCTCGGACACGTCGTCGACCTGGTGGTGGAACGGCGCGGCACGGACGCGCTGACCGTACCCATGGTCCTGCTCGTCACGGTGGCCGTGGCGCGCGGCGCCGCCACCGCCCTCGGCAGCGCCCTCGTCGCCCGGCTGGGCGAGACCCTGCTCGCCGCCCTGCGCGAGCGGTTCGTCGAGCGGGCCCTCGGGCTGCCGCTGGAGCGGGTCGAGGAGGCCGGCTCGGGCGACCTGGTCTCCCGGGTGACGGACGACGTCACCATGGTCGCCAAGTCGGTACGGCAGGCCCTCCCGGAGTTCTCCCGCTCCGCCTTCACCATCGTGCTGACCCTGGCCGGACTCGCCGTGCTGGACTGGCGGTTCCTGCTCGCCGCGCTGTGCGCCGTGCCCGTGCAGGTGCTGTCGGTGCGCTGGTACCTGCGCCGGGCCGCTCCCGTGTACGCCGGGCACCGGGTGGCCACCGGCGCGCTCCAGCACCAGCTGCTCGACAGCATCGGGGGCGTCCGCACCGTACGCGCGTTCCGGCTGAACGGGCCGCATCTGGACCTCGTGGAGCAGCGGTCGCGGGCGGCCCTCGGGCTGGCGCTGCGCGGCATCCACGTCGTGACCGGGTTCTTCTCCCGGCTCAACCTGGCCGAGTTCATCGGCCTGGCCTCGGTCCTGGTCACCGGCTTCGTGCTGGTGGACGACGGGTCGGTGAGCATCGGCACGGCGACCGCGGCCGCGCTGTACTTCCACAGCCTGTTCAACCCGGTCAACGCCGCGCTGTTCCTGCTGGACGACGTGCAGTCGGCGGGCGCGAGCCTCGCCCGTCTGGTCGGGGTGTCCGGCCTGGCCGTCGCGCCGGAGCCGGAGCCGGACCGGCGGGCCGTGCCGGTGGACGGCTCGGTCAAGGTCTCCTCGCTCGACCACGCCTACGTGCCCGGCCACCCGGTGCTGCGGGACGTCGATCTGGAGGTGAGCGGCGGGGAGCGGGTCGCGCTGGTCGGTTCGAGCGGGGCCGGCAAGACGACACTGGCCAAGCTGATCGCGGGCGTGCACCGGCCGGCCCGGGGGTCGGTCACGCTGGGCGGTGCCGACGCGGACGAGCTGGGTCCCGCGGGGGTCCGCCGGGCGGTGACGCTCATCAGCCAGGAGGTGCACGTCTTCGCCGGTCCGCTCGCCGAGGACCTGCGGCTGGCCCGGCCGGACGCCGGCGACGACGACCTGCGGGCGGCCCTGGCGGCGGTGGGTGCCCTGGAATGGGCCGAGGCGCTGCCCGACGGGCTGGACACGGTGGTCGGGGAGGGCGGGCACCGGCTGACGGTGACGCAGGCCCAGCATCTGGCGCTGGCCCGGCTGGTCCTCGCCGGCCCGCCGATCGCCATCCTGGACGAGGCGACCGCCGACGCGGGCAGCGCGGGGGCGCGCGTCCTGGAGGCGGCCGCGCTGAAGGCCCTGGAGGGCCGCACGGGCCTGATGGTGGCGCACCGCCTGCCGCAGGCCGCGACCGCCGACCGGATCGTCGTCCTCGACGAGGGCCGGGTCGTCGAGACCGGCACCCACGAGGAACTCCTCGCGGCCGGCGGCCGGTACGCCGAACTGTGGGCAGCCTGGTCCGACAGCCGCCCGGGAACGCCCCGGCCGGCGGAGGACGCCGGGACCCGGCGGCACCGCCCCGCCGGAGGGTGAACCTCACGGCGCCCCTTCGAGAAGACCCGGCGCGCCACCGGGAACCGCCACCGCCCGGCGGCACCCAGCGACGGCAGGCGGCGAGGCCCGGCAGCAGCGCCCCGCCGGAGAGCGAGCCCCACGGCGCCCCTTCGAGAAGACCTGGCGCGCCGCCGGAAACCGCCACCAGCAAGTGACCCCCGGCGACGGCAGGCGGCAAGGCCCAGCGGCATCGCCCCGCCGAAGAGCGAGCCCCACGGCGCCCCTTCGAGAAGACCCGGCGCGCCACCGGGAACCGCCACCGGCGGGTGACCCCCCGGCGACGGCAGGCGGCGGCGCGGGTCCGTGGTGGTGGCAGGCGATCGCGGGAAACCGGGCCGCCCCATGGCGGCGTCGCCCGTGAGGTCCCGCGACGCCTCGTCCGTGCGTCGGCGTGGCGGCCGGGTGGGTGAGGCGGGTCAGTGGTCGCGGGCGGCCAGGCTCGCGGGGCGCAGGTCGGTCCAGTGGGTCTCCACGTAGGCCAGGCAGGCTTCGCGGGTGTCCTCGCCGAAGGCGGTCCGCCAGCCGGCCGGCACCTGGGCGAAGGACGGCCACAGGGAGTGCTGGTTCTCGTCGTTGACCAGGACCAGGAAGCGGCCCTGCGGGTCCTCGAACGGGTTGGTCGTCATGCGTGGTCACTCCTTGTGGACGGGGTGGTGATCAGCTCGGAGAGGGGTCGTCGCGGGTCGGCCGCCGCGTCGCGCAGCAGGGCGGTCAGGCCGTCGGCGAGCCGGCGTGCCGCGGCGGTGCCGAGTACGCCGGCCGCGTGGGTCAGCGCGCAGTGCACCGGGCCGGCGCCGCGCGGTTCGTGGAAGCCGAGGGTCAGCCCGGCCCGCACCGCGCCGGTGGGGGCGGCCCGCAGCGAGCCCAGGCCCCCTTCCAGCCGTGCCAGGTCGGCCTGTTCGTGGTGGATCACCATGACCCGGGGCCCCTCGGGGGGCAGTCCGGTCGCGCGGGCCACCTCGTCGTACGGCACGTCCTGCCGGTCCAGGGCGTCGAGCGTCGTCTCCCGCACCCGGGCCAGTAGTTCCGCGAACGTGGGGTCGCCCGCCGTGTCGGTGCGCAGGACGAGCGTGTTGAGGAAGCAGCCGACGAGGTCGGCGAGCCGCTCGTCGGCGCGGCCCGCGGCCATCGTGCCGATGGGCAGGTCGGTGCCCGCGCCGTGCGCGGTGAGCAGGGCCGCCAGGGCCGAGTGCAGCACCATGAACATGCTGGTGCCGGTGGTCCGGGCCAGCCGGTCCACGTCGGCGTGCAGCCGCTCGTCCAGCACGAAGGCGACCCGGCCGGGCACGGCGGACCGCGATCGGTCCGCCGGCAGCGCGAGGGCGGGCGGTACGCCCTTCAGCGTCCGCCGCCAGTGGGCGAGTCGGCGCCCGCCCCGGCTGTCCGGGTCGGCGAGGTCGCCGAGCGTCTCGTGGGACCGGCGGGTGTGGTCGGCGTACGTCACCGGCAGCGGCCGCCAGCCGGGTTCCCGGCCCTCGGACCGGGCGGCGTACGCGGTGGCGAGGTCACGGAGCAGGGGGACCACCGACCACTCGTCCACGGCGAGGTAGTGCGCGGTCAGCGAGACCGCCTGGCGGCCGTCGGGGGCGGTGAGCAGCCGCGCCCGCAGCGGCGCCTCCGCCGTCAGGTCCGTCACCTGCCCCGCGAGTTCGGCCAGGCGCCCGTCGAGGTCGGCGCACCGCTCGACGGTCAGGGCGGGAGGCTCGACCGGGCGCGGGAACACCGTGCCGTCGCGTTCGGTGAACGCCGTACGCAACGGCTGGTGACGGGCCGTCACGTCGGCCAGCGCGGCGGTGAGCGCGCCGGCGTCCAGTCCGCCCGGCGAGCGCAGTTCCAGGGCGTGGTCGAACCGGGGGTCGCGCCGGTGGGCGTACCACTGGGCGCGCTGGACCGGCGCGACCGGCCGGCCGGGGTCCACCGCCGCGCCGTCCCCGGCCGGGCGCGGCGCGGGGCGGGCGCCGGCCGCCCCGTCGACCGCGGTGGCGAGGCCGGCGACGGTCAGCGCGTCGAAGACGTCCCGGATGCCCAGTTCCACGCCGAACTCGGTGCGGATCCGGCCCAGCAGCCGCATCGCGGCCATCGAGTGGCCGCCCAGAGCGAAGAAGTTGTCGTGGACGCCGACGCCGTCCAGCCGGAGGACCTCGCGGAACAGCCCGGCCAGCCGGGCCTGCGTCCGGGTGGCGGGGTGGGCGTCGCCGGTCATGGAGGACCAGTCCGGTGCGGGCAGCGCCCTGCGGTCCAGCTTGCCGTTGGGGGTCAGCGGCAGCGGACCGTCCAGCGGTACGACGAGGGCCGGGACCATGTACTCGGGCAGCAGCCCGGCGACATGGGCGCGCAGCGCCCGCGGGTCGAGGTCCGCGCCGCCGTCGGGCACGGCGTAACCGACGAGGCGCACGATGTCGCCGTCGCGGTCGGCGGTCACGGCCGCCTGGCCGACCGCGGGATGGCCGGTGAGGGCCGCCTCGATCTCCCCGAGCTCGACGCGGAACCCGCGGATCTTCACCTGGGTGTCCACCCGGCCGAGGAAGTCGAGGTTGCCGTCCGTCCGCCAGCGGGCGCGGTCGCCCGTGCGGTACATGCGGCCGCCGGGCGGTCCGAACGGGTCGGCGACGAACCGCTCGGAGGTGAGCGCGGGCCTGCCGAGGTAGCCGCGGGCGAGACCGCGCCCGGCGACGTACAGCTCCCCCGCCACGCCCGGCGGGACCGGGCGGAGGTGCTCGTCCAGGACGTAGCAGCGGGTGTTGGGGTCCGGGCGGCCGATGGGGACCCGGCCGGGCGTGCGTGGTCCGTGGGCGCGGGAGGGCCACAGGGTGGAGTTGACGGTCGCCTCGGTGAGCCCGTAGGCGCAGATCAGGTGGGCGGTGGCGCCGAAGCGTTCGAACAGGTCCGGCGGGACCGTCTCGGTGCCGACCAGGACGGTCGATCCCTCGGGCAGGGCGCAGCCGGGCGGCAGGGCGGAGACCAGGGACGGCGGCAGGATCATGTGGGTGACGCGCTGCTCCGCGAGGAAGTCGGTGAGCGCCTCTCCGGCGACCCGTGCCTCGTCGGGGATCAGTACGAGCCGGCCGCCGTGGCACAGGGCCATGGCCAGTTCGAAGACGAACACGTCGAAGCCGATGGAGGCGAACTGGAGCACCCGGCTGCCGGGGCGCAGGTCCATGCGGTCGACGGCGGTGGCGACCAGGCTGGAGACGCCCTCGTGGGAGACGACGACGCCCTTGGGCCGGCCCGTCGAACCGGAGGTGTAGATGACGTACGCGGCCTGGTCCAGCGCGACCGGGCGGGCGTCCAGGGGGGTGTCCGGCAGGCGGTCCAGTGCGGTGACGGTCGCGGGGGCGTCGAGCAGCACCACGGGGACGCCCGGCACCTCGGGGATCTTGCCGGCCACCGGTTCGCTGCCGACGACGAGGGCGGCGCCCGAGTCCTCGATCATGTAGGTGAGGCGGTCGCCCGGGTGTGTCAGGTCCAGCGGCAGGAAGGCGGCGCCCAGCCTCAGCGCGGCGAGCACGGTCGCGATCATGTCGGCCGAGCGGGGCACGGCCACTCCGACCACGCTCTCGGTGCCGACGCCGTGCGCGGCGAGGAGCCGTGCGATGCGGTCGGCCCGTGCGTCGAGCTGTGCGTACGTCACCGAGCGGGAGCGCTCGACGACGGCGGCCGCGTCGGGCCGTTCGGCGAGCCGCCGGGCGAAGAGGGCGGGCAGGGACGCCTCCTCGACGTCCCGTCCGGTGGCGTTGAAGCGCTCCAGGACCTGGTGGCGTTCGTCGGCGGAGAGGATCTCCGCCCGGGAGACGGGCTGTTCGGGTGCGGCGACGACGGCGGCGGTGAGCCTGCGCAGCCGTTCGCCGATCCGCTCGGCGCTCTCGTGGTCGAACAGCTCGGTGGCGTACTCCAGGCGGCAGCGGAGCGATCCCGGTTCGTGGTCGGTCCGTTGCCGCTCGGTGAAGCTGAACACGAGGTCGAACTTGGCCGATTCGACCGGGAACGGCAGGTACTCGGCGGTCAGGCCGGGCAGTTCGAGCGCGTCGCCGGTACGGACGTGGTGGCCGACCATCACCTGGAACAGCGGGTTGCGGGCGAGCGACCGGGCCGGGTTGACCGCCTCCACCACCGCCTCGAACGGCACGTCCGCGTGGGAGAACGCGGCCAGGTCGGTCGCGCGGATCCGGGCGAGCAGCTCGGTGAAGCCGGGGTCCCCGCTGAGGTCGGCCCGTAGGACGAGGGTGTTGACGAAGAAGCCGACGAGGTCGTCCAGTGCCTGGTCGCCGCGGCCCGCGACGGGCGCGCCGAGCGGGATGTCCGTTCCGGCGCCCATGCGGTGGAGCAGGGTGGCGACGGCCGCGTGGACGACCATGAACATGCTGGTGCCGGTGGACCGGGCGAGCCGGCCGAGCCCTTCGTGCACCGCGGTGTCGAACTCGATGTCGAGCGCGGCTCCGGAGAAGGCGGGACGCGCGGGCCGGGGCCGGTCGACGGGCAGGTCGAGTTCCTCGGGGATCCCCGCCAGCGCCTTACTCCAGTAGGCCAGTTGACGGGCGGCCGGGCTGTCGGGGTCGGACGGGTCGCCGAGCAGCCGCTGCTGCCAGAGGGCGTAGTCGGCGTACTGGGCGGGCAGCGGCCGCCACGTGGGGGCGGTGCCCGCGAGGCGGGCGCGGTAGGCGGTGGCCAGGTCGCGCAGGAAGGGGCGGTCGGACCATTCGTCGGTGGTGATGTGGTGCAGCAGCAGCACGACGACGTGGTCCTCGGGGGTGATCTCCACGAGGGTGGCGCGCAGGGGCAGTTCACGGGCGAGGTCGAACGGCCGGCGCACCGCGGTGGCCACGACGCCGGGCACCTCGTCCTCGGCTGCCCGGATGTGCTCCACCTCCGGGCGGGCCTCGTCGGCGGGCAGCACGTGCTGGGACACCCGGCCGTCCCGTTCGGTGAAGAGGGTGCGCAGGGCCTCGTGGCGGGCCGTCACATCGGCGAGGGCCGCGCTCCACGCCGTACGGTCGAGCGGTCCGCGCACCCGCGTCACCAGCGGGAAGTTGTACGCGGCGGAGGTGCACTCGATCTGCTGGACGACCCACAGCCGCTGCTGGGCGTGGGACAGCGGCAGCTCGGCGGGGCGCTCCCCGGCCGTGAGCGCGGGCCGGGCGGCGGTGCCGGAGCGGGCCGTGCGGCGTGCCAGTTCGGCGACGGTGGGTGCCTCGAACAGGTCGCGGATGGCGAGTTCGACGCCGAGGGCGGCGCGGGCGCGGCTGATCAGCCGGGTGGCGAGCAGGGAGTGTCCGCCCAGGTCGAAGAAGTCGGCGTCGGCCCCGACACCGTCCTCGGGCAGGCCGAGCACATCGGCGAAGAGCGCGCGCAGCGTCTCCTCGTGCGGGGTGCGGGGCGGCCGGCCGGTGCCCGTGCCGGTGAGGTCGGGGGCGGGCAGTGCCTTGACGTCGAGCTTGCCGTTGACGGTCAGCGGGAGGGTGTCCACGGGGACGAGGGCGGCCGGGACCATGTAGTCCGGCAGGCCGGCCCGCAGGTGGTCGCGGAGCCGTTTGGGCAGGTCCTCCCCCGGCTGCCCGTCCTCCTCCGGCACCACGTAGCCGACCAGGCGCTTCGTCCCGGCGGACGGCACCACGACGACCGCCGCACGGGCGACCTCGGGATGCGCGGACAGGGCGGCGGCGATCTCCGCCGGTTCGATGCGGTAGCCGCGGATCTTCACCTGGTCGTCGGTGCGGCCGAGGAAGTCGAGCAGGCCGTCCGGGCGCCGCCGGACCAGGTCGCCGGTGCGGTACATGCGCTCGCCCGGCTCCCCGAACGGGTCGGCGACGAAGCGTTCCGCGGTGAGTCCCGGCCGTTCGTGGTAGCCGCGGGCGAGCCCGGTGCCGGCGATGTACAGCTCGCCGGGGCAGCCGGGCGGGACCGGGCGGAGCATGGTGTCGAGGACGTGGGCGCGGGTGTTGCGGATGGGCAGGCCGACGGTCGGGGTGTCGCTGTCCGTGGTGGAGCCGCCGAGGGTGTTGATCGTGTACTCGGTGGGCCCGTACAGGTTGTAGCCGTAGGTGCCCTCCGTGCGGCGCAGCCGGGTCCACACGGTGTCGGGGACGGCCTCGCCGCCGAGCAGGACCAGGGCGGGCCGGTGCCGGCCCGCGGCCGGGTCCTGTTCGAGCAGGCCCTCCTCGATCAGCAGCTGGGCGTAGGTCGGGGTGACGTTGACGACGTCGACGGCGTGCCGGTCGCAGTAGTTCACCAACGCCTCGGCGTCACGGCGCAGTTCCTCGTCGCAGACGTGCACCTCGTGGCCCTCGACGAGCCACAGCAGTTCCTCCCAGGACATGTCGAACGCGAAGGAGACGGTGTGCGCGATCCGCAGCCGCCGTCCCCCGGCGGAGGCGATGGCCGGGTCGAAGATCTCCCGCTGGTGGTTGAGCTGCATGTTCGTCAGCCCCCGGTAGGGGGTGACGACGCCCTTGGGGCGTCCGGTGGAGCCGGAGGTGTAGATGATGTACGCCGGGTGCTCCAGCCGGTCCGGCACACCGCGGGCGAACGCCGGCCGTTCGGCGTCGGTGACGCCGTCGTGCGGGAGTGCGGAGAGTTCGGCGGCCACGGACGGGGTGTCCAGGAGCAGTTCGGGTGCGAGCGGTCCCTCTTCGCCCCGCAGGGCGGGGGCCACGGCCGTGGTGGAGACCAGGCACAGCGGGCCGGTGTCCGCCACCATCAGGCGCAGCCGGTCGGCGGGGTGGTCGAGGTCGAGCGGCAGATAGGCGGCCCCGGTGCGCAGGACGGCGAACAGTGCCGTGACCATGTCGAGGGAGCGGGGCAGGGCGAGCGCGACGGCCTTCTCCGGTCCCGCGCCCCGGGCCAGCAGCAGCCGGGCGAGGCGGTTGATCCGGGCGTCCAGCCCGGCGTAGGTCAGGGACTGTTCGCCGAAGACCAGGGCCACCGCGTCGGGGGTGCGGGCGGCACGGTCGGCGAGCAGGTCGGCGACGGTGTCGTCGGGCACCGGTTCGCGGGTCGCGGCCGGGGCGGTCCGCTCCCGCGGCAGCAGCAGGTCGAGGCCGGCGGTCCGGGCGCTGTCCGCCTCCGGTCCGGTGAGGACGTCGGCCAGTCGCTCCAGCACGGTCGTGAACCGGGCGAGGATCACCGTGGCCGTGTCCGCGTCGAACAGGTCGGGCCGGGCGGCGAGGGTCACCCGCAGCCGGGTCTCCGGCGTGACGATCAGGGTGAGCGGGAAGTGGGTGCCGTCCACGTTGGAGATGCCGGTGATGCCGTGCCGCCGCCGGAGCGTGGCGGCCCGCTCCTCGCCGTCGGCCGAGCGCAGCACGAACAGGGTGTCGAACAGCCGCCGGTGGCCGGTCTCCCGCTGCAGCGTCCCGAGCCCCAGGTACTCGTACGGCATGACCGCCGCGCGCTCGGACTGGGTCCTGCGCAACAGGTCGAGCAGGGGTTCGCCGGGGTCGAGGGAGATGCGGGCCGGGACCGTGTTGAGGAACATGCCGATGGTGCCGGCGGCGCCGGGGACGTCGGCGGGCCGGCCGGCCACCGCCGTGCCGAAGGCGACGTCCGTACGGCCGGTCAGCGTCGAGAGCACCAGGGCCCAGGCCGTGGTCAGCAGGGTGTTCGGGGTGAGTCCGTGGCGCCGGGCGGCGGTGCGCAGCCGGTCGCCGGCCTCGCGGGTGAGTGTCGCGTCGAAGTCCACCGGTATCACCGGGCCGCCGTCGCGGCCGGCCGGGGCGACCAGGGTCGGCTCGTCGAACCCGGCGAGCGCCCGGCGCCACGCGGTCAGTGCGGTGTCGGTGTCCTGCCGGTCCAGCCAGGTCAGGTAGTCCCGGTAGGAGCCGGGGGCCGGCAGTCCGGTGGCGTCGCCGGCACGCTCGTACAGTGCGAGGAGTTCCTCCAGGAACAGCCAGGCGGACCAGCCGTCCCAGAGGATGAGGTGGTGGGTGACGACCAGCCGGTCCCGGCCGTCGCCGAGGTGGAGCAGCAGCAGGCGGGCGAGGGGCGGGGCGGTCAGGTCGAAGCGGCGGCGGCGGTCGGCCGCGAGGAGTTCGTCCGTGCGGGCCCGTTGCCCGTCGGACGGCAGTGCGGAGAGGTCGTGCTCGACGAGGGGGAACCCGGCGTGCTCCGCGATGAACTGCACCGGGCGGGGCAGACCGTCGCTGACGAACCCGGCGCGCAGGCCGGTGTTGCGCTCCAGGAGCGTCCGGCACGCGGCGCGCAGCCGGGTGGCGTCCAGGCGGTGGTCGAAGTCCAGTGTCTCCTGGGAGAGGTAGACGTCGAGTGTGTCGCCGGCGTCGTAGGTGGCGTGGAAGTACATGCCCTCCTGGAGCGGGGACAGGGGCCAGACGTCCGCGACCCGTGACGCGCCGGCGGCGGCCTCGACGCGGGCGGTCTCCTCGGCGGTGAGCAGGGGGGCCTCGGGTGTGCCGGCTGCCGTGGTGAGCCGGTCCAGCAGGGCCCGCAGGGCGGGGTCGGCCGCCGCGCCGGACCGCTCCTGCCGGGCCAGTACGGCCTTCAGGGCGGCGGCGGCCCGGCCTGCCTCGGTCGCCGGGAGCGTCACGTCGGAGGCGGTCGGGTTCCGGGGGGTGTGCTCGCCGGCCGCGGCGGCGAGGGCGGCCGGGGTGCGGTGCTCGAAGACGTCGCGCGGGCCGATGGACAGTCCGTGTTCCCTGGCCCGGGTGGCGACGGTGACGGAGGTGAGGCTGTCACCGCCGAGGGTGAAGAAGTCGTCGTCGGCGCCGATGCCGGGCACCCCGAGCACGGCGGCGAAGATGTCGCACAGGGTGCGCTCCCGCTCGTCGGCGGGTGCGCGGCCACCGGTCCGGGGGGCGGCGGACGGCGCGGGCAGCGCGTTGACGTCGAGTTTGCCGTTCGGGGTCAGCGGCAGTTCGCCGGTCAGCAGGACGGCACCCGGCACCATGGGCGCGGGCAGCGCGTCCGCGAGCGCCGCGCGCAGGCTCTCGGCGTCCACCGGACCGGCGTCGGGCGCGGGCACGGCGTACGCGATCAGGGTGCCGTCACGGGCGATCACGGCCGCCCGTTCCACGCCCGGCAGACCGCTCAGCACCGCCTCGATCTCGCCGGGTTCGACACGGTTGCCGCGGATCTTGACCTGCCGGTCGGTGCGCCCGAGGTACTCGACGGCGCCGTCGGCGCGGCGCCGTACCAGGTCGCCGGTGCGGTACATGCGCTCGCCGGGCTCGCCGAAGGGGTCGGCGACGAACCGCTCGGCGGTCAGTCCCGGCCGGTCGTGGTAGGCGCGCGCCAGCTGGACCCCGCCGAGGTGGAGTTCGCCGGGGACGCCGTCGGGCACCGGGCGCAGGAAGGCGTCCAGCACGTACAGCCGGGTGTTCCACACCGGCCGGCCGATCGGCACGGTGGTCTCGCCGCCGCCGTCGTACGGGAAGTACGTCACGTCCACGGCGGCCTCGGTGGGGCCGTAGAGGTTGTGCAGGGGGACGGGGCCGTGCCCGGAGCGGGCGGTGAGGTCCCGCCAGCGTGCGGCGTCCGCGCCGGGGAGCGCCTCGCCGCTGCAGAAGACCCGGCGCAGGCTCGCCGCCCACGGCCGGTCCCGCTCCGTCTCCGTGAACCGCAGGAAGGCGGCCAGCATCGACGGCACGAAGTGCAGTGTGGTGATCCGTTCGGTGCGGATCAGCTCGGTCAGGTAGGCGGGGTCGCGGTGGCCGTCGGGGCGGGCGAGGACGACGGTGGCGCCCGCCAGCAGGGGCCAGAAGAACTCCCACACGGAGACGTCGAAACCGGACGGTGTCTTCTGGAGCACCCGGTCGTCGTCGGTGAGCCGGTACTCGGCCTGCATCCAGGCGAGCCGGTTGACGATCGCCCGGTGGGTGACCACGACGCCCTTGGGGCGCCCGGTGGAGCCGGAGGTGTGGATCAGGTAGGCGGGATGGTCCGGGGAGGCCGGGGCCGGCCGGGTGTCGGGGACGTCCTCGTCGTCCTCGACGATCAGGTGCTGGAGGCCGGGCGCTTCGGGCAGCCTCACGGCGGCCTCGGCGGTGGTCACGACGGTCCGCGCTCCGGAGTCGCCGAGCAGGTACGCGACCCGGTCCGCGGGGTGGTCGAGGTCGACGGGAAGGTAGGCGGCGCCCGCCTTGAGCACCGCCAGCAGCGCGACCACGAGCTCCGCCGACCGGGGCACGGCGACCGCGACGAACCGTTCGGGGCCCGCGCCGCGTGCCCGCAGCCGACGGGCCAGGGCCTCGGCGCGCCGGTCGAGTTCCGCGTAGGTGAGGGCGGTGTCCTCGAAGACGAGCGCCGTGGCGTGCGGCGTGCGTGCCGCCTGCTGTGCGAACAGCGAGGCCAGGGTGGCGTCGGGCACCGGGTGCGCGGTGGTGCCGGGCCCGGTCGGGCGCTGCCGCTCCCGGTGGGTCGGCAGGCCGGTGCGGGCGACCGGGCGGCCGGGGTCGGACGTCAGGGTGCGCAGCAGGGTCACGAACCGGTCGGCGAGGCCGGCCACGACCGTCCGGTCCAGCCGTGCGGCGTCGTACGTGAACCGCAGCCGCAGCCGGCCGGCCTCCGGCTCGACGATCAGCGCGAGGGGGTAGTGCACGGTGTCGAACACCTCGGAGCCGGTGATGCGGAGGGTGCCCGCACCGTCGTCGGAGGCGGTCGGGTGGTTCTCGAACACGACGAGGGTGTCGAAGAGTTCGCCGCCGCCCGCGGTCCGCTGGATGTCGGCGAGACCGAGGTGCTGGTGGTCCAGCAGGGCCGCGTGCTCGTCCTGGACGCGCCGCAGCAGCCCGGTGAGGGACTCGTCGGGCATCAGGCGTACACGGGCCGGGACGGTGTTGATGAACAGGCCGACGGCACGGTCCAGGTCGCCGGTCCCGTGGCCCCGGCCGGACACCGTGGTGCCGAACACCACGTCCTGGGTGCCGGTCAGGCCGCCGAGGAGCAGGCCCCAGAGGCCGTGGACGACGGTGCTCAGGGTGATTCCGTGGGTGCGGGCGTACGTGGTGAGGTCGTCGTCGGGCAGCGGGACGTCCAGGTGGTCCGGGCGGGCGGGCACCCGGTGCGTGTCCGCCGTCGTGAGGGAGCCGGCGAGCAGGGTGGGCCCGGGGAGTCCCGACAGCGCCCGCTGCCACGCCTCGCGCGCCGCGTCGCGGTCCCGGCCGGCCAGCCAGGCCAGGTGGCGGTGCGGGGCGAAGGGCTCCGGCAGGTCCTCGCCCCGGTGGGCGGCGAGCAGTTCGCGCCGGAGGACGGCGAGCGACCAGCCGTCGGCGACGATGTGGTGCAGGGTGAGCAGCAGGCGGTGGCGCCGGCCGTCACGGATCAGGGTGGCCCGCAGCAGCGGGGGCCGGGCGAGGTCGAAGCCTTCGGCCCGGTCCGCCTCCAGCAGGGCGTCCGGTCCGCCGCTCGTGTGGGTGTCGGTCTCCCGCCACGGCAGGACGGCGTGCTCCGCGAGCCGCTGGACGACCCGGCCGTCGGGCAGCTGGCGGAACGAGGCCCGCAGCAGCGGATGCCGGTCGAGGAGGAGCTGCAGTGTCCGGCGCAGCCGGTCGGGCTCCACCGGGCCCGCGAGGTCGAGGAGTTGCTGCACGAGGTACGGGTCGGCGGCGCCGGTGTCGTACCGGGCGTGGAAGAAGAAGCCCTCCTGGAGCGGGGAGACCGGCAGGGCGTCCTCGTCCAGGTGCACCGGGGTGCAGGGCTGCGTGTCGGGGCCGGCCCGGTCGGCGGCCTGGGCGAGCGCCGCCACGGTCCGCCGGCGGAACACGTCGCGGGGGGTGATCGCGAGCCCGGCCGCCCGGGCGAGGTTGACCAGCCGGATCGCGACGATGCTGTCGCCGCCCAGTTCGAAGAAGCTGTCGTGGACGCCGACCGACGGCATGCCGAGCACGTCGGCGAACAGACCGGCGAGCGTGGTCTCGGCGGGGGTGGAGGGCGCGTCCGTCCCGCTCAGGGAGGTCCAGCGGGGAGCGGGGAGGGCACGCCTGTCGAGCTTGCCGTTGGGCGTCAGCGGAAGGGGGCCGTCGATGACGACGACGGCGGACGGCACCATGAAGTCGGGCAGGATCTCGGCCACTCGGGCCCGCGCGGCCGTCACGGCGGCGTCGTCGTCCGCCACGAGGTAGGCGACCAGGCGGGTGACGCCCCGGTGGTCGTCCCGTGGCAGGACCGCGGCCTGGGAGATCCCGGGAGAGGCCATGAAGGCGCTCTCGATCTCGCCCGGCTCGATCCGGTGGCCCCGGATCTTCAGCTGGCCGTCGGCGCGGCCGAGGAACTCCAGGTTGCCGTCGGGGGCCCAGCGCACCCGGTCGCCGGTGCGGTACATACGGGTGCCGGGCGCGCCGAACGGGTCGGCGACGAACCGCTCGGAGGTGAGCCCCGGCCGGCCGAGGTAACCGCGGGCCAGACCGCGGCCGGCGACGTACAGCTCGCCCTCGGTGCCCACCGGGACCGGGCGCAGCGCGGAGTCGAGCACGTAGGCGCGGGTGTTGGGGTCGGGCCGGCCGATGGGCGCGGGTCCCGGCCGGGCGGGGTCGGCGGGCCACAGGGTGGAGTTGACGCTCGCCTCGGTGAGCCCGTAGGCGACGACGACCTTCAGCCGCCCGGCCCAGCGGGCGATCAGCTCGCTCGGCACGGCCTCGGTGCCGACGACGAGGACGGCGCCGTCGGGCAGTTCGCAGTCCCGCGGCAGCGCGGAGACCAGTGACGGCGGCAGGATCATGTGGGTGGCGCGGTGCCCGGCGATGTACTCGGTGAGGGCGGGTCCGGCGACGCGGCGCCCGTCGGGGACGACGATGATCCGTCCGCCCGCGCAGAGCGACATGATCAGGTCCCAGACCGTGACGTCGAAGCCGACGGAGGCGAACTGCACGACCCGGCTGTCCGGGCCGACGCCGATGCGGTCGGTGGCGGTGGCGATGAGGCTGCCGACGCCGTCGTGGGTGACGACGACGCCCTTGGGGCGGCCGGTGGAGCCCGAGGTGTAGATGACGTACGCGGCCCGGTCGAGCGGGATCGGCAGGGAGAGGTCGGACGGGTCCTGTGCGGCGTACGCGGCCGCCGTGGCCGGGTCGTCGAGCAGGAGGTGGCCTGCGCCGGGTACGGCGGGGAGTTCCCCGGCCAGGTCGCGCACGGTGACGACGGTGCGTGCCCCCGCGTCGGACAGCATGTGGGCGATGCGGTCCTTCGGGTGGTCGGCGTCCAGCGGAAGGTAGGCGGCGCCGGTCTTCAACACCGCGAGCAGGCAGATCACCAGTTCGGGCGAGCGGGGCAGGGCCACGGCGACGACGTCCTCGGCCCGCACGCCCCGGGCGGTCAGGAGCCGGGCGAGCCGGTTGGCGTGGGCGTTCAGTCCGTCGTACGTCAGTTCCCGGTCCTCGCAGACCAGTGCCACGGCGTCGGGCGCCCCGCGGACCTGGTGTTCGAAGGCCGCGGGCCAGGTCAGCTCGGGCACCTCGCGCGGTGAGACGCCCAGTTCGCCGAGGAGCCGGCCGCGTTCCGCGCCGTCGGTGAGGTCGATGTGTCCGAGGGGCCGGTCCGGGTCGTCGGCCAGGGAGTCCAGCAGGGCGAGGAAGCGGCGTTCGTGGTCGCGCAGGGCGGCTTCGTCGCAGACGTCGGCGTCGGCGTCGAGGTGGAGGCGTACGCCCTGTCCGTCCCGTGCCCGGGAGAAGGTGAAGGCCAGGTCGTTCACCGGGCCGAGCCAGGCCGGGTGGAGTTCGGCCGGGTGGTCGTCGAAGGGCAGGTCGGCGGTGCCGGGGAGGATGTTGACCGTCGGCCCGACCAGTTCGGCCAGGCCGTCGGCGAGTCCCAGGTCCCGGGCCAGGTCCTCGGCCCGGTAGCGCCCGTGCTCGACGGCCTCGGCGACGATGTGCCCGATCCCGGCCGCCAGTTCGGCTCCGGTGGTGCCCGGGTGGACCGGGACCCGCAGGGGGACGACGTTGGACACCATGCCGGGTACGGTGGCCGCCCCGTCGTCCTGGCGGGCGGTGACCGGCAGGCCGAGGACCAGGTCCTGTGCGCCGCTGGTCCGGTGCAGATAGGCGGCCACGGCCGTGATCAGGAACCGGGAGAGCCGGACGCCTGCGCCGTGGGCGGCGGCCTCCAGCCGGGCGGTGTCCCGCGCGCCGAGCACCGTGGAGCGCCGCACCCGCCGCGTCATCGGCGCCGGTGCGCGCTCGACGAGGCGTACGGGCTCCGGGCGGCCGGACATCCGGTCGAGCCAGTAGGCGCGGTCGGTGCGGTGCCGCGCGGACGCGCGGTACTCCCGGTCGGCGGTGACCAGACGGGAGAGCGCCCCGTCGGGGGCGGCGGGTGCCCGCTCGCCCGCGGTGTAGAGCTCACCGGCCCTGCGGGTGATCAGGGCGGCGCCCATGCCGTCGACGACGATGTGGTGGTAGCGCTGGTACCAGAGCACACGGTCGTCGGTGAGCCGGAGCACCGCCTGGGCGAACAGCGGGCCGCCGGCGAGGTCGGCGGGCCGGTCGCGGTCGGCGTCCATCCAGGCGGCGGCCGCCCGGTCCGGGTCGCTCCCGCCCCGGAGGTCGAGGACGGGCACGTCGACGGGGGTCCGTACGACCGTCTGCCGCGGCTCGTCCCGGTCGGCGGTGACGCGGATGTGCAGGGCCTCGGCCTCCTCGACGGCCCGGCGGGCCGAGGCGGCGAGGCGGCCGGGGTCGACGGCGCCGCGCAGTTCGAGGACGAAGGCGAGGGTGTGGAC
Source organism: Streptomyces sp. NPDC059787 (assembly GCF_042732315.1). Taxonomy (NCBI): domain Bacteria; kingdom Bacillati; phylum Actinomycetota; class Actinomycetes; order Kitasatosporales; family Streptomycetaceae; genus Streptomyces; species Streptomyces sp. NPDC059787. The sequence goes on from NZ_JBHWHX010000003.1 coordinate 236,066, forward strand.
CGAACTGTCCGGCTCGATCTGCTGGGCGAGCCAGATACCGGACTGCGCTCCGGTCAGGGGCCACGGTCCGGACCCGGCGGTCCGGTCCGACTCGGCGTCAGGCATCGTGAGAGGAACCCTTCCTTGATGTGCGTCGGTGAGCGGCCGTGGAGGTTCCGGACCGGTGCGGCGGGCGGCGGGCCCGTCGGTGTCCGCCGCCCGCCGGTCTCACTCGACGGCCGTGATCAGCGGGGTGATCTCCTCGATCGCGTACGGGATCGACAGGACCGTGTTGAAGGAGAACGCGGCGCCGATGTCCGGGTCCTGGTAGGGCACGAACAGGTCGCGCTCGTCCTGGCTGACCTTCAGCTTCTTGTACAGCGGCTCCGCTTTGACGCGGTCGTTGGCGTCGGTGCCGGAAGTGACCCAGACCAGCCGGTCGACGTCGAGGACGTTCAGTTTCTCGGCGCTGAGCTCGGCCACGTTCCAGCCCGGCTTGGCCAGCTCGTCGATCTCCGGCTTCAGTTCGAAGCCCAGTTCCTTGAAGAAGATGGCCTTGGGGTCGGTCGCGGTGAACGCCGAGTACTTGCCGGCCTCGAAGCTGTCGGCGACGGCCAGTGTCAGACCGCCGAACTCGGGGTGTTCGTCACGGACGGCCTTGAACCGCGCGTCGATGTCCGAGATCAGTTTCTCGGCCCGGTCGTCCTTGCCGAGCGCCTTGCCGATCTGGCGTGTCATCTCCTGCCAGGGGGCCCCGTAGTCCGGGTGGTCCTTGGGCTGGGCGACGACCTTGGTGAACTTCGAGAGCGTGTCGTACTGCTCCTTCTTCATGCCCGAGTACTGGGCGATGACCAGGTCCGGCTGCAGCGCGGCGATCTTCTCCATGTTGTACTCGTCGCGCTCGCCGACGATCTCGGGGGTGTCGGAGCCCCAGAGTTCCTTGGTCCAGGGCCACTTGCCGTACGGCTTCTCCTTGAACCAGTCGACGGCGCCGACCGGCTCGACGCCGAGCGCCAGCACCGCGTCCTGGTCCGACAGTCCGAGCGTGACGACCTTCTTCGGTTCCTCCTCGACGGTCGTACTGCCGTACTTGTGCTCGACCGTGACCGGGAACGCCGCGGACTGCGCGCCCGCACCGGCCGAGGACGAGGAGTCCCCGTCGGACGAGGAGTCGTCGGTCCCGCCCCCACAGGCGGTCAGGGCGAGCGCGGCGACGACGGCCACGACCGCTCTGGGGAGGAGTCCGGCGATCCGCGCCGGCGCGGGGCGTGTTCCAGTGGACACGTTGGTTCCTTTCACGGGGTTTCACAGGGGTGCCGCGCCTGCCGGGTACGACGACCGGGCAGTGCGCGGCGGTGTGGGGGGCCGGCCCTCGGGCCGGCTAGCGGGAGGTGCCGATCCCGTCGGTAAGGGGACGGGGCGCGTCGGAGGACGCGGGGTTCCGGTCGAGGATCGAGTCCAGGATCTCGCCGACCCGGATCGCGATGTTCGACAGCAGGGACGACGTGATGCCGTGGGTGTGTTCGGTGCCGCCCTGCAGATAGATGCCGCAGCGCAGTGCGGGACGGGTCGCCACGCGGTAGTCCCGCTCGACGCGGACGCGGCCCTCGTCGTCACGGTGGCAGAGCCCGGCCGTCTCGCCGAGGAGGGCCAGTCCGTCGGCGGGCAGGTATCCCGTGCCGTACACGACGACGTCGGCGTCGAGGGCGGTCCGCTCGCCGGTGACCAGGGAGACGACGGTGGCGTGGACCCGCTCCGGGGTCTCGACGACTCCGGTGAGCCGGGACACGTTGTGGAAGCGGAGCCGCTCGGTGCCGAGCACCTTCTCCTGGTACACGCGCCGGTACAGGTCCTCGATGAGGTCCGTGTCGACCACGGAGTAGTTGGTGTTCCCGTGATAGTCCATCAGCTTGCGCTTGACGTCCTCGGGGGCGGTGAAGTACTCGTCCACCGCATCGGGATCGAAGATGCGGTTGGCGAAGTTGCTGTCGTCGGCGGGGCTGTAGCCGTAGCGGGAGAAGACGGCGTGGACCTCGGCGCCGGGGAAGCGGCGGTGCAGGTAGGCGACGTTCTCGGCGGCGCTCTGGCCGGCGCCGACCACGACGAACCGGGAGGGATCCGTGCCCTCCAGGGCGTCCACCTTGGCCAGCAGGTCGGAGTTGTGCCAGATGCGGTCGGAGCGTTCGACCCCCTCCGGCATCCGCGGGCGCAGCCCGGTGCCGATGACCAGGTTGCGGGCCCGGTGGACCACCAGCCCGTCCCGCGAGCGGGCCGTCACGTCCAGGTACTCGACCGCTCCGTCGCGCAGGACGGGTTCGACGGCGACGACTTCGTGGCCGTAGGAGACCATGTCGTCGACCTTCTCCGCCGCCCATTCGAAGTAGTCGTGGAACTCCGTGCGCAGCGGGAAGAAGCTCTTGTGGTTGACGAAGTCGATCAGGCGTCCCTTGCTCTGCAGATAGCTCAGGAAGCTGTATTCGCTGGTCGGGTTGCGGAGGGTCACCAGGTCCTTGAGGAAGGACACCTGCATCGTCGCGTCGTCGATCAGCATGCCCCGGTGCCAGCCGAACGCCGGCTGCCGCTCGAAGAAGTGGGCGGTGACCGTCTCCTGCCTGCCGACACGCGCGTTGTGCTCGCTGAGCGCGATCGCCATGGCCACGTTGGACGGGCCGAAGCCGATGCCGACGAGGTCGTGGACCGGAGGTGGGTCGCCAGGAAGAACCTGAGCCATGTCACTCCCATCGTGCGGGCGGCCGGTTGCCCGGCGTCGGGATTACGGGAGGAGGGGCGCGCCGGCGGAACAGCGGGCCCGGAAAACTTAGGGAAGCCTAAGCTTAGGCCGTGAAGCTGTCGACCGGACAAAAAGGACAGTTCACGAGTTCGATTTTCTGACCGATCGTCAAATCGCTTTCATCCGGGCGCCGTTGCAACGTTAGGTAAGCCTTGCTTTACTGGCGGCGGCCATTCCCTGCCCGAGGAGGAACCGCATGCGGGTCGTCATGTTCGGCTATCAGACCTGGGGCCATCGCACCCTGCGGGCCCTGCTGGATTCCGAGCACGACGTGGTGACGGTGGTGACACATCCCAGGAGCGAGCACGCCTACGAGCGGATCTGGAGCGACTCGGTCGCCGAGCTCGCCGAGGAACACGGCATCCCCGTCGTCGTCCGCGACCGCCCCGACGACGAGGAGCTGTTCGCGCGGCTCAAGGAAGCCGACCCGGACATCATCGTCGCCAACAACTGGCGCACCTGGATCCCCCCGCACATCTACGGCCTGCCCCGGCACGGCACGCTGAACGTCCACGACTCGCTGCTGCCGAAGTACGCCGGCTTCTCCCCCCTGATCTGGGCCCTCATCAACGGCGAAACCGAGGTCGGCGTCACCGCGCACCTGATGGACGAGGAACTCGACGCCGGGGACATCGTCCTGCAGCGGGCGGTCCCGGTCGGACCGACGGACACGGCGACCGACCTGTTCCACAAGACCGTCGACCTGATCGCCCCCGTCACCACGGGCGCCCTCGGTCTGATCGCCTCCGGGCGGACCGAGTTCACCCGGCAGGACCGCTCGCAGGCCAGCTTCTTCCACAAGCGGTCCCTCGAGGACATCCGGATCGACTGGAACTGGCCCGCCGAGGACCTGGAGCGCCTCGTACGCGCCCAGTCGCACCCTTACCCGAGCGCCTTCACCTTCCACAAGGGCCGGCGCCTCGAGGTCCTGGCCGCCGTGGTGTCCCGGGGGCGCTACGGCGGGACGCCCGGCCGGATCTTCTACCGCGAGGGCGACGGCGTGGTGATCGTCGCCGGCGCCGACGCCCGCACCGGCCGCAACCACGGTCTGGCCATCACCCGCGTACGCACCGAGGACGGCCGGGAACTGGGCGCGACCGAGTACTTCACCTCGATGGGCGGCTACCTCACCGGCCGTCCCTGAGGATCCGCAGGTGAACCGTCCCCGAGGATCCGCAGGCGGACCGTCTGCGAGAATGGGCGCCGACCGCTCGTCGCACAACGGGAGCCCGCACGGTGTCACCCCAGCACGAAGCCCCCGTGACCTCCGGGGGCCGCAAGGACCTGCAGGCCGACTGCGCCAACTGCTTCGGCCTGTGCTGTGTGGCCCTGCCCTTCGCCCGCTCCGCCGACTTCGCCGTCGACAAGGCCGCCGGGCAGGCCTGCTCCCACCTCCGGTCGGACTTCCGCTGCGGCATCCACGAACGGCTGCGCGACCGGGGCTACCCCGGCTGCACCGTCTTCGACTGCTTCGGCGCCGGACAGAAGGTGTCGCAGGTCACCTTCGGCGGCACCGACTGGCGCCGGGCACCGGAGTCGGCGCGCGCCATGTTCGAGGTCTTCCCCGTGATGCGGCAGCTGCACGAACTGCTCCGGTACGTCGCCGAGGCCCTCGACCTCGCGGCGGCCCGGCCCGTCCACAAGGAGCTGCGGCGGGCGCTGGCCCGGATCGACGGCCTGACCCGCGGCAGCGCCGAGGCGGTCACCGCGCTGGACGTGAACGCGCTGCGCGGCGAGGTCAACCCGCTGCTGCTGCGCGCCAGTGAACTCGTCCGGGCCCGCGTCCCGGGCCGCGGGAAGGACCACCGCGGAGCCGATCTGATGGGCGCGAAGCTGTCCGGCGCCGGTCTCAGGGGAGCGAGCCTGCGCGGGGCCCTCCTCGTCGCCGCGGACCTGAGCGGGGCGGATCTGCGCGACGCCGACCTGATCGGCGCCGACCTGCGCGACGCGGACCTCCGCGGTGCCGACCTCACCGGTGCCCTCTTCCTCACCCAGGCGCAGCTCGACGCGGCCCGGGGCGACGCGGCCACCGTGCTGTCTCCCGGACTCAGCCGCCCCGCCCACTGGTAGGCGCGGACGGTCCCGACAGTCCGGCGAGCACCTTGTCCGGGGTCAGCGGGAGGTCGCGGAAGCGGACGCCGGTGGCGTGGTGGACGGCGTTGCCGACGGCGGCCGCGCTGCCCACGTTGCCGATCTCGCCGATCCCCTTGCTGCCCATCGGGTTGAGGTGGCCGTCGTGCTCGTCGATCCAGTGCGCCTCGACGGCGGGCACGTCGGCGTGCGCGGGCACGTGGTAGGACGCCAGGTCGGACTCGGTGAAGTCGCCGAACGCGGCGTCCATCGTGCTGCCCTCGGTCAGTGCCATGCCCAGTCCCATGACCATGCCGCCGATGAACTGGGAGCGTGCGGTACGGGCGTTGAGGATGCGTCCGGCGGCGAAGACGCCGAGCATCCGGCGCACCCGGACCTCGCCGGTGACGGAGTCGACGGTGACCTCGGCGAAGTGCGCCCCGAAGGCGTGGCGGGCGTAGGCGCTCTCGGCGTCCGCCCGGCCCGCCGTGTCGGCGTGGACGGTGACGCCCTCGTCGGGCAGCCGGCCGGTGAGGCCGCCCAGCCGGCCCGTGAGCCTGGCGCACGCGTCGTGCACGGCCCATCCCCAGGAGGCGGTTCCGGAGGATCCCCCGGCCAGGGACGCGGGCGGCAGGTCGCTGTCGCCGATCTCGGTCCGTACCCGGTCCAGCGGCACACGGAGGACGTCCGCCGCCACCTGGGCGAGCACGGTGCGGGCCCCGGTGCCGATGTCGGTGGCGTTGACACGGACGACGAAGGTCCCGTCCGGCAGTGCGCGTGCCTCGGCGGTGGACGGCTGGACGAGGACGGGGTAGGTGGCCGCCGCGACGCCCGTGCCGACGAGCAGCGGCCCCTCCGCCCGGGAACGGGGGCGGGGGTCCCTGCTGTCCCAGCCGAAGCGGCGGGCGCCCTCGCGCAGACACTCCGTGAGGTGCCTGCTGCTGAACGGCTTGCCGCTGTCCGGTTCGCGCTCGGGTTCGTTGAGGACGCGCAGCTCCACCGGGTCCAGGCCGAGGGCGTCGGCGAGTTCGTCCACCGCCGACTCCAGGGCGTACATGCCGGGGCATTCACCGGGGGCGCGCATCCAGGACGGGGTCGGCACGTCGAGCCGGACCACGCGGTGGAGCGTACGGCTGCTCGGGGTGGCGTACATGACGCGTGCGGGGACCGCCGCCTGCTCCACGAACTCCTTGACGCGGGAGGTGTGGGTGACGATCTCGTGGGTCAGGCCGGTCAGCCGGCCGTCGTCGTCGGCGCCGAGGCGGAGCCGGTGCAGGGTGGGGGCCCGGTGGCCGACGAGGGCGGGCATGTCGCGGCGGGGCAGGGCGACGGTGACGGGCCGGCCGGTCTCCCGGGCGGCCATGACGGCGAGCACGACGTCGGGGCGCGGGGTGCCCTTGGAGCCGAAGCCGCCGCCCACATGGCCGGTGTCGACGGTGATCCGGTCCTCGGGCAGCCCGAACAGCGCGGCGAGCGTGGCGCGCACCGCGGTGCCGCCCTGGCTGGAGGTGTGGACGACGAGCCGGTCGTCCTCCCACCGTGCCGTACTGGTGTGGGGCTCCATGGGGTGGTTGTGCAGCGGCGGCACGCGGTAGGAGACGTCGACCCGGACGGGGGCGGAGGCGAGGGCGCCGTCGGGATCCCCGTACTCACGGCGGGCCGGGTAGCCGGCGTTGGCGGTCTCCGGCTCGTACGCCCCGGGATGGTCCGCGGTGAGCGTCACGTCGTGCTTCTCCTCGGCGTACTCGATCCGGACGGCCCTGGTGGCGGCACGGGCCTCCTCCGGGGACCGGGCGACGACGAGCGCGACGACCCAGCCGCGGTGCGGCACACCGGGTTCCTGCAGCACGGCGAGGGTGGGGTCGTCGGGCTCGGTGAGCCGGGGGGCGTTCTCGTGGGTGAGCACGGTCAGGACGCCGGGCGACTCCAGGGCGGCCGTGGTGTCGACGGCCGTCACCCGGCCGCGGGCGACGGCCGCGAGGACGGGCCAGGCGTGGGCGCGCTCCGGCAGGGGGTGTTCGGCGGCGTAGCGGGCGCCGCCGGTGACCTTCTGGCGTCCTTCGCGGCGTTCGGCCGGAGCACCCAGCGCGGTACCGGTGCCGGTCATGAGTCCTCCGTGAGGTGTCGGGGGCGCCGGGCGGGCGGCGCGAGCCGGGTCAGGACGTCCACGGCGAGGTTGCGGGCGAGGGGCACCTTGTAGCCGTTGTCGCGCAGCGGCCGGGCCGCCTCGAGTTCCAGGTCCACGGCGCGGGCGAAGGAGTCCGGGGTCGCCGGGGCGCCGCGCAGCGCCGTCTCGGCGCGTTCGGCCCTCCACGGCTTGTGGGCGAGGGCACCGAAGGCGAGCCCCACGTGGGCGACGGTGCCGTCGTCCGCCGTGTCCAGGACGGCGGCGACCGACGCCAGGGCGAAGGCGTACGAGGCGCGGTCGCGGGCCTTGCGGTAGGCGGAGGGCAGCGACGCCGTGGCGGGCGGGAGCACCACGCCGGTGATCAGCTCGCCGGGCCGGATCCCGGTGTCCCGCTCCGGGTGGTCGCCGGGGAGCCGGTGGAACCGGTCCGCCGGGACGTCCCGGGCGCCCTCGTCGCCGTACAGCTCCACGCGTGCGTCGAGGGCGGCCAGGGCGACGGCCATGTCGGAGGGGTGGGTGGCGATGCAGTGCTCGGAGTGGCCGAGGACCGCGTGGTCGCGGTGGGTGCCCTCCCGGGCGCCGCAGCCGCTGCCGGGCGCACGCTTGTTGCAGGGCTTGGACAGGTCCTGGAAGTGGGGGCAGCGGGTGCGCTGGAGGAGGTTGCCGCCGGTGGTGGCGGCGTTGCGCAGCTGTCCGGAGGCGCCGGCGAGGAGCGCCTGGGACAGGGCGGGGTAGCGGTCGCGGACCAGGGGGTGGGCCGCGAGGTCGCTGTTGCGGACGGTGGCGCCGGCGCGCACGGAGCCGTCGGGCAGTTCCTCCACCGTGTCCAGCGGCAGCCGGCTGACGTCGACGAGGACGTCGGGGCGTTCCACGCCCAGTTTCATCAGGTCGACGAGGTTGGTGCCGCCGCCGAGGCAGCGGGCGCCGGGATGCGCGGCGAGCGCCTCGGCCGCCTCCTCGACGGTGCCGGCCCGCACGTATCCGAAGGGTTCCACTCAGATCACGTCCTCGACGGCCTCGACGATGTGCGGGTAGGCGCCGCAGCGGCACAGGTTGCCGCTGAGCCGCTCGCGGATCTCGGCGGCGTCCAGCGGAACGGGCCGCCCGGAGGGGGCGGCGGGGTCGGTGACGTGGGAGGGATGGCCCGCCTCGGCCTCGGCCAGGGCGCCGACGGCGGAGCAGATCTGTCCCGGCGTGCAGTACCCGCACTGGAAGGCGTCCCGGTCGAGGAAGGCCTGCTGCAGGGGGTGCAGACCGTCGCCGCCGTCGGTGAGGCCCTCGACCGTGGTGACGTCGCGGCCGTCCAGGGACACGGCCAGGAGCAGGCAGCTGTTGACGCGGCGGCCGTCGACCAGGACCGTGCAGGCCCCGCACTGGCCGTGGTCGCAGCCCTTCTTGGCGCCGGTGAGGCCGAGGTCCTCGCGCAGGACGTCCAGCAGGACCCGCCGGTGGTCGAGGCGGAGGGTGTGCGGCTTGCCGTTGACCCTGAGTGCGGTGTCCGAGCGGTGTTCGGGGGTGGGCTCACTGCTCATGGTGGGGTGGCCTTCCGGAGGGGGCGGACGGTCAGCCGGCGGCGTTGTCGACACGGAGCCGTACCTGTTCCTCCAGGCGTCGGAGGCTGGAGTCCAGGGCGTCGCCGACGGCCTTCTCGCCCGGGTCGTGGCTGTCGTCGAAGAAGGAGAGGTGCACCGTGACCTCGCTGGCCCCGCTGCCGATGCCGGCGACCTGCAGCCAGCCGGTGTAGCCGCCCTGCTCACGCGTGCCCCATTCGAGCCGCATCTGGTCCCGCTGGGCGCGGAGCAGGGCGGAGGTGTCCTCGTCGGAGCGGTCCTCGTGCACGGTGACGGCGGGCAGTTCCTCGGCGTGCACGTGCAGGTCCTCGGGCAGCCAGTCGCCCATCTGGCCGACGTTGGCCGCCTGGTCGAAGACGTGCTCGGGTGATGCGGGCATCGTGTGTGAACGTTCGTACTCGGTCATCGCGGTACCGTTCCTCGTCTCGGTTGTCGGCAGGGCCGGGGCTGCCCGCACGGCAGCCCCGGGACAGGGCGCTATTCGTTGCCGAAGACCGCCTTCTGCACCTCGTCGGGGCCGTCGAACCGCTTGGTGCCGGTCTGCCCCAGCTTCTTGACGAGGGTGTCGTCCGCGCCGTTGCTCCTCGCCACCGAGACGAGGTCGTCCTTGCCGGCGGGGTAGTCGGCGCCCTTGAGGGCCTTCTGCAGATCGATCGGGTTGAGGTCGGCCATGGCGGCCTCCCGTGGTGGAGCGGCGCGGCGTGTCCGCGCGGGGAAGTGGCGGGTACCCAGGGCGCCCGGGGGTGATTCAGCCCCGGTCCCCGGCCCTGAACCGAGTAGGCGGCGCCGCCGGTCCGAGTACGCGTACTCAGGCGCGAGGAGCCCGCCGCGCCCGAAGCTGACCGGCAGAACCCCGTCTGCCGGAAGGACGTCCCTTGCTCAGCCGTGCCGCCGCCGCCCTGCTGCCGTTGTTCGGGCGGCTCACCGTCACCCGTGAGACCGACGGGCCGTTCCCGGCGGGCAGTGTCTTCGTCGCCAACCACGACTCGATGGCCGATCCGGCGCTCGTGCTGGCCGCCCTGCGCGGGGTGGGCGTCACACCGGTCGTCCTGGCGACGGCGGGGCTGTGGCGTGTGCCCGTACTGGGACGCGCCCTGTCGAAGGGCGGACACGTTCCCGTGCACCGGGGATCGGCCCGCGCGGCGGACGCGCTTCAGGCCGCGGCGGAGGCGGTGCGGTCGGGACGCCATGTGCTCATCTACGCGGAAGGCGGCCTGCCGTCACGTCCGGACGCGGGGTGTGCCGCGCCCCGGCCGTTCCGTACGGGTCCGGCGCGGCTGTCGGCCGCGACCGGCGCGCCGGTCGTCCCCGTGGGCCAGGTGGGGGCCCGGCGGCTGGCCTCCGGACCGGTCGCGAAGCAACTGGCCGGTGTGCTCACCGCCCCGTTGCGCCGTCCGCGTCTCCATGTCCACATCGGCCGTCCCGTGCACCTGCCGCCCGGCACGGCGGCCGGGACGGCGACGGCGCACCGGGCGGTGAGTGCCGCCTGGCGGCGGGCCGCCCGGGCCGTGGGCGAGCCGGCCCGCGACGGCTGACCGGGCGGCTACCGGTCGCCCGTGTCGGTGCGGCCGGCCAGGCGTTCGTAGCGTTGCCGGGCGGCCTGCGGGCTGCCCAGGCCGAGGCCGAAGGCGATCTCCGGCCAGGTCATGCCGCGTCCGCGCGCCATCTCCAGGAGTCCGGCCTCCAGTTCGTCCATCTCCGCGCGGGCACGCGGTACGAGGCTCAGCGCGGCGGTGATGTCCGCGTGGTCCACCTCGGGTTCACCGTCCTCGGGCAGGGCGGCGCCGCTGAGCAGGAAGGCCACGAGCCTGACCGCCTCGTGCGGTCCGATCACGCCGGGGTGGATCTGGCGGCGGCGCTGTGCGTCCGTGGCCGCGTGCCGCTCGGCGATGCGGAACAGGGAGGCGTGCACCCGTTGGACGCGTGCCGCGTCGGAACTCGGCGGGACGAAGGGGTCGTCGGGCTGTGCGGGGGTGGTCTGTGGCATGGAACGAGCATCACAGGATGAACGATTTGTTGTCAACGGAAAACACCCTCTGGCGGCCGATGACTTCGCGCACCCCCGCACGTCTACACCTGCGCGAGGCTCACCCACCGAGACGCAGGACGGAAGAGGACGACACCATGAGCGCCGAGCAGACCACCACCGACAGCGGCTTCTCCTACGACCTGACCCGCACGCTGGACGCCCCCGTGGGCAGGGTGTGGCAGGCGTGGACCACTCCCGACCAGTACGCCCGGTGGGCGTACGCCGCCCCCGGATCCGTCGAGATGGACGTACGGCCGGGCGGCGCCTGGAAGGCCACCATGGTCACGCCGGACGGCGATGAGTTCCCGCTGACCGGGTCCTACCTGGAGGTCGCCGAGAACCGCCTGCTGGTGGTGGGGATGGACGTGTCCGGGAGGCCCGAGCCGTCGACGATGGCGGTGGAACTCGACGAGGACGGCGGCCGGACGCGGATCACGCTCCGCCAGACGTGCGACACGGCGGAGGAACGCGACATGGCCGAACAGGGCAGCACCATGCTCCTCGACGGCCTGACCGCCTTCCTGGCCGAGGGCCCTTAGGCGCTCCGCCGGGTACGGCGACCGTCTGCGGCGCCGTCGTGGCCGGTCGCGCAGTTCCCCGCGCCCCTGGGGGTGTTCTGCCATGGTCCTGTGCGGGTGCATCGTGGTTGCTCGCGCAGTTCCCCGCGCCCCTTCGGGGCGCTGCCGAGCCGCAACGGACTTCGCCGGACCCGCTCGGGCGACGGACCGGGCTCGCGTGGTCGGACTCGTCCGCTGGTGCGAGTCTGGGGTGGACAGGTTCCGAGGACGAGAGCCCTGGAGGGAGACCGATGGGACGGGACGTCCCGGCGCTCACCTTCACCCGCGAGGACCGCCGCCGCTACCGGATCAAGATGCAGGAGTGCCTGGAGACGTTCGCGCAGATGCTGCGCGAGTCGCGCTTCGAGGCCGAGCGGCCCCGGGTGGGGCTGGAGATCGAGCTGAACCTGGTCGACGACCGGGCCGAGCCCGCGATGCGCAACACCGATGTGCTGGAGGCGATCGCGGACCCGGCCTGGGCGACGGAGCTGGGCCGGTTCAACCTGGAGATCAACATCCCGCCGCGGCGGCTCACGGCGGGCGGCCCCGACTCCTGGGAGTCCGAGATCCGCGCCGCGCTGAACCACGCGGAGCAGCGCGCCGGGTCGATCGGCACCCATCTGATCATGACGGGCATCCTCCCCACCCTGCGCCAGGAGGACGTCGGCGAGGGAGCACTGTCGGAGAACCCGCGCTACCGGCTGCTCAACGACCAGATCTTCGAGGCGCGCGGGGAGGACCTGCACATCGAGGTGACCGGCATCGACCGGCTGCGGACCTACGCGGACACCATCACTCCGGAGGCCGCCTGCACCAGTACGCAGTTCCACCTCCAGGTGTCCCCGGAGCAGTTCGCCGACTACTGGAACGCGGCGCAGGCGATCGCCGGCGTCCAGGTCGCGCTCGCCGCCAACTCCCCCTTCCTGTTCGGCAAGGAGCTGTGGCACGAGACCCGGATCCCGCTGTTCGAGCAGGCCACCGACACCCGCCCGCAGGAGATCAAGGTGCAGGGGGTACGGCCCCGGGTGTGGTTCGGGGAGCGCTGGATCACCAGCGTCTTCGACCTCTTCGAGGAGAACCTGCGCTACTTCCCGGCCCTGCTCCCGCTGTGCGACGAGCAGAACCCGGCGGAGACGCTGGAGCGCGGCGACATCCCCGAACTCGGTGAGCTGACCCTGCACAACGGCACCATCTACCGCTGGAACCGCCCGGTCTACGCCGTCGCCCAGGACAAACCGCATGTGCGGGTGGAGAACCGGGTGCTGCCCGCAGGACCGACCGTGGCCGACACCCTCGCCAACGGCGCCTTCTACTACGGGCTGACCCGCGCCCTGGTGGAGGAGGACCGTCCGGTGTGGTCACGGATGTCCTTCTCGGCCGCCGAGGACAATCTGCGGACGGCGGCGCGGTACGGCATCGACGCCCGGTTGTACTGGCCCGGGATGGGCGAGGTGCCCGCCTCCGAGCTGGTCCTGCGGCGGCTGCTGCCGCTGGCGCACCGCGGGCTGGAGCGCTCCGGCATGGACGACGCCTGGCGGGAGCCGCTGCTCGGCGTCATCGAGCAGCGCTGTGTCACCGGCCGCAACGGAGCGGTGTGGCAGAAGGAGATGTTCCATCACATCGAGGCCTCGGCGCACTGCGGCCGGCACGAGGCGCTGCGGCGCATGACGCAGCAGTACATCGACTACATGCACCTCAACGCCCCGGTCCACACCTGGCCCGTCGACTGATCCGGGCGGCGTCCGGGCCCGGCCCGGACGCCGCCCGCCCGTCAGCCCGGCCGGCGTCCGGTGTCGGAGTCGTCGGGGTCGACCCCGGTGAAGGCGGACTCGTCCTTGGTGCCGCTGGGACGTGCGGAGCGGCCTCGGCGGCCCGTGCCCCGCTTGCCCTCCTCGTCCCGGTCCGCGTACTCCTCGCCCCGCCGCGCGTCACTGCGCGCGACGTCACCCGGGACGGAGGTGCGCTCCTCCTCGACGTGCTTGCGGCCCGCTCCGCGCGACGGCGCGTGTTCCTCCGCGTGGAAGGAGCGGCGGGCGCTCGGGTTCTCCTCCTGTCGTGTCTCGTCGACGTCCGGGGACCAGCCGTGGTGCTCGCTCCCCTGATGACGGCCGGCCCCGCGGCCCTGTGACGGTTGCGGCGACTTGCGATCCTCGGGCATGTGTCGGCCCACCTGTCCGCTCTCGTGGGGGCACGTCTCCCAGTGCCCCGGCAGTAAAAGCCTCCCACTCATCACTTTTCAGGGCATATCGGGTGACCCCGGTCCGGTCGTGCCGCCTGCCATGCGGACGGAAGTGTCACCCGCGAGGGTGAGGAACGGGATTCGTGTCGACGCTCACGGACCGCTGTGCCCGACCATCGCAGTCAGCCGGGCCGCACCGGTCCCGCCGTCCCTCCGGAAGAGCCGTCGCCATGCGCATCCTGCTCGTCGCCAGCGCCTACAACAGCCTCACGCAGCGGGTCCACGCCGAGTTGCGGGGCCACGGCCACGCCGTCGCCGTCGAGGTGACGCCGGCCGGCCGGGACGTGGTCGCGGCCGTGGACCGGCACGACCCCGAGCTGATCGTGGCTCCCCTGCTGAGGACGGTCGTCCCCCGCGAGGTGTGGACGGCCCGGACGTGTCTGATCGTGCACCCGGGCCCCGTCGGCGACCGGGGGCCGTCCTCCCTGGACTGGGCGGTCCACGAGGACGCGGCCGAGTGGGGCGTCACCGTGCTCCAGGCCGAGGAGGAGATGGACGCGGGGCCCGTGTGGGCCACGGCGGGGTTCCCCGTGCCCCGGACCGGCAAGAGCGACCTGTACCGGGGCGAGCTGTCCGACGCCGCCCTCGACGCCGTACTGACGGCCGTCGAACGGTTCGCCTCCGGCCGCCACTCCCCCACCGCCCAGGACGGGATGCCCACCGCGCCGGGCGCCCGGACCCGGCCCCCGATGCGCCAGGAGACCCGCCGTATCGCGTGGGCGGACGATCCGACCGCGACGGTGCTGCGCAAGCTGCGCGCCGCCGACTCCCAGCCCGGCGTCCTGGACGGACTGCTCGGTGAGGAATGGTTCCTGCACGGCGGGCACCCCGAGCCCCGGCTGCGCGGGCGTCCCGGCGAACTGCTGGCGACCCGGGCGGGCGCCGTCTGCCGGGCCACCGTCGACGGCGCGGTGTGGATCCCCGAACTGCGGGCGCGTACCGGACCGGGTGTCCCGCGCGCCTGCAAGCTGCCCGCCGTACTCGCCCTGGCCGGGCGGCTGCCGCGGCTGCCGGAGCTGTCCGTGCCGCCGCTGTGTCCCGCCGGCGACGGCGCGCCCTGGTCGGACATCACGTACCGGGAGGACGGCCCGGTGGGGACGCTGTCGTTCTCCTTCCCCGGCGGCGCGATGTCCACCGGCCACTGCCGGCGGCTGCTGGCCGCGTACCGGGCGGCCTGCGAGCGGCCCACGTCGGTGCTGGTGCTCGGCGGCACCCGTGACTTCTTCTCCAACGGCATCCACCTCGGCGTCATCGAGGCGGCACCGGACCCGGCGGCGGAGTCCTGGGCCAACATCAACGCCATGGACGACCTCGTGGAGGCCGTCCTGACCACCACCGACCGGCTCGTCGTCGCCGCGATCGGCGGCAACGCGGCGGCCGGCGGCGTCATACTGGCGCTCGCCGCCGACGAGGTGTGGTGCCGCTCCGGCTCCGTGCTCAACCCGCACTACCGCCTCATGGGCCTGTACGGCTCCGAGTACTGGACGTACAGCCTGCCGCGGCGGGTGGGCGCCGCGACGGCCGAGCGGCTCGTCCGGGAGGCGCTTCCGGTCGGCGCCGGGCAGGCGCGGGACATCGGCCTGGCCGACCGGGTGATCGAGTGCCCTCCCGCCGGTTTCTCCGCCGAGGTCACCCGGCTGGCGCAGCGCTGGGCGGGTTCTTCCGGGGCGCAGTCGCGGCTCGTCGCGAAGAAGGCCGAGAGCGAGCGCCGCGAGGCCGTCACACCACTGGCGGCGGTGCGCGAGCGGGAACTCGCGCACATGCACAGGATTTTCTTCGCCCCCGGTGCTCCGTACCACGCGCTGCGCCGGGCGTTCGTACGCAAACAGCCGTCACCGGCTCCGCCTGCGGTGCCGCCCGGTGTGGCCGACGCTTGAGCCAGGACACCGGCCGAGACATCGGCATGGCCGCATTCCTTCCCAGGAGGCGTTGATGAACGCAAGCCCCCCGGCCACGAACACCGAGGCGGAGACGTCCGGCGGTATCGGCACGGACGAGAAGCCGATCCACATCCTCTGGATCAACGCCGGGCTGAGTTGCGACGGCGACTCGGTCGCCCTGACGGCCGCGATGCAGCCCAGCATCGAGGAGATCGCCCTGGGCGCTCTGCCGGGTCTGCCGAAGATCGCCGTGCACTGGCCGCTCATCGACTTCGAGTGCGGTCCGGTCGGCGGCGCGGACACGTTCATCGAGTGGTTCTTCAAGGGCGAGCGCGGCGAGATCGATCCGTTCGTCCTCGTCATCGAGGGGTCCGTGCCGAACGAGGCGATCAAGCAGGAAGGGTACTGGTGCGGCTTCGGCGACAACCCGGAGACCGGCCAGCCCATCACCACCAGCGAGTGGATCGACCGGCTCGCCCCCAAGGCCCTCGCCGTCGTGGCCATCGGCACCTGCGCGACCTACGGCGGCATCCACGCCATGGCCGGGAACCCGACCGGTGCCATGGGCGTGCCCGACTACCTGGGCTGGGACTGGAAGTCGGCGGCCGGCATCCCGATCGTCTGCGTCCCCGGCTGCCCCATCCAGCCGGACAACTTCGCCGAGACCCTCACCTACCTGCTCTACCAGGCCGCGGGCTCCGCCCCGATGATCCCGCTGGACGACAAGCTGCGCCCCACCTGGCTGTTCGGGGCCACCGTGCACGAGGGGTGCGACCGGGCCGGCTACTACGAGCAGGGCCAGTTCGCCATGGCGTACGACTCCCCGACATGTCTGGTGAAGATCGGCTGCTGGGGGCCCGTGGTCAAGTGCAACGTGCCCAAGCGCGGCTGGATGAACGGCATCGGCGGCTGCCCGAACGTCGGCGGCATCTGCATCGCCTGCACCATGCCCGGCTTCCCCGACAAGTTCATGCCGTTCATGGACGAACCGCCCGGTGCGAAGTTCTCCAGCTCCGTCAGCGGCGCCTACGGAGGCGTGGTGCGCAAGCTGCGGACCATCACCGCCCGGACGGTGGACAAGGAGCCCAAGTGGCGGCACACCGGCCGGGAACTCACCACCGGCTACCGGCCGCCCTGGTGATCACCACCCCACGCCGGCCCGCGACCCGCTCACCGAACCGAACGACCGAAGGGCAGCACAGACACAATGGCGACCTCGACGAAGACCGGTGACGGCACCGGCCTGGTGGAGATGGCATGGGACCCGATCACCCGGATCGTGGGCAGCCTCGGCATCCACACGAAGATCGACTTCAAGCAGAAGCGGGTCGCCGAGTGCTACAGCACCTCGTCGGTCTTCCGCGGCTACAGCCTCTTCATGCGGGGCAAGGACCCGCGCGACGCCCACTTCATCACCAGCCGCATCTGCGGCATCTGCGGTGACAACCACGCCACCTGCTCGGTCTACACGCAGAACATGGCGTACGGCGTGAAGCCGCCGCACCTCGGTGAGTGGATCATCAACTGCGGCGAGGCCGCGGAGTTCATGTTCGACCACAACATCTTCCAGGAGAACCTGGTCGGGGTCGACTACTGCGAGAAGATGGTCCGCGAGACCAATCCGGGCGTCCTCGAACTCGCCGAGCGCACCGAGGCGCCGCACGCCGCCGACCACGGCTACCGCACCATCGCCGACATCATGCGCTCGCTCAACCCGCTGGAGGGCGAGTTCTACCGGGAGGCGCTCCAGGTCAGCCGGTACACGCGGGAGATGTTCTGTCTGATGGAGGGCCGCCATGTGCACCCCTCCACGCTGTACCCGGGCGGTGTCGGCACCATCGGCTCGGTACAGCTCTTCACGGACTACATGACCCGCCTCATGCGGTACTGCGAGTTCATGAAGCGGGTCGTGCCGCTCCACGACGACCTGTTCGACTTCTTCTACGAGGCGCTGCCCGGCTACGAGGAGGTCGGCCGCCGGCGCGTACTGCTGGGCTGCTGGGGCGCGTTCAACGACCCCGAGTACTGCGACTTCACCTACGCCAACATGACCGACTGGGGACGGCGCATGTTCGTCACCCCGGGCGTGATCGTGGACGGCGAGCTGGTCACCAACGACCTCACCGAGATCAACCTCGGCATCCGCATCCTGCTGGGCAGCTCGTACTACGAGGACTGGGAGGGGAAGGAGCAGTTCGTCACGCACGACCCGCTGGGCAACCCGGTGGACCCGCGCCACCCGTGGAACCAGCACACCGTCCCCGCCCCGCAGAAGCGGAACTTCGACGACAAGTACAGCTGGGTGATGTCCCCCCGCTGGTTCGACGGCAAGGAGCACCTGCCGCTGGACACCGGCGGCGGCCCCCTCGCCCGCCTGTGGTCCACCGCGCTGTCCGGGCTCGTCGACATCGGGTACGTGAAGGCGACCGGGCACAGCGTCGTCATCAACCTGCCGCGCACCCTCACCAAGCCGGAGACCACCTTCGAGTGGAAGATCCCGCAGTGGTCCAACGCGCTGGAACGCAACCGCGCCCGCACCTACTTCCAGGCGTACTCCGCCGCCGTGGCCCTGCACTTCGCGGAGATGGGCCTCGCGGAGGTGCGCGCAGGACGCACCCAGACGTGGGAGAGGTTCGAGGTGCCGGACGAGTCGATCGGCGTCGGCTTCACCGAGGCGGTGCGCGGTGTGCTGTCGCACCACATGGTGATCCGGGACGGGAAGATCGCCAACTACCACCCGTACCCGCCGACCCCGTGGAACGCCTCCACCCGTGACACCTACGGCACCCCCGGCCCGTACGAGGACGCGGTGCAGAACACGCCGATCTTCGAGGAGAACTCCCCGGAGAACTTCAAGGGCATCGACATCATGCGCGCCGTGCGCAGCTTCGACCCGTGTCTGCCGTGCGGCGTGCACATGTACGTCGGCGACGGCCGGACGGTGAAGTCGATGCACGTGCCCACCGGTCTGAGCGGTCTGGCCGGATGAGCGGCGCGCAGACCACGCCGAACGCGGAGACGGCCGGGCGGATGGTCGAGGAGGTCCTCGACCGGCTCGCCTCCTCCGGCGACCGCGCGGCGTGCGAGACCGCCGAGGAACTCGTGCGGGTCCTCATGGAGTTCTACGGCGGCGGGTTCGCGCGGGTCATGGACCTGCTCGGCCGCCGCCCGGACCGGCCGGCCCGCGAGGCCGTGGAGGCGTTGCTCCGTGACGAGCTCGTCGCGGGCCTGCTGGTGCTGCACGGGCTGCACCCGGAGGACGCGCCGGCCCGTATCGCCCACGCCCTCGACGCCCTCCCGCAGAACGTGGAGAGCACCGGATTCGACCCGGCCACGGGCGAGTTGCGGCTGCGGCTCATCGGCTCGGGGGGCTGCGGCTGCGGCGGCTCCCCGGACGCCGTCGAGCAGGCGGCCCGGGACACGCTCACGTGTTTCGCCCCCGAGGTGACGGCGGTGACGTGGGAGGCGGACACCGCGTCCGAGCCGGTGCTGCTCCAGATCGGCTCGGGCCCGCCCGGCGCGTCCCTGTCCGGGCCGAACGGCCGTCCGCCGGCCACCGCGACGTCATGAGCACGCGGCAACTCCCGGAACGTGCGGGCCTGTTCCGGTTCACCGCGCCCCGGCCACCCCGCGAGGAGCGCTGCGAGCTGTGTGCCGCCGCGCTGCCGGACCCCGGCCACCGGCATCTCGTCGACACCGAGAACCGGGCCCTGGCCTGCGCCTGCGACCCCTGCGCCCGGCTCCTGGACGCGTCGGGCGCGTCCACGGGCCGGTTCCGCGCGGTTCCCGGCCGCTATCTCAGCGACCCCGGGCACGGTCTCGACGAGGCGGCCTGGGAGCGGCTGCGCATCCCCGTCGGCGTCGCGTTCTTCTTCCGCAACTCCGCGCTCGACCGGCTGGTCGCGCTCTACCCGAGCCCGGCCGGCGCGACCGAGAGCGAACTGGAGCCGGAGACCTGGCAGTCCGTGCTGGACGCCTCCCCCCTGGCCGGGCTCCTCGAACCCGACGTGGAGGCGCTGCTGCTGCGCCGCCACCAGGGGCGCGTGGAGTGCCATCTGGTGCCGATCGACATCTGCTACGAACTGGTGGGCCGTATGCGACTGCGATGGCAGGGCTTCGACGGGGGCGCGCAGGCGCGTGCCGATCTGGAGGAGTTCTTCGGCCATGTGCGCGAACGGGCCCGCGACTTCACGGGGAGCCCTTCGTGACCGAGTTCGGCTTCGCGTGCACCGGGGTGCGCGCCGACCCGTACGCCGCGGGTCCGGCGCTGGTCTTCCGGCTGCGGGTCACCGCGTCCCCGGGCGCACGGGTGCACGCGCTGGCGCTGCGCTGCCAGATCCGTATCGAGCCCGCCCGCCGGGGCTACGACGACACCGAGGCCGCCGCCCTGACCGACCTGTTCGGGGAACGCTCCCGCTGGGGCAGCACCCTCAACCCGCTGGAGTTCGCGCAGGTCCCGGTGATGGTGCGGGGGTTCACCGGCGAGACCGAGACGGACCTGGTGGTGCCCTGCACCTACGACATGGACATCGCCTGCTCCCGCTACTTCCACGCGTTGGAGGAGGGGGAGGTGCCGCTGCGGATGCTGTTCTCCGGCACCGCCTTCACCGGCGCCGGCGGGTTCCGGGTCGAACCCGTCCCGTGGGACCGGGAAGCCCTGTTCCGGATGCCGGTGGAGACCTGGCGGGAGATGGTCGACCGGCACTTCCCCGGATCGGCCTGGATCCGGCTGCCCCGGGACGCGATGGACGCGCTGCTCGCCTACCGGTCCCGGAGGGCGCTGCCCTCGTGGCAGGCGACCGTCGAGGGGCTGCTGGAAGCGGCGGGTGAGAGGACACGATGACCACGACGACGTTCACCGCCCCGGCCGAGGCCCGCCTCGCGGTGGCGCGCCATGTCGCCGACGCCGTGCTGTTCGAGGGGTACGTGCTCTACCCGTACCGTGCGTCGGCCGCCAAGAACAGGCTGCGCTGGCAGTTCGGGGTGCTGGTGCCCCCGTCCTGGACGGCGACGTCCGCCGAGCACGACTTCCAGCACACCGAGCTGCTGATGGAGCCCCGGCGGGGCGCCACCCTCTCGGTCGAGGTGCGCTTCCTGCACGCCCGGCGGCGCACGGTGCAGCGGGTGCTGCCGGACGGCGGTTTCGAGACCGTCGGCGAACTGCGCCTGGCGGACCGGGTGATCGTGCCGTGGGACGAGGGCCGGGAGGAGCGGGTCCGTCTCACCGTTCCCGTCGAGGAGCTGGCGGACTCCGGGACCGTCGTCCCCTTCGGCCGGCCGGCGGGCGAGGAGACCGAACCGGTCACGGACGCGGACGGGACGGTCGTGGGGCGGCTGGTCCGGCGCCACGAGGCGGTGGAGGGCGTACTGCGCCTGTCGGCGAGCCCGCTGGACGGCCCGTACGCCACGCAGCGGCTGGGCGTGGTCGTGGAGAACACCGGCGGGTGGCTGCCCGAGGAGGGCGCCGGCCGTGACGCGGCGCTGTCCCGTTCCCTGGTCGCCACGCACACGCTGCTGCACCTGGACGCGGGGCGGTTCCTGTCCCTGACGGACCCTCCGGAATGGGCGAAGGGGGCCGCCGCGGCCTGCCGCAATCTGCACACCTGGCCCGTGCTGGCCGGTGAACCGGACTCCCGTGACCTGGTGTTCTCCTCCCCGATCATCCTGGAGGACCACCCGGCCATCGCCCCGGAGAGTCCGGGCGCCCTGTACGACGCCACGGAGATCGACGAGATCCTCGCCCTGCGCACGGCGGCCCTCACCGACGAGGAGAAGCGTGAGGCGAGGGGTACGGACGACCGGGCGGCGGCGGTGATCGAGCTCACCGACTCGATGCCGGCCCAGGTGCTGGAGCGGCTGCACGGGGCGGTCCGGGGTCTGCGCGAGGTCACCGCACCCGCGCCGCCGGTGTTCGGCGGCCCGGAGGGCGGCCTCGTCCGGCCGGACACCCCCTGGTGGGATCCGGGCGCGGACGCCTCGGTGGACCCGGCCCACGACCATGTGCTGGTCGACGGACGGGAGGTGCGGGCGGGCAGCCGGGTCGTGCTGCGGCCCCGGCTGCGGCACACCGACGCCCAGGACCTGTTCCTCACCGGCCGGCGCGCCCTGGTCGAGGCGGTCCTCCACGACGTCGACGGGGGCGTGCACATCGCGGTCACCGTCGAGGACGATCCGGGCGCCGACATCCGTCGTGAGCAGGGCCGGTACCTCTACTTCCAGCCCGACGAGATCGACGTGGAGGCACCGTGACCGCCACCGCCGCACGCCCGCGCACCCTGGTCGCCGGGGTCGGCAACGTCTTCCTCGGCGACGACGGCTTCGGCGTCGAGGCCGCCCGCGCTCTGGCCGGACGGCCGCTGCCGGAGGGCGTCGAGGTCGCCGACATCGGCATCCGCGGCGTCCACCTGGCCTACCGGCTGCTCGACGGGTACGACACGCTCGTCGTGCTCGACGCGACGGCACGGGGCGGGGAGCCGGGCACCCTGTACGTGATCGACGCGGCGGAGCCCGGCGGCCGGCCGTCACCGGAGGGTGTCCCCCTGGACGGCCATCGCATGTCGCCCGACGCCGTGTTCGCCCTGCTCGACACCCTGTGCGCGGGCACCGGCGCGGTGCCGCCCCGGCGCACGCTGGTCGTGGGCTGCGAGCCCGCCACCGTCGAGGAGGGCATCGGTCTCAGCCCGCGCGTCGCCGCCGCGGTGCCCGAGGCGGTGCGTCTGGTCGCCGGACTGATCGGCGAACCGACCGACGACGAAACCCCCCTTCCATCCCTTCGGAGAGCACCATGAGCAAACGCCTCGTCGGCGGTGTCGCCGCCGTCCTCACCCTGTCCGCGGTGGCGACGATCGCCGTGAACCTCTGGCCGGACGTACGGCGTTACCTGCGCATCCGCAGTATGTGACGCCCGCCGAACGGGCTACGGTCCCGGCGCGCCGGGCCGCCGGCCGCACCGGCCGTGCCTGTAATGGGCAGCGGACCCCACCCCCGGCCCAGGACGGAGCGGCGATGCACGAGATGTCCGTCGCCCTGTCCGTCGTGGACCAGGTCGAGCAGGCGGCACGGTCCGGCGGTGCGCACGGGGTGCGCCGGGTCGCCGTCGAGATCGGCGAACTGGCAGGCGTCGTCCCCGACTCCCTCGCCTTCTGCTTCGAACTCGCCTGCGGCGGAACGCTACTGGAGGGCGCCGAGCTCGTCACCCGCTTCGTGCCCGGCCGGGCCTCCTGCGCACCGTGCGGGCGCGTCTGGGACACGGGGATGCCGCCGGACATGATCTGCGCGGCCTGCCGCGGGGGCGCCGGCGAACTGCTCTCGGGCCGCGAACTGCGGATCACCGAGGTGCACTGGTCCGCGCCGCCCGCAGAACCCGACCTCACACCGGTATCGCGATCCGAGGAGAGCTGACGATGTGCCGCACAGTCGACCTCCGGCAGGCCGTGCTCGCCAAGAACACCATGGCGGCGGGCGTCCTGCGCACCGAACTCACGGCCCGGGGCACCACCGTGGTCAACCTCCTGTCGAGCCCCGGCAGCGGCAAGACGGCCCTGCTGGAGCGTGAGCTGCTGCTGGCGCGGGAACGCGGCATCGCCACCGCGGCCCTCACCGCGGACCTCGCCACCGAGAACGACGCGAGGCGGCTGGCCCGTTCGGGCGTCCCGGTCAAGCAGGTGCTCACCGACGGGCTGTGCCATCTGGAGGCGGACATGCTCGCCGGGCACCTGCACGACTGGCTGCCCGACGCCACCCGGCTGCTCTTCGTGGAGAACGTGGGCAACCTCGTCTGCCCGGCCTCCTACGACCTGGGCGAGTCCCTGCGGGTCGTCCTGGCGTCCGTCACCGAGGGCGAGGACAAGCCGCTCAAGTACCCCACCGCGTTCGGCCTGGCCCAGCTGGTGCTCGTCACCAAGTCCGACCTGGCCGGTCCGGCCGCGTTCGACGAGGCCGCCTTCCGCGCCCATGTGGAGCGGGTCAACCCGGGTGTCGACGTGGTGCTGACCTCCGTACGGACCGGTGAGGGCGCCGGTGTCCTGGTGGACCGGGCGCTCGCGGCGGCCGACGGGGAGGCAGTCCACGCGCCGGTGATGGCGCGGGCCGAGGCGTGAGCACCGCTCCCGGCCTCCGTCCCGCGCCGGCACCGGACACCGGTCCCGTACGCCGGGTCCGTGTCGTCGTACGGGGCGTGGTGCAGGGGGTGGGCTTCCGGCCGTTCGTGTACGGACTGGCCACCGGGCTGGGGCTGGCGGGGCATGTGACGAACACCGGTGACGGTGTGGTGGTGGAGGTCGAGGGCGCGTCCTCGGACGTCGACCGGTTCTGTGCGCGGCTCGCGCCGGACGCGCCGCCGCTCGCGGTGGTGGAGTCGGTGGAGACCGACGAGCTGCCGGCCACACGGGAGAGCGGCTTCGGCATCGTCGCGTCCCGCGCGGGGGGTCCCGTGCGTACGCTCGTGGCGCCCGACACCGCGACCTGCGCCGACTGTCTGGCCGAGCTCGGCGACCCCGGCGACCGGCGCCATGGCCACCCGTTCATCACCTGTACGCACTGCGGGCCGCGTTTCACCGTCGTCACCGGTCTGCCGTACGACCGTGCGCACACGACGATGGCGGACTTCCCCCTGTGCCCGGACTGCGCCCGCGAGTACCACGACCCCCGTGACCGTCGTTTCCACGCGCAGCCGGTCGCCTGTCCCGCGTGCGGTCCGCGGCTGCGGCTCGTCACCGGACCCGGGTGCGTGTCCCCCTCCGCCGACGACGACCCCGTCGGCGCGGCGGCCGCGCTGCTCGCCGCGGGCGCCGTCCTCGCGGTCAAGGGGCTCGGCGGCTACCACCTGGCCTGTGACGCCACCCGGCCGGACGCGGTGGCCGGGCTGCGCCGCCGCAAGGCCCGCGGGGACAAGCCGTTCGCGCTCATGGCCCGGGACGCCGACGACGTCGGGCACCTGGTGCACATCGGCGCGGTGGAGCGGGAACTGCTCACCGGGCGGGTGCGCCCGGTGGTCCTGATGCGGCGGCGCTCCGGTGTCCGGCCGGCCCCGGGGGCGCCCGTGCCCGCCGATGCCGTCGCGCCGGGCAGCCCCGACCTGGGCGTGATGCTGCCGTACACGCCGGTGCACCATCTGCTGCTCGCGGCGGCGGGGGCGCCCCGGCTGCTGGTGATGACGAGCGGCAACGTGTCCGGGGAACCCATCGTGACGGACGACGACGAGGCCCTGGTGCGGCTGGCGGGGCTGGCCGACGCGTGGCTGACGCACGACCGGCCGGTCCATGTGCCGTGCGACGACTCCGTGGTCCGCGTCTGTGACGGCGAGCCGCTGGTGCTGCGCCGCTCCCGCGGCTACGCGCCGCTGCCGGTCGCACTGCCCGTGCCGGTGGCCCCGGCGCTCGCGGTCGGCGGGGACCTGAAGAACGTCTTCTGTCTCGGGCGGGGTGAGCGGGCCTGGCTGTCCGCCCACGTCGGGGACATGGACGACCTCGCCACCCAGGAGGCGTTCGGCCGTGCCGAGCGGCACCTGGAGTCCCTGACCGGTGTGCGGCCGGCGCTGCTGGCCGCCGACACGCATCCCGGATACCGGTCGGTGGCATGGGCGCGGCGGCACGCCGGGGACCGTCCCGTGGCCCGGGTGCAGCATCACCACGCGCACGTCGCCTCCGTCCTGGCCGAGCACGGGGTCGCGGCCGGCAGCCGCGTGATCGGGGTCGCCTTCGACGGCACCGGGCACGGGGACGACGGTGCCGTGTGGGGCGGTGAGTTCCTGCTCGCGGACTACGACGGGTACCAGCGGTTCGCGCATCTGGCCTATGTGCCGCTGCCCGGCGGTGACGCGGCGGTGCGACGGCCGTACCGGACGGCGCTGGCCCATCTGGACGCCGCGGGCATCGCTTCCGACCCGGACCTGCCGTGCACGGCCGCCTGCCCGCCGGACGAACTCGACGTTCTGCGCACGCAGTTGGCGCGCGGGCTGAACTGTGTGCCGACCTCCAGCATGGGCCGGCTGTTCGACGCGGTGTCGTCCCTGGCGGGGGTGTGCCACCACGCGGGGTACGAGGCGCAGGCCGCGATCGAGCTGGAGGCGGCGGCCGTGTCGGCCGGCGACCGGGCCCACGACCCGCGCTACGCGTTCCGGCTCGCGGGCGGCCCCGGCCCGTTGACCGCCTCCCCCGCGCCGCTGCTGACGGCGGTCGTCGAGGACGTACGGCGGCGGGTTCCCACGGGTGTGGTCGCCGCCCGCTTCCACCTGGCCGTCGCCCGGCTGGTGCGGGAGGTGTGCGTGGCGGCCGGCGAGGCCGCGGGGCTCCGGACGGTGGCGCTGACCGGCGGGGTGTTCTCCAACACGCTGCTCTCCTCGGCCTGCGCCCGTGAGCTGCGTACCGCCGGTTTCACCGTACTGCGCCACCGCGAGATCCCGCCGAACGACGGCGGGCTGGCCCTCGGCCAGCTGGTGGTGGCCGCCCGGGCGGGAGCCGGAAGCCGATGACGGGCGCGGGCGTCCCCGCGCGCGACGAGTGAGGAGATCCGCATGTGTCTGGCGGTACCCGGCAGAGTGCTGGGCGTCGAGGAACGGGACGGGACCCGCATGGCCACCGTCGATTTCGGCGGTGTGGTCAAGGAGGTGTGCCTGGAGTACCTGCCCGATCTGAAGGTCGGTGAGTACGCCATCGTGCACGTCGGCTTCGCCCTGCAGCGGCTGGACGAGGAGTCGGCCCGCCGGACCCTGGAGCTGTTCGAGGACCTCGGCATGCTCCAGGAGGAGTTCGGCGATCCGTGGGAGCAGGCCGCGCAGGCCGGCGGGGAGGAACTGACCGGGGAGGTACGGCGGTGAAGTACATCGAGGAGTTCCAGGACCCGGCGCTCGCGGCGCGGCTGCTCGACGACATCCGGGCCACGGTGACCAGGCCGTGGGCGCTGATGGAGGTGTGCGGCGGCCAGACACACAGCATCATCCGGCACGGCATCGACCAACTGCTGCCCGACGAGGTGGAGTTGATCCACGGTCCGGGCTGTCCGGTGTGTGTGACGCCGCTGGAGGTGATCGACAAGGCGCTGGCGATCGCCTCGCGGCCCGAGGTGATCTTCTGCTCCTTCGGCGACATGCTGCGGGTCCCGGGCACGGGACGCGACCTGTTCCAGGTGCGGGGCGAGGGCGGCGACGTGCGCGTGGTGTACTCCCCGCTGGACGCGCTGCGGATCGCGGAGGAGAACCCGGACCGGGAGGTCGTGTTCTTCGGCATCGGCTTCGAGACCACCGCGCCGCCCAACGCGATGACGGTGCACCAGGCCCGCAGGCGCGGCATCCGCAACTTCAGTCTGCTGGTCTCGCACGTGCGGGTGCCCCCCGCGATCGAGGCGATCATGCAGTCCCCGGACTGCCGGGTGCAGGGGTTCCTCGCGGCCGGGCACGTGTGCAGCGTGATGGGTACGGAGGAGTACCCGGCGCTCGCCGAACGGTTCCGGGTGCCGATCGTGGTGACCGGGTTCGAGCCGCTGGACATCCTGGAGGGCGTACGGCGGACCGTGCGGCAGCTGGAGCGGGGCGAGCACACGGTCGACAACGCCTATCCGCGCGCCGTGCGGGACGAGGGCAACCCGGCGGCGCGGGCCATGCTGGACGACGTGTTCGAGGTCGCCGACCGGGCGTGGCGCGGTATCGGGGTCATCCCGGACAGCGGCTGGCGGCTGTCGGCCCGCTACCGGGACCACGACGCCGAGCACCGCTTCCAGGTGGGGGACATCGCCACCCTGGAACCCGCCGAGTGCCGCAGTGGTGAGGTGCTGCAGGGGCTGCTGAAGCCGCACGAGTGCGAGGCGTTCGGGACGGCCTGTACGCCGCGTACGCCGCTGGGAGCGACCATGGTGTCCAGTGAGGGCGCCTGCGCCGCGTACTACCTGTACCGGCGGCTGGAACTGGACGTGGCCGTCCCGCAGCGGAAGGAGAGCTCCGTTGTCTGACACCACCGCAGCCCCGGACATGCTCTCCTGGTCCTGTCCGGCGCCCCTGCGCGACCGGCCGCGCGTGGTGATGGGCCACGGCGGTGGCGGTGCCCTGTCCGCCGAACTGATCGAGCAGGTGGTCCTGCCGGGGCTCGGCGGAGCGGCGCCGGCCGCGCTCACCGACTCGGCCGTGGTCGAGCTGGACGGGGCCCGGCTCGCCTTCTCCACCGACTCGTTCGTGGTACGGCCGCTGTTCTTCCCCGGCGGCAGCATCGGTGATCTCGCGGTCAACGGCACGGTCAACGACCTCGCGATGAGCGGGGCCCGTGCCGCGTACCTCTCGTGCGCGCTGATCCTGGAGGAGGGCGTCGAGATCGAGACGGTCGGCCGGGTCGCCGAGGCGATCGGTGCCGCGGCCCGTACCGCGGGTGTGCGCGTGGTGACGGGTGACACCAAGGTCGTGGAGGCCGGCCACGGTGACGGCGTGTACGTCAACACCTCGGGCATCGGTGTGGTCCCCGCCGGGGTGGACCTGCGTCCGCAGCGGGTGGTTCCCGGCGATGTCGTCCTGGTGAGCGGTGCCGTCGGCGTGCACGGCGTGGCCATCATGAGCAAACGGGAGAACCTGCGGTTCGAGACCGCGATCGAGAGCGACTGCGCACCGCTCGGCGGGCTCGTCGAGGCGATGCTGGCGGTCACCCCGGACCTCCACGTACTGCGCGATCCGACCCGCGGGGGTCTGGCGGCCTCGCTCAACGAGATCGCCGTGGCGTCGGGGTGCGGAGTCGTCGTCCAGGAACGTGCCGTCCCGGTGCCGCCGCCGGTGGCCGGCGCCTGCGCCATGCTGGGGCTCGACCCGATGTACGTGGCCAACGAGGGCAAACTCGTCGCCTTCGTGCCGCGGGAGCACGCGGACGCGGTCCTGGCCGCGATGAAGGCACATCACCTGGGCGCCGACGCCGCCGTCATCGGCGAGGTGGTCGCGGAGCACCCCGGCATGGTGGTCGCGCGGACCGGGCTCGGGGGGACCCGGGTGGTGGACCTGCCGATGGGCGAACAGCTCCCGCGGATCTGCTGAGTGGTGCGCGCGCCGGTGCGCCACCCGGGCGGCCCGGGTGGCGCACCGGCGTCAGCGGCCGGCGGTGCGGTCCAGGAGCGCGGTCACCTCACGTCGCACCTCGTCCCGTGCCTCGGCGGGCAGTGATCCCAGGTCCGTACGGCCCAGGGCCCGCAGCACCTCCTCGGCTCCGGTGTCGCAGGGCGTGGTCCCGCTGATCACCTCGTAACCGTCCCGGACGGCGACAAAGAGGCTGCGGGCACCGTCGCTCCCGGTGTGCACGGCGGTGGCGACGACGAGGGGCGGCGGCCCGCCCGCCTCACCGTCCGCCTTGTGGTATCCGCTGGCCACGGGGTCGCGCCAGCGGATGCCGAGCAGCAGATGGCGCTTGGCCACCACCTCGGCCAGGTCGGTCTCGTAGGTGCCGTCCCGGTCCAGTACGGTCGCCCGCGCGTCCAGGACCAGCGCCGCGGGCAGCAGACAGCGCAGGGTGCTGCCCACGATGTTGCCGCCGACGGTGGCCGTCCGGCGTACGGCGCCGGTGCCCACGGTGGAGGCCGCTCGGCGCAGCACGTCCGGCACCCGGTCGTCCACCTGGTGCAGCAGGACGGCGGAGCCCAGCGCCTCGCGCTCTATGAGGTTGGCCTGGGGCAGCTTGCGCAGGGACATGGCCTGCTCGGGGAAGCCGTCGCGTTGCCAGAGGGCCCACACGAGGGTGGCTCCGCCGACGGGCACCGCTCCTTCGGCCAGATACCGCTGGGCTTCGGACAGGGACGTGGGAAGACGCAACAGCACGACGGTCGACCTGCTTTCCTGAACGGGGCCGGGAAACCACGGCGTTTCACGGGGCGATCACGAGCACTGCATTGTCCGTACCCATGCGGGGGCGCATACAGGGCTCACGGGTTCGCCGAGTGCGCCCGCCGGCGGTCACTGGAGCCGGCGGATCTCCCCGCGCACCCGGTAGAAGCCGCCGGCCGCCGGGTGCAGCGCGTCCACGACGTAGCGTGCGCCGGGCACCCGTATCGCCCGCGGGAACTGCACGTTCCAGGAACCGTCGTAGCCGTCGGACACGACGTGGACGCGCAGCCGGCCGTGCTGCTGGACGCATTCGACGACGACGGTACCGGTGGGGGCCTGGGCGACGGTCGCCACCGCGGTCGCGGCCGTGGCCGGCGCGTAGGTCGGCAGGGCCGCGGCGAGCTTGACGTCCCGCGCGACCGGCACCGTGCCCTGCTGCGCCGCGGAGACGGCGGCCTCGCTCGCGTCCACGCACACCAGTGAACCGTCCGTGGTCACCAGGTAGAGCCGCTCGTTCCGGTACTGCATGGACAGCGCCGATCCGCCTCCCGTGCCGAGCTTCCACAGGCGCGTGCCGTCCCGGTCGAAGCAGTAGACGGACGACGCGGCGTCACCGGCGAAGACGAACCGTCCGCCCGGGGAGGTGGCGCAGGAGTAGACGGCACTGTCGCAGGCGTAGGTGGCCTCGACGGCACCGGTCGTCTTCGACAGCCGCTGCACCACGCGGTGCGCCGTGCCGGCGTAGACGGTGTCGTCCTCCTGCCAGCCGAACAGCACCCCGCCGCGAGTGGGGGTGTGCCACAGCTCGCCGCCGCCGTCGGGCGCGTAGGCGGTGACACCCCCCTGATGCCCGTGGTAGACGGCCCGGTCGTCGGCGCGGACCATCCAGGCGTGCTCGCCCTGGCTGCGGCGGGTCCACTGGTGCTCGTCCTCGTGGTCGATGACGGTGAGGCGGCCGGCGCGGTCCGAGACGTTCAGCACGCCCTCGTGGATGTCCAGCCAGAAGATGTCGACGTCCGCGGCGATGTCGTAGGCGGCGAACGGCAGCTTCGAGGAGAGGTCGTAGACCCGGCCGTCGTCGCAGCCCGCGTAGATCCAGAAGTCGTCCGCGACCAGGCACTTCACCCCGTCCGGCAGGCTGAAGCGGGCCAGCACCTCGCCCTCGTGGTCCAGGGTGAAGACGTCACCGGACTGGTTGCCGACCCAGCAGCGGTCGTCGTCGACGTGGATGCCGAACGCCGAGGACCCGGTGCCGAACCGCCACAGCACGGGGGCCACGGCGCGCGCGGTGGACGGGGCCGAGGCCACCTGACGGCGGGTCACCGCGCGCGGGGCCCGCTGTCCCCGCACCGCCGGCTCGTAGCCCTTGCGGACCTTCTCCCCCACCTTCTTCGCCGCGGCGGCCCGCGCCTTCGCGACCGTGGGGAACGTCGTCGTCTGGGTCTGTCCCGCCGCGCCGATCCTGCCGTAGCGCACCGTCACCGTCTGGCCGTCGACCGTCACTTCGTAGAACTTGTGCGCGGCGCCGTCCTCCTGCGACAGCTCGAGATACGTCGTCGACACCGTGGAACCGGCAGACATGACAAACCCCTCCCCAGACGGAACCCGCGGCCGTTCCGCCGGGTCCTACTGATCAAACCGTAGGGGCAGCCACTGACAACGGGGTCGGTCGTCGTCCGCCGCTCGGCCACCCACGCATGAACGAACGGACACATGAACGCCGTAACGCTGCTGGACGTCCTGCTGGACGCCGCCCGCCGTGCCCCCGACCAGGTGGTCGTCCATGTCCGGGGAGACGGCGGGGAGACGCCCGTCACCTTCCGGCGGCTGCTGGAGGACTCCTTGCGGGTCGCGGGCGGTTACCGTGACGCGGGAGTCGTGCCGGGCACCTGTGTGCCGGTGGTCGCGGACCGCGGTGAGGACTTCCAGCCCCTGTTCTGGGGCGCGCTCGCTGCCGGTCTGGTGCCGGTGCCGCTGGCGCCCGACGTGCGGCGGGTCCGCCCCGTGTGGGAGCACCTCGGGCGTCCCCCGGTCGCGGTGGACGAGGCCTGCGCGGACGTGGCCGGCCGGCTCCCGGACGGCGCCCGGGTCCTGCGGCTGGAGGAGCTGCGGACGTCCTGCGCCGTCGAGTCGCCCGCCACCGCCGCCCCGGACGACCTGGCGTTCCTGCAGTTCTCCTCCGGCAGCACCGGGGCGCCCAAGGGTGTGGAGCTGACCCACGCCGCCGTGCTGGCCAACCTCCGCCAGCTGGTCGAGGCCGCCGCGCTCACCGACCGGGACGTGGTGGTCGGCTGGATGCCGTACTTCCACGACATGGGGCTCATCGGCACCCATCTGGC
This sequence comes from Streptomyces sp. NPDC059787, assembly GCF_042732315.1. NCBI lineage: Bacteria > Bacillati > Actinomycetota > Actinomycetes > Kitasatosporales > Streptomycetaceae > Streptomyces > Streptomyces sp. NPDC059787. Next base: position 267,432 of record NZ_JBHWHX010000003.1, read on the forward strand.
GCCGCTCGCCGCGCGGGCCAAGCAGGTGAGGATCGCCCCGCTGTCGTTCGCGAAGAACCCGCGGCTGTGGTTCGAGGTGGCCGCCGCGCACCGGGCCACCCTGCTGTCCGCCGCGAACTTCGCCCTGGCGCTGACCGTCCGCCGGGTCCCCGAGGAGGTGTTCGCCGGGCTCGAGCTGAGCACGGTGCGGCTGCTCCTGGTGGGCGCCGAGCCGATCTCGGCGACGGTGTGGCGGGACTTCGCCGCCCGGACCCGGCCGTCCGGGCTCGACCCCAGGGCGGCGACGCCCGTGTACGGACTGGCCGAGGCGACCCTGGCCGTCGCGTTCCCGCCGCCGGGCGAGGTCGCCGTGCCCGTCGCCCTGGAGCGTGCCGCGCTCAGCCGCGGGCGGGCGGTGGAGCGGGAACCGGGCGGTGACGCCGTGGAGTTGATGGACGTGGGGCTGCCGGTGCCGGGGTGCTCGGTCCGTGTCACCGACGACCGCGGCCGTCCGCTGGGCGACCGGCGGGTGGGGCATGTCGAGGTACGTGGTCCGCAGGTCGCCCGTGGGTACCACGGTCTGCCGGAGGCGACGGCGGCCGCCTTCGCCGACGGCTGGCTGCGCACCGGTGACCTCGGTTTCCTGCGGGACGGCCGGTTGTGTGTCAGCGGCCGGCACAAGGACGTGCTCTTCGTCAACGGCCGTACGTTCCACGCCCCGGACATGGAGGAGGTCGCGGCGGCCACGGCCGGGGTGCCGTCCGGGACGACGGTGGTGGTGGTCGGGTCGACCGACCCGGTGGCCGGCGGGGAGCGGGTGGTGGTGTTCGTGGCCTGGGCCCGGCCGCCGCGTTCGGCGGCCGGGGTGCTGGACCGGGTCGCGGGGCGGGTGCGGGAGGCGCTGGGCCACGACGACGTGCGGGTGTTCGCGCTGCCGCCGTCCGCCTTCCCGCGCACGACCAGCGGCAAGGTGCAGAGGCGGCGGATGCGGTCGCGGTTCGAGGAGGGGGCGTACCGGCCCACGGCCGCCTCCGGGGCGGCCCCGACGAGCCAGGAGCCGCCGCGGTCGTCCGGGGATCCGGCGCCGGTGCCCCGCTCCCGGGCGGAGGTGCGGGGCGTGGTGCGGGAGGTCTGGGCGAAGGTTCTGGGCATACCGGAGCCGTCGTTCGGGGACCGGGACCGGTTCGCCGAGCTGGGCGGCGGCTCGCTCAAGGCGATGGAGGCGCTCGCCGAGCTGGAACGGGCGCTGGACATGACGCTCGGGCCGGCCGTGATGCGCGACGACACGGTGGCCGCCCTCACCGACCACCTCCTGGCCGCGACGGGACAACAGGCCTCCGGGCGGCGGGAGATCGGGGGCGGTACGTCGTCCCGGAGCCCGGAGACCGCCGTGGTGGGGCTGGCCTGCCGGTTCCCCGGCGCCGGTACGCCGGAGGAGTTCTGGGAGCTGCTCACCGCCGGCCGCGACGCGGTGACGGAGGTGCCCGCGGGCCGCTGGGGCACGGCCGGGGCGGCGGACGGACGGTGGGGTGCCTTCCTGGACGACCCCGCCGCCTTCGACGCCGGGCACTTCGGGATCGGTGCCGAGGAGGCGCGCGCGCTCGACCCGCAGGCACGGATCTTCCTCGAACTCGCCCACGAGGCGCTGGAACGCGCCGGATACGCCGGGCCGCGCCGCCGCGGTCTGCGGATCGGCGTCTTCGCCGCCGTCGGCGACAGCGGCTACCGGCAGATCCTCGCCGACGCCGCCCCCGGTGCCGCACCACCGGCCGAGTCCGCCCTGACCGGCAACCTCCCGAACCTCGTCGCCGCCCGCGTGGCGCACTGTCTCGACCTGGACGGCCCGGCGCTGGCCGTGGACACCGCCTGCTCCTCGGGCCTGGTGGCCCTGCACCTGGCCCGGCGCAGCCTCGCGGACGGCGAGTGCGACCTCGCGGTCGTCGGCGGCGTCAACCTGCATCTGACCCCGGCCGCGCACCGCTCTCTGGAGGCGGCACAGGCCCTGTCGCCGACCGGGCGCAGCCGCGCCTTCGGCTCGGCGGCCGACGGGTTCGTACCGGGCGAGGGCGGGGCGGCCCTCGTCGTACGGCGGCCGGCGGAGGCCCACCGTGACGACGACACGGTGCTCGCCGTCGTCCGCGGCACCGCCGTCAACAACGACGGTACGTCGCTGAGCCTGATGGCGCCCAATCCGCTGCGCCAGCGGGAGGTGATCACCCGGGCGTACGAGGACTGCGGCGTCGACCCGGCGTCGGTGACCTACGTCGAGGCGCACGGCACGGGCACGGCCGTCGGCGACCCGATCGAACTGCGGTCCCTGGCGCACGCCTTCCCGCCCCGTCCGGACGGCCGGCCCCGGCTGCTCGGCTCGGTGAAGACCAACATCGGGCATCTGCTGAACGCGGCGGCGCTGCCCTCGCTGGTGAAGGTCGTCCTGGCTCTCGGCCACGGCCGGCTGCCCGCCTCGCTGCACCACACCCCGCCCTCCCCCGCGGTGGAACGGTCCGGGTTCGCCCTCGTCACCGGGGAGACCGACTGGGAGTCGGACGGACCGCGCAGGGCGGGCGTCAACGCCTTCGGCTTCGGCGGCACCAACGCGCACGCCGTCCTGGAGGAGGCCCCGCCCGCGCCGGCGCGCACCGCGCGCCGGGTGGGCGGCGGCCCTCGTCTGCTGACTCTCTCGGCGGGCAGCGCGGAGGGGCTGGAGGCGTGGGCGTCGCGGCTCGCGGAGCATCTGCGCGAGCACCCGGAGCTCGACGAGGCCGACGTCTGCGCGACGGCCGGTACGGCACGGGACGAGCGGCCCCACCGTCTCGCGGTCGTCGCCGACGGCGACCTGCAGGAACGGCTCACCGCGGCGTGCACGACACGGCAGGGCGCGATCACCGGGACGGTGACGCACCGGCCCCGGACCGTCTTCGTCCTGCCCGGTCAGGGCGGTCTGCGGCCGGGGCCGGGCGCGGCGCTGTACGGCACGGCGCCGGTGTACCGCGCCACGCTCGACGAGGCGTCGGCGGTCGTCGGGAGGGTGTGCGGGCGGGAGCTGACGGACTGGTGCGTCGACACCGACGTGACCGAGGACGACCTGGCCGCGACGGAGGTGGCGCAGCCGCTGCTGGTCGCGCACGGTGTCGCCCTCGCCCGGCAACTGACCGCCTGGGGCGTACGGCCCGACGCGGTCGTCGGACACAGCGTCGGCGAACTCGCCGCCGCCTGCGTGGGCGGGACGCTGTCCCTGCGCGAGGCGGTCACGTTCGCGGCGGAACGGGGCCGGCTCATGGGCGGGTCGACCGCGCCGGGCGCCATGGCCGCCGTACTGGGCGCCGGGGAACGGGAGGTGGCTGCCCTGGTGGACGCCTCCGGGGGCGAACTGGCGGTCGCGGCGTACAACGGACCGGAGCGGCTGGTGATCTCCGGCACCCCCGACGCGGTCCGCGAGGCGTCGCGACGGCTCACCGAACAGGGCGCGGCGGTCCGCCCGTTGCGGGTGTCGCGCGCCTTCCACTCCCCACTGATGGAGCCGGTCGCCCAGGCCCTGTCGGACGCGGCCCGCGAACTGACCCCGACGGCACCCACGACACCGGTGATGAGCACGCTCACCGCCGCATGGCAGCCCCCGATGCCCCCGGACCACCTACGCGAACACGCCCTGCGTCCGGTGCGGTTCGACCGAGCGGTGGCGCGCCTGGTGGAGGAGGGCTACGACACGTTCGTGGACCTCGGCCCGACCCGGACGGTAGCGCCCGCCACCGATGCCTTCGTGGTGTCCGCGGTCGGAGCGGCGGGTGGGGCACGGGAGTTGCTGGAGACCGTGGCCCGCCTGTGGACCCGAGGCGTACCGGTGGACCGTACGGCCCTCGACGAGGACTGCCGCCGGATACCGCTCCCGCCCTACCCGTACCGGCGACGCAGGTACTGGCCCGAACCCACGACGCAGGGCTTGCTGCACGACGTCGTGTGGCAGAACACGCCCACCGCGGGCAGTCGTGCCGCTGGGGCGACGGGGGTCCCCCCGCTCGAGCGGAGCCGGGCGTGGGGGAGGGCGGACGACGGGGGTCCCTCCGCTCGAGCGGAGCCGGGAGCGGGGGAGGCACCTCGCGAGCTCCGAGCCGCGCGACCCCGCCCCCGGCCCACTCCGACGCACCCCGCCGTCACAGTGACCGGTGCGGACCCGACAGCGGTACGCCGGCTGGCAGGTCGGCTCGCCGCCCGGGGGGCGGCTGGCGCCGAAACCCCGGAAACCGTGATCCTGCTCGCCGACACGGCCCGACCCCGAACGGTGCCGGACCTGGAACAGCACCAGCACCAGGCGGTCACCGCGCTGCACGAAGCGCTCGCGCTGCTGGACCGCACCGGCGCCCGCCGCCTGCTGGTGGTGACCCAGGACGCGCACGTCACGGGCCACGGCCCGGAACACCCGAACCCCGCCCAGGCCGTCCTCGGCGGACTCGCCCTGGCCGTCCCCGAGGAGTCGGGGGTGATCGCGAACTGGATCGACCTCTCCTCCCTCGACGACGAGGAGCAACACCTGCAAGCACTGCTCACCGAGGCGTCGGCGCCGCAGGCGGAAGGAGCCGTCGCCTGGCGGGCCGGGCAACGTTCGACACGCGTAGTCGTGCCACGCGCCGAGAGGGAAACGGCCGACGAGGCCCCCCTGCCCGCCAACGGCACGTTCCTGATCACGGGCGGCGCCGGAGGCATCGGCTCCGCGCTGGCCCGGCACCTCGCGGACCGGGCCCGCCCCGTCCTCGTACTGGCAGGACGCTCCCCCCACCCACCCCGGGGCCTCCTGGAAGAACTCACCGCTCTCGGCGCCGACGCCCGCTACGTCACGGCCGACCTCACCGTCCCCGACGACGTCGAACGGCTCGTCGCCGGCCTCCCCCCGCTGGACGCCGTCTTCCACGCGGCCGGGGTCGCCCGGCCCGGCAGTCTGCGCGGAACGGACGTACGGGAGACGGTCGACGCGCTGGGCGCGAAGACGCTCGGCACCGTCCTGCTGGCCGAGGCGCTGGACCGGCACGGGCAGCGCCCGGGGGTCCGTGTCGCGTTCTCGTCGGTGTCGTCGGTGCTGCCCGGCCTGGCCGGCGCCCTGGGCGCGTACGCGGCGGCCAACGCCTTCCTCGACTCCTTCGCCGGGGCCGAGCGGCGGGCGGGCCGCCCGTGGCTGTCGGTGAACCTCGGGCCGTTCGGCGGAACGGGTCTCGCCGCCGGGGGCGTCGGCGGCCTCGCGACCGCCGCGGGCCGGCCGCTGGCGACGGCGCCCGCACTGGCGGCCCTGCGATCGGCCTGCGGCACGGGCGTGGCACAGCTGGTGCTCGCCGATCTGACACCCGCGGCACCCCCGGTCACCCCGGCGCTCCCGGTCACCCCGGCTCCGCCGCCCACGGCCGACGGAACAAGCGGGCGAACCCCGGCCTCCTCCGGTACGGCCGCCGTACTGCGGGAACTGCTGGCGCACTCCCTCGAGGTCCCGTCGGCTGCGGTCGACGACGACACGCCGTTCCTGACCCTCGGCCTGGACTCGCTGGGCGCCGTCGATCTCGTCAAACGGCTGGAGCGAAAGCTGGGGCGGTCCCTGCCCACCACGCTCTTCTTCGAGCACCGGACGGTGCGCGAACTCGCCGCCCACCTCGACGACCGGGTCCCGGACCGCCCGGACGGCGAGCCCTTCGCGCTGACGCCCGTCCAGCTCGCGCTCCACACCAGCAGCCTGCTCCACCCGGACGTTCCGGCGCGCGGTCATCTGCGGCTGACGGTCCGCGGCCCGCTCGACACCGGCGTCCTCGGCCGGGCGCTGGCGCACCTGGCGGAACGGCACGGCATGCTGCGGCTGCGGGTGGACACCTCGGGCACGCGGCCGACGCAGCGGGTGGCGGCACCGGTTCCGGTGGCGGACTGGTACGAGGTGCGGGACTGCGCCGCCGAGGACCTGTCCGGCACCGAGTCCGCCGTGTGCAACCGGCCCTTCGATCTGACGGCGGAACCGCCGGTACGCGCCGTGCTGCTCCGCCAGGAGCCGGAACTCGCCCATCTGCTGCTGGTCGTGCACCACGCGGCCGTCGACGGGTACAGCCTCAACGTCCTCGCCGAGGAACTGTGGACCTCGTACACCGCGCTGTGGCACGGGGAGCCCGCGCCGCAGCCGGTGCCGGCGGCGCCGGACTTCGCGCGGTACGCGGCGAGCACACGGCGCTCCGGTGTGCCGGATGCCGTCCGGCGCTACTGGGCGGAGCGTCTCGCCGAGCGCGGTGCGCCGCTGCGGCTGCCCTACGACGGTGATCCCGACGCTCCCTCGACCGGCCCGATCGTGCAGCACCACGGCGCGTTCGACGCGGAGTCGAGTGCCGGTCTCGAACGGCTCGCCGCCGCGCACGGCGTGTCCCTGTTCCATCTGCTCCTCGCCGCGTACGTGCGCTGTCTCGCGCGGTGGACGGGGCGCCGGGACGTCGCCGTGAACGTGGCCAGGGCGGGCCGCGACGACCGCTTCGACGGGGTGGACCGGCTCGTCGGTCCGCTCGCCGACACCCTGCCGCTGCTGTGCGAGGTGGACGACGGGGAGCCGGTCGTGGCGCTGGCCGAGCGGTTGCGCCGCCGGTGGCTGGAGAACGAGCGGCACACCGGGGCGAGCAGTCTGGACCTGGCCGGGATGCTGCCCGGTGCCGGTGCCGGGCCCCGCGCGGTGAGCCCGGCGGGCTTCAGCTTCGCCCGGTTCCCGGCCGCGGCGGCCCCCGGCTGTCCGGTGGAGGTGGGGGCGACCGCGGCCGGCACCGGGTCGGCGACGACCCGGCTGTCCCTGCTGTGCTGGGCGGACGGCCCGGTGCTGCGCGTGTCGTGGAACTTCCCGGCGCCGCTGTTCGAGCGGGCCACCGTGGCACGGCTGGACCGGGAGTTCCGCAAGGAGCTGGCGGCGCTCGTACCCACGCCCGGACCGGTGCCGTCCGCGCTGCCCGACGGACGTCTCCCCCTGGTCACCCGGCTGCTCGACCGGTTCCGCGCGCGCCCCGGCGCGACCGCCGTCGACGCCGGGGAGGCGTCCCTCGCGTACGGGGAGCTCGACCGTGCCTCCGCCGCCCTCGCGGCGCGGCTGCGCGCCCGTGGCGTCCGTCGGGGTGACCTGGTCGGGCTGCTCACCGAGCAGGGCGTGGACACGGTGGTGGGGGTGGTGGGCATCCTGCGGGCCGGGGCCGGCTGGGTCCCGCTGGATCCTGAGCACCCCCGGGCCAGACTGGTCGATCAGCTGACCCGTACGGGCGCCTCCACGGTGGTGTGCCACTCCCCCACCCTGGGCCTCGCCGGGTCCCTGACCGGCGTACGGACGGTGGCGGCCGACGGCCCGTGGGACGGCGACGGCCGTACCGCCGCCGTCGCGCCTGACCCCGGGGCGGTCGCGTACGTCATCTTCACCTCCGGGTCGACGGGACGCCCGAAGGCGGTGCCGGTCACCCACCGGGCGATGGAGAACTACCTCGACTGGGCCGTCGACACCTTCGGCTACGGCCCCGAGGACCGTCTCGCGCAGACCGCGTCACCGTGCTTCGACGCCTCGGTGCGCCAGTTGCTCGCGCCGCTGATGGCGGGCGGCACCGTGGTGACCGTGCCCAGGCATCTGCTGCGGGACCCCGAGCTGCTGCTGGCGCGGGTGGAGCGGGCGCGGGTGACCGTGTGGAGTTCCGTCCCGACGCTGTGGGAGCAGCTGCTGTCGGCCGCCGAGGCACGGGCGGGGCAGGGTGCGGCGCCGGTGGACCTGTCGGCGCTGCGCTGGGTGCACGTCGGCGGTGAGGCGCTGCCCGTGGAGCATGTGCGCCGCTGGTTCGACCTGTTCGGAGGCGGCACGCGCATCGCGAATCTGTACGGGCCGACCGAGGCGACCGTCAACGCCACCTGCCACATCATCGAGGCACGCCCGGGTGACGAGGTACGGCGGCTGCCGATCGGGCGGCCCGCGGCCGGTGCCCTGCTGGAGGTGGTCGACGACGACGGGGCCGTGTGCGGGGCGGACGAGGCCGGGGAACTGCTCATCTCGGGCACCGGCCTGACCTCCGGCTACCTGGGCGAACCGGAGCTGACCGCACGGGCGTTCACGATGCGCGGGGGGCGGCGCTGGTATCGCAGCGGGGACCGGGTGCGCCGGTCGGCGGACGGGGTCCTGGAGTTCCTGGGACGGGTCGACGACCAGGTGAAGATCCGCGGGAACCGGGTGGAGCCGGGCGAGGTGGAGGCGGCGCTGCAGACCTGTCCCGGTGTCGGGCGGGCCGTGGTGCTCGCGCACGAGGGGCGGCTGCTCGCCTTCGTCACCACCCGGGCGGGAGCCGGACGGCCGGTCGCGGGCGAGGTGCGCCGGCGGCTGGCCGGGCTGCTGCCGTCGTACATGGTCCCGGCGCGGATCACGTTCGTCGACGCGCTGCCGCTGACCGGAACCGGCAAGGTCGACCGGTCGGCGCTGCCGGCGGCGGACCCCGGTCCGGGCACGCCGTCCGGTGACGGGAGGACTCCCCCGGCCACGGCGACCGAGCGGCGGCTGGCGGCGATCTGGTGCGAGGTGCTGCGGGTGAGTGCCGTGTGCCGGGAGGACGACTTCTTCGAACTGGGCGGCGATTCACTGCTGGTCCTCCAGGTGTTCGCCCGGCTCGCGGAGCGGGCGGGGCCGCTGCCCCGGCCGACCGTGATCTACCGTCACCGCACCCTCGCCGCGCTGGCGGAGGCCGTGGACGGCGCCACGGGAGGGGACGTCACGGACGCCGCGCCCGCTCCGGCCGGTGACCGGGACGCGGGCCCGTTCCCGGTCACTCCCGGCCAGCGCGGGTTCCTCCTCGCCGAGGCGCTCTCGCCGGGCGTCGGAACGTGGCTGGCGCGGCTCCGGCTGTCCGGGCCGCTGGATCCGGACCTCTTCCAGCGGGCGGTGGATGTGCTGGTGGAGCGCCACGCCATGCTGCGCACCGTCTTTCCCGCCGGTGCCCGGCCGCCCGTGCAGCAGGAGCTGCCCCGGTCGCTGCGGCTGCCGGTCGGCTTCGAGACGGTCGCCGGGCCCTCCGAGGTGGACGAGCGGGCCGCGACCGAGGCGGAGCGGCGTCTGGAACCCTGGGCGTGGCCGTTGACACGCCTGCGGGTGCTCACCCTGGAGCCGCGGGAGCACGTCCTGCTGGTGCACGCGCACCATCTCATCGGTGACGGTTACAGTTCGGCGCTGCTGATACGGGAACTCGTCGAGGTGTACGACCGGCTGGCCGGCGGTGCCGCGCCCGGACTGCCGGCGCCGCGGTCCGGTTTCCGCGACCACGCCCTGGCGGTGGCCGGGTCCGCCGCCGGCACACCGGCCACGGCGGAGCACCGGGCCCGGACCGGCCGGCTGAACGCCCCGTACCGGCCGCCGGTGCTGCGTACCGCCGCCGCGGGCGGCGACCACCGTTTCGAGTCGGCCGGGTTCACGCTCGACGCGACACTGACGGCCGCCCTGCGCGAGGTCGCCTCGGCCGCGCGGACCACGCTGTACGCCCCGCTGCTGACCGCCTACTACCAGGAGCTGACGGCGGTGACGGGCCGGCCGGATCTGGTCGTGGGCCTGGCGGTCAGCGGCCGGGACGGTGCGCTGCCCGACGCGCACCGGGTCTTCGGGCCGTTCGCCGGCGCCGTGCCCGTGCGGCCGGCCGGCGCCGCCGACGCGCCCCTCACGGAGGGGGAGTTCGGTGACGCGCTGCGCCGGATCGTGGCGGAGGCGGAGGAGGCGCGCGCCCATGAGGACGTGGTGCCCCGGCACGCCGACGGTCTGCCCGTGACGTCGCAGTTCTTCTTCACCCACCTCGACTTCGCCGCGCTGGCCCCGCGGGACGACGCCGCGCTGCGGGTGTCGTGGGAGGCGGAGGACAGCGTGTTCCTGCCGCCGTCGTCGGCGACGGACCTGTTCATGGCGGTACGGCCGGACGGTGACGGGCTGCGGGTCACGGTCCGGGGCAGCGCCGCCGCGTTCTCACCGGCCGCGCTCGACGGCTTCGTCCGCTCGGTGCGGGGCCGTCTGGTGCGGGCGGCCGGGAACCGCCGGGTCGTGGTGCCCCCGCCGAGGAAGCGGCGGGGGACGATGGACGCGGCTCTCGTCGGCTATCTGCCGGCGCCGGAGCATCTCGCCCGGCTGGCCGGCCTGCCCGAGGCGGCGCTGCCCCGGGCCGAGGTGCGCGCCCTGTTGTTCCCCGACGGCGGCCCGCGGCTGCTGGAGACGGTGCGCACACCGCTGGGCCGGTCGGGTTTCGTGTGCGTGCCGCTGTTCGCCGACGAACTCGGGCGGGAGGCCGGTCTGGTGGACCACACCGCTCGCGCGGTGTCGCTGGCCGGATCTCTGGGCGCGCGCTGCGTGTCCCTCGCCGGGATGATCCCGTCGCTGACCGGATACGGCTTCGACGTGCTGCGGCACCGGCGGTACCCGACGGCGGTGACGACGGGGCACGCGGCGACGGTGGTGTCGGTGGTCAGGACCGTGCACGCGGCGCTGGACGCGACCGGCCGGGATCTCGCGGAGCTGGAGGTGGCGTTCGCCGGGCTGGGTTCGATCGGTGCGTCGTCACTGGAGCTGCTGCTGTCGTCGGCCACCCGTCCGCCCCGGCGTCTGCTGCTGTGCGACGTGCGCGGCAGCGGGCCGCGGCTGAGGGAGCTCGGCCGCCGGCTGAGGGAGCGCGGGCTGGCCGGCGAGGTGGAGGTCGTCGAGGCACAGCGGATGCTGCCGGACGCCGTGCACGCCGCGGATCTGCTGGTGACGGCGGTGAGCGGGGCGACGGCGGTGCTCGACGTCGACCGGCTCCGGCCCGGTGCCGTGGTGGTCGACGACTCCTTCCCGCACTGCTTCGACACCGGACGGGCCCTCGCCCGTATGCGGGAACGGAGCGACGTCCTGGTCCTGGGCGGCGGGCTGCTGCACGTCGGCAGCACCGGCCGGGAGGTCGCCGACGACCTCCCGGCCGCGGCGGCGGCCGGCTACCTCGCCCAGCCCTGGATCGAGGGAACGCTGGCCTCCTGCCGCGCCGAGTCCCTGCTGCGCGCCTCGGACGACCGGCTGCCGCTGGTGCACGGTCTGGTGGACGCGGCGGTGGCGCGGGCCCACTGGGACGCCATGGAGGAAGCCGGGGTCACGGCGGCACCGCTGCACCTGCTCGGTCACACCGTCGGCCCGGCATCGGGCGCCGGTCTGTCCGAGCCGCCGTCAGATGCCGAACTCCGCCGGTGAGAGGTTGAGGGCCGAGCAGGCGTCGCGCACGGCGTACTGCTCGGCCGGCTCGAAGCTGCCGTCGGCCCCGGCGACGACGAGGCCGGTCTGGACGACGGCCCGGGCCTCGACCGGCTTCTTCGCCGCCTTGGCGATGTCCTCCAGCGCCCGGGCCTTGCCCAGCTCGAAGTTGGCCGTGAGCCGGTCCACGTGCTCGTTGAACCGCTTGCGGAGCTGGTCCGCCGGGAAGTTCTGCAACACCTCGTTGGAGACGATCAGTTCCTCCACGCGCTGCCGCTCGGCCGGGTCGACGCGTCCGTCGGCCGCGGCGACCAGCGCGCACATCGCCATGCTGGCGTCCCGGTAGGCACCGCTCTTGAGCTCCGCCTTGGCCGACGCGAGCTGGGACTTGAACAGGCCCATCAGCTGGGCCTTGGAGCCGCCGCCCGAGGAGGAGCCGTGTCCGTGCTGCTGCCCGCTCCCCGCCCGTGAGCCCTGGGACTGCTGGAGGGCCCTGGCCTGTTCCTTGAGCCGGTCGAACATCGCCACTTGGTGCCACCTCTTCTGTCGCTGTCACGGTCCGTACGGTCAAACGGACGCGGCCGCGACCATGTTCCCGGACGGCAAAAGAAAAGCAAAGGAGAACAGCCCGCGGTCCAGCCACCGGGACCTGCTCGGCGCCGGAACGGCGGAAACCGGAGCATCTCGGTCAGCGGCCGAACGGATTCACAGGTTTGGCCACCCGCGGGACGGGTGAGGCGGCTGGGATGTCGTCGCCCAGCATCCCCGCCGCCGCCGTCCCCCGTGCCGAGCAGGACGACACGTCCCGGCAGGCGCCGCAGCGTGACGCGTTCTTCGACAACGCCAAGTACCTGGCGATCGTGCTGGTCGCGGTGGGGCACGCCTGGGAACCGCTGCGCGACGGCAGCCGGACCGTCAGCGCGCTGTACATGCTCGTCTACGCGTTCCACATGCCCGCGTTCATCGTCGTCGCGGGCTACCACTCGCGGAGTTTCGACGGCGGTCCGGAGCGCGTCAAGCGCCTGATCACCGGCGTCGTCCTGCCGTACATCGTGTTCGAGACGGCGTACACCCTCTTCACCCGGTGGACGGACGGTGTCCCCGACCGGCCGATCACCCTGCTGGAGCCGCTGTATCTGACGTGGTTCCTGGCGGCGTTGTTCGTGTGGCGGCTCACCACGCCGCTGTGGAAGCTCGTGCGGTGGCCGGTTCCCGTCGCGCTCGTCGTCGCCATGCTGGCGACGGTGTCCCCGTCGCTCGGCGAGGACCTCGACGTGCAGCGCGTGCTGCAGTTCCTGCCGTACTTCGTGCTCGGTCTCGTCCTGCGGCCCGAGCACTTCCGGATGGTGCGCCGCCGCCGGATGCGGATGCTGGCCGTGCCGGTGTTCGCGGTGGCGTCGGCCGTGGCGTACTGGGCGGTCCCGCGGGTGACGTCCGGCTGGCTCTACCACCGGGACAGCGCGCAGGAACTGTCCGCCCCGGCCTGGTACGGCCCCGCCGTGACCCTGGTCCTGTTCGGTTGCTCGCTGCTCCTCGTCGCCTGCTTCCTCGCCTGGGTGCCGGGGCGGCGGACCTGGTTCACGGCGCTCGGCGCGGCCACGCTGTACGGCTATCTCCTGCACGGTTTCGTCGCGCAGGTCAGCAAGTACTGGGGCTGGTACGACCAGGACTGGCTGTACCGCCCGCTCGGCGGGATCGCGGTCACCCTGGTCGCCGCCGTGGTCGTGACGGCGCTGTGCACACCGCCGGTGCGGCGGGTCTTCCGCTGGGCGGTGGAGCCGAGGACCGCCTGGGCGTTCAGGCGCTGACCGGGTCGCGTACCTCCTTCCGCTGATCGTCCACGGCTGCTTCACCCGTGTTCACCCGCACCGCCCAGGATTCGCCATGGGCATGCCCGCACCTGCCGGTGTGCCCTTCATCGTGCGGCGATCAGGGAGGGCGGCTGCTGATGCGGACAGGACAGCGGCGAAGACGGCCGGACGGCGGGTCCGGGGCACGGCGTCTCACGGGAGTGGCGCTCGCGGCGCTGCTCCTGGTGAGCGGGAACACGGCGGCGGCCCGGGCCGCCCCGGAGCGGCCCGCGGAGCAGGCCGGTTCGGCGGAGGGGACCAGCCTGCCGACGCTGGTCCCCCGCGACGGGACCTATCTGGAGGGCACCGGGCACATCGCGGCCACGCCTACGCTCGCCGGTGACTCCGTGACGAAGCTGGCGGTCGACGGGAAGGAGGTCGACGCGGAGCGGACGGCCGGGGTGTCCCGGCTCACCTTCGACGTGGGCTCGAACTCGACGGAGGCCCGCTACCACAACCACATCGTGGTCAACGGCGACCACCGGGCCGACATCGGCGACCTCGTCAACGAACGGGGCACGATCGAGATACCGAACCGGCACCTGGTCAGGGGCGAGAACACGATCGAGATCGTCGCCGGTACCGTCGAGAGCTCGTGCGGCACCAACCACGACGACTTCGTGCTCTCGGACATCACCCTGGAGCTGCTCGGCGAGAGGGCCGACGGCGAGGAGAACGAGTACACCTACTCCTTCGGCGACGGCAGTTGCGGCTCCAACCCCACCCTGCGGACGAAGGCGGCACTCACCTTCTTCGTCCTGGGCGACCCGCAGGGCACCACCGGTCTGCGCGCCGAGCTGGACACCACGAAGCTCCGCAACGGCACGCACGTCATCGGCGCGACCACCACGTCGGGCAAGACGGTCGAGAACGACGTGACCGTCAACAACGCGCCCGCGGGCGCGCCCCGGCTGCTGCCCGAGGACGGCACGCTGGTGGCCGGCCGGCAGACGGTGTCCGCGAGCCTCCCGGCCGGAACCGACGGCGGCGTCGGGTCGCTGACCGTGGACGGCGCGGCGCCCGTCACCGAGGCGCACCTCGGCAGCGGCGCGGCCACCTTCTCCTTCGACGTCGGCTCGAACTCGATCGACGACAAGTACGGCAACCACCTGCTGGTCAACGGCAAGCGGATCGACCTGGGCGGCACCTGGGTGAACCAGCGGGTGGAGATCGCGATCCCGGCCCGCCATCTGGTGCCCGGCGACAACACCGTCAAGGTCGTCACCAGCGCGTACCGGGACAGCTGCGGCGACAACCGCGACGACTTCGACATCGCGGACCTCGAACTCGTCCTGGGCGGCGGCACCGTCACGGGCCGGGACATCGCGGACTCCTACGCCCTGGGCGACGGTTCCTGCGGCAGCGGTGACACCCGGCTGCGGGAGGTCGAGCTGCACTACTCGATCGACGCCCCGGCCGTGCACGTCAGCGACACCCTCGGCGCCGGGACCGCCGCCCTCGGCTTCACCGTGGGCGGCAACTCGATCGAGGCCCGCTACGGGAACCACGTCCTGGTGAACGGCCGCAAGCAGGTACTGGAGAGCGACTTCGTCGGACAGCACGTCGACCTGACCTTCCCCAACGAGTGGCTCGAACCCGGCTGGAACACCGTCGACTTCGTCGCCGGCACGTTCCCCACCTCGTGCGGGGACAACCGCGACGACTTCGCCGTCTCCGGCATCACCCTCACCCCGGCGAGCGGCACCGCCACCGGGCGGATGCTCAAGGGCTCGTACGGTCTCGGCGACGGGAACTGCGGGGACAACGTCAACCCGCTGGCCGAGATCGACCTCGAGTTCTTCGTCGAGGGCGCCGCCCAGGGTCTGCGGGCCGACCTCGACACCCGGCGGGTCGACGACGGCGAGCACATCCTGGCCGCGACGTCCCGGTCCGGCAGGACGGCCACGCGCACGCTGGTCACCGACAACTCGGCGCCCCGGATCGCCGCCAGCACCCCGGCCGCCGGGCGGCGGATCACCGCGTCGGTCGTGCTCGACGTACGGCTGGAGGACGCCTCCGGCGTCGTCGACGGACCCGAGGTGAAGCTCGACGGGAAGCCGGTCGAGCCCGGCACGGCCGTGGGTCCCGGCCTGTCCGCCGGTGAGCACACCCTGTCGGTGTCCGGCACCGACAGCCTCGGCAACGCCGGCACCCGTGAAGTGAGGTTCACCTCCGCCGGCATCCCGGACACCCCCACGGGCCTCACCCCGAAGGCCGGCACCACCGACGCGGGCCGCAGTGTCCGGCTGTCGGCCGAGGTGGCGGAGCCCGACGGGGGCGAGGTGAGCGCCACCTTCTCCGAGGCCGAGATCCTCACGCCGCGGCAGGTGTACGAGGGCACCGCGGACTCCGTCCCCACGACGCTGCGGGTGCCGGGCGAACGCCGGGTGAAGGCCACCGGCCTCGCCCCCGCCGACGGCAGGACACTCGACGCGCCCGCCGCCCAGGACGTCACCTACCAGCGGTTCGACGTCCGCGTGAAGGGCCGTACCGACGCGCCGGTGCTGCGCTGGGAAGGGGTCATCGACCCCGAACGGCTCGCCGCGCTGCGCGTGTGGAACACCGCGACGAAGCAGTGGGACGTCCTGACGAGCGCCCGGGGCGCCGCCGAGGGCGACACCGTGCTGACGGCGGTCGTCGACCGGGCGTACGTCGACCGGCAGCAGGTCCACGTCATGGTGACCGGCGAGGACCCGTTCGCCGACGACATCGACGCCGGTGCCCCGGACCGGTTCGCCGACCCGGACGCGTACGACTTCTCGATCGTCCACTTCACCGACACCCAGTACCTCTCCGAGGGCGCGGTGGAGCAGGAGACGGCCGCGGAACGCGCGGTGTGGGAGAAGGCGTACGGGGACGTCACGCGCTGGATCGCCGCCAACAAGGACGAGCGGAAGATCTCGTACGTGGCCCACACCGGCGACATCATCGAGAACAACATCCGCAAGCCCGCCGACGAGGCCACCCAGCGGCAGGTCGTGGGCGAGATGGAGGTGTCCTCCGAGCAGCAGAGGATCCTCGACGACGCCGGGATTCCCAACGGTGTGATCGCGGGCAACCACGACAACCAGTCGGGCACCGAGAACGGGCCGGACGCGCTCTACAACCGGTACTACGGGCCGGACCGTTACCAGGCGCTGTCCGAGGGCTGGCGGCACGCCGAGTACGGCGGCCCCTGGCGGCCGGGTGACAACCAGAACCACTACGACCTGTTCTCCGCCGGCGGTGTCGACTTCGTCGTGGTGGGCCTGTCGTACGGGGTGACGAAGGAGGAGGCCGCATGGGCCGCCTCCGTCTTCGCCCGCCACCCCGACCGCAACGGCATCCTGCTCTCGCACGACTACCTCGCGCCGAGCAGCAGCCCCGACGGACGCGGCGCCCCGTTCTCCGCGCCCGACGGGTCGATGCTGTACAAGACGGTGGTGCAGGACAACCCGAACGTGTTCCTGATCCTCGCCGGTCACGAGCACGGGGTGGGCACCAATGTGAGGCCCGAGGTGGGCGAGGTCTCCCACGGTGTGGTGGAACTGCTCGCGGACTACCAGTTCTACACCGTGTCCGCCGACCGGCTCGGCCTCACCGAAGTGGGCGGCTACCGGCCCGACGACCAGCTCCGGTTCGGTTCGAGCTTCTTCCGGATGCTCCAGTTCGACGTCGACCGGGCCGAGCTGACCGTGGACACCTACTCGCCGCTGCTCGACGAGTTCGGTGCCACCGAGTACGACGCGGACCACCGCTACGACGGCACCGAGGACAACATGGTGCTGCCGGTGGACCTCAACACCCGCACCACGTCGTTCCGGACGGACTCGCTGGCGTTGTACGACCCGGTGCGCGTCATCGGCAGGGACAGGGTCGACTCCGGTGAGGTCGCCTCGGTGACCTGGAAGAACCTCGCGCCGGGCACGGCCCGTGCGTGGTTCGTCACGGCGCGTTCGGCCGGCGGCGGCGTGACCGCGTCCGAGCCGAGCGTCTTCGTGACCAAGGACGCGGGCGGCCGGCCCGGCACATGGGGGCCCGGCGTACCCGTCCACCCGTGGTTCACGTCCGTCGAAACCCGGCGGTGACCGGCTGAGACACACCGCTGCCCCGGACCGGCCGGTCCGGGGCAGCGGTGTGTCCGGCACCGTCGGTTCAGCCGACGGTCCACTTCTGGTTGGCGGCGCCCGTGCAGGTCCAGATCTGCAGGCGGGTGGCGTTGGCGGAGTTGTTGCCGGTCACGTCCAGGCACTTGTCGGCCTGCGGGTTGACGATGTCGCGTGCGGCGGTGACGACCCATTTCTGGGCGGCGGTGCCGTTGCAGTCCCACAACTGGACGGGCGTACCGTCGGCCGTGCCGCCCGAGGCGACGTCCAGGCACTTGCCGAGGGCGCGGATGGTGCCGTCGGAGCCCACGGTCCAGTTCTGGGCGGAGGTGCCGTTGCAGTCGTAGAGCTGTACGGCGGTGCCGTTGGCGGTGTTCGCCCCGGCGACGTCGACGCACTTGCCGGCCAGGCCGCGGATCGCGCCGCCGGCCGGCGAGCCGCTGGTGGTCACCGACACGTGGTCCACGACGAGTTGCTGCGGGAAGACGGTGGAGCCGTCCGGGTCACCGGGCCAGTAGCCGCCCACCGCCAGGTTGAGGATCAGGAAGTACGGCTTGTTGAACACCCACTGCTTCCCGCCGAGGTCGGCGGGGGTGCGCCGCTGGTAGACGTTGCCGTCGACGGACCAGGTGATCGAGTCCGGTGCCCAGTCGACGGCGAAGGTGTGGAAGGCGTCCGCGAAGGCCTGTCCGCCCGGCAGGGTGTAGCCGGCGCCGATGCCGCCGGAGCCGGAGTAGCCGGGGCCGTGGATCGTGCCGTGCACCGTGGAGGGTTCGAAGCCGACGTTCTCCATGATGTCGATCTCGCCCGAGTCCGGCCAGTTGACCGGTGTGCCCAGCATCCAGAACGCGGGCCACATGCCCTGCCCGCGCGGGACCTTCATCCGCGCCTCGACGTGCCCGTACTGCGCGGTGAACCTGCCGGAGGTGTTGAGCCGGGCCGAGGTGTACTGGCAGGTGCCGTACCAGCACTGGTAGTTGGCCGGGTTCTCCTTGCGGGCCGTGATCACCAGATGGCCTTGGCCGTCCAGGGCGGCGTTCTTGTTGCCGGACGTATAGTACTGCCGCTCGTGGTTGTTGACGTTGTCGCCGGTCTCGATCTGCCACTTCGAGGAGTCGACCGCCGCGCCGGCGGGCCCGTCGAAGGTGTCCGAGAACGTCACGGCCGCCGCGGCGGTGGCATCGGCCGGTTCCGCCCTCGCGGTCCCTGCCGCACCGGACGCGACCAGCGCGGCGGACACGGCGGCGATCAGCCATCTGCGGAGTCTGCGCGGAGAGGACATGGCTCTCCCTTTCCGTACGGCGACCCGGATGTACGGGTGCGCCGACCGAGGTTGTGGGGGTGAATGTGCAACCACTTGATTTAAGAAGTGAGATAAGAGGGCGTCAAGACCCTGGTACGGACCAGGATTCGGCGGTTGCGACACCCGGGCCGTTCCCCGGGTTCCCGTTCAGGCCGTCGTGCCCCATGAGGTCCGGTGTGCGCAGCCGTGGTCGTGCTCGGTCGCGCACGACGTCCACCAGCGTTCGCAGCACGCGGCCTCCACCTCGGCCCGGGCGAGCGCGGCGGCCGCCGCGTCGCGCCACGCGGCCCGGCGCCCCTCCCGTTCCCGCAGGACGGCGACGGCACGCCGTTCGTCGGCGACGACGGTCTCCCGCACGACACCGATCACGGGGGCGAGCGAGGCGACCGCCATCGCGAGGGTGGTCCAGAGAGGGACGGTGCCCCAGGTGCGTACGGTGCAGAAGGAGAGCCAGAGGGCGACGGCGACGTACATGACGGTGAGGGTGCGACTGCCCCTGCTCATGGCTGGTTCTCCTTCTCGGTCCGTCCGGTGGACTTCTGATGCCCCGGATGCGCGCGGGCATGACTCCTCGCCGACGACACAAGCAACTCTCTTTGCATGCAGACGAGTTGCCACCCGACTACGCCCCCGGGGCGCGGTGCTGCTCCCCGGGCTGCGCCAGGAGCGTGCCGCCTCCATCGCCCGCGCGCTGCGGGAGGCGGGCCACCGCGGGGCGCGGGTCGCGGAGGAACAGGTGCTCGGCGGCCGGTTCCTCGCCGAGGCGGAGGGCTGGATGGTGGGCACCGCCTACGCCGCCGCCGACGCCGACCCGCACACCCGGGCCTTCGCCGCCGCCCACCGCGAGCGTCACGGCCGCTCCCCCGCGCCCTGGGCGGCCGAGGCCTACGGCACCGCCCGGTTCGCCGTCCACGGCCTGGCCGCCGCCGGCGACGACGGCCCCTCCGCCCTCCGCTCCGAGCTGCTGCGCCGTCCCCGGCAGGGCATCACGCGCCGGTTCTCCTACGATCCCGGCGGCCAGTTCTTCGACGCCGCCGAGGACGGCGGCGCCTTCCTCCACCGGATCAGCGGCGGCGCCGCCCGCTTCGTCGCCCGCGCGGACGACATCGGCCGGAGGACATGACGGGGCGCCGGACCGGGGTGTCGAACGGGTGCGCTACATTTTGCACGCCCTTGACCGCGATCATTCACGATCTCTCACGCTACGGAGCCGGCAACCCCATGAGCGACATCGTCAACGGACTCGGCCGGGCCACCGCCTACGGCGCACTCGGCCTGGTTCTGCTGGTCCTCGGCATCGTCCTGGTCGACGTGCTGACGCCCGGAAAGCTCGGCCGGCAGATCTGGCAGGAGCGCAACCGCAACGCCTCGGTGGTGCTGAGTTCCTCGCTGCTCGGCATCGGCGGCATCGTGTTCACGTCGATCTGGACCACGTACGAGGACTTCGGCAAGGGGCTGGTGTCGACCGCGGCGTTCGGCGTGCTGGGGCTGGTGATGATGGCCGTGGCGTTCCTGGTGGTGGATCTCATCACCCCGGGGCGGCTGGGTGCCACGCTGGTCGAGCCCGAACCCCACCCGGCGGTCTGGGTGACGGCGTCCTGCAACCTCGCGGTGTCCGCGATCATTTCGGCGTCCATCGCCTGACGCGGGTTCCCTCGTACCGCCCGGCTGCCGCGTCCCGGGGCGCGGCAGCCGGGCGGTGGCGGTTCGGGAGCGGTCGCGGGTGAGCGTGTCCGGCGCCGTCGGGGAGCGGCACCGGTGCACGCGTGCCATGAACGGGCGATGCGATGGAAGCTCGAACGGACCCACGCCCGCACCTGGCCCGACGAACAGCCGTAGGAGCTCTTCAGCGAGGGATTCCCGGAATTCATCACGGCCGACCGGCGGGTCAAGGAGTACATAGGAAGGGTCCGGGAGTGGTTCCCCGACCTGGACCTCATGCTGGTCGACGAGCACGGCACACCGGTCGCCTCCGGCTGGGGTGTTCCGGTCCGCTGGGACGGGCTGGCCGGGACGCTCCCCTCCGGTTACACCGAGGCACTCGTCCGGGCCGTCGAGGGCCGGAAGCAGGGGGTGGCGGCCGACACCCTGGTGATCTGCGGAGCGGTCGTCACACCGTCACCGAAGGGCCGGGGAAGCCGGTCTGCACCGGGTCGTCGCCCCGGTCCGGCCGACGACGAAGGCGCGGTACCCGCTGACACCGATCGAGACCTTCATGCGGTGGCGCCGCGAGGACGGGACCGCGCTCGACCTCTGGATCCGGACCCGTCAGCGGCTCGGCGCCGGGATACTGGCCGCCGCTCCCGCCTCGCAGATCATGACCGGTACCGTGGCGGAGTGGGAACGCTGGACCGGGATGGTCTTCCCCGAGTCGGGCGACTACGTCATCCCGGACGGGCTCGCCCTGCTGCACGTCGACCGCTCCACCGACCAGGGCGTGTACCGGGAACCCAACGTCTGGATGCGGCACTTGTGAATCCCGCCGCCCCGTCCGGTCAGGCCACGCGGGCGCGCTCCCGTACGGGGCGTGCCGGCTCGGGCCGGACCCGGGGGGCCGGTTCGGTGCGCGGGGCCGACTGGGCGCGGGTGACCGACTGGGCGCGGGTGGCGGTGCGGACGCGGTACGTCGTGCGGTTGGGGTCCACGACGGGCTCGCCGAGGGTGATCCGCCCGGCCGCGTGCAGCTCGTCGCATTCGGCGGTGGGCAGGGCGGCGTAGCAGCCCCCGGCGCCGGTGGCCGAGTCGAGCGGGCGCCAGTAGCTGTACCTGCGGCGGCCGTTGGCGTACTCGGTGACGTACGTGGGAGTGCGGGGGTCGGAGATGATGCGCAGCACATCGGTGCGGGTGGTGCCGGCCGGGGGGCGCGGCCGGGAAGGGGCGGCCGGGAACTCGGTCGTTATCGGCCCGCCACGACGGTGGTCCGGTCGGCGGCGCGCGGTCGGCAGGGCGATGAGGGTGTGGGAGCGGTCGACGGTGGCGAGCATCAGCAGGACCTTTCCGGAGCCGGGATACGAGACCGTCTACCCAGCGCGGCGCCGGAGTTGATCTCCTTTTCCGATCATTGTGCAACCTCACACCGACAACGCGCATACGCCACGCCCAAGTTCCCCACCGGCGTGTTCGTCCCGGCCGGTCAGGCGCCCGGTCCCGGGTCCGGGCGGACCGCCGCGTCGACACCTGCGCGCGCCGCTTCGAGCTGGGCCGCGAACGCGATGCCGAGGAGGAGGGCGACAGCCGTGAGGTACGCCCACAGCAGCAGCGCGATGAACGCGGTGAGCGGCCCGTACAGGGCGCCGAACGCCCCGCTGCCCTCGACGTACAGCGCGAGCAGCCATGTCGCCGCGACCCACAGCAGCAGATGCACGGCCGAGCCGAAGGCCAGCCAGGTGTAGCCGGGCTGGGCCCGCCGGGGCGACCAGCGGAAGACCACCGCCGAGGCGACCCACGCCAGTGCCAGCCCCACCGGCAGCTCCAGCACGGTCCACCACCTCGTGCCGCCGCCGGATCCCCCGGTCACCTCGACCACCGCGTCGCTCACCGCGTCGCCGGCGACGAGCACGACGAACCCGAGGACCAGCGGCAGGCCCGCGGTGAGCGCGAGGAGGACGGCCCTGCCGTACTTGCGGGGGAAGGGGCGGTCGCGTTCGATCCCGTAGATGCGGTTGGCGCCCCGCTCGATCTGGCCCATGGCGGAGGCGAGGTTCAGCAGGGCGAAGCTCAGGCCGAGCCAGAGCGCCAGCGTGCTCCCGAAGTCGTCGTGGGCGCTGCGCCGGGTCCCCTCGAAGGCGTCCTCGACGATGTCGGCGCTGGCGCCGGGCACGATCCGGCCGAGGGTGAGTTCGATGACCCGTCCCACGCCCTCGGTGTGCACGGAGGTCGCCAGGCCGACCAGCGCCACGGTGAACGGCACCAGGCCGAGGACGACCTGGAAGGCGAGCGCCCGCGCGTTGGAGAAGCCGTCCGCGTAGCGGAAGCGGGAGAAGGAGTCGGTCAGCAGCCGCAGGCCCCCGTAGTGCCGCAGCGCGGCGAACGCCTCGTCTCCGGAGAGTTCCTCTCCGATCATGTCCCGGGTCTGCGGGACGTGGACGACGGTTCCCATGCGCGGACACTCCTCGCGTCGAGTGGCTCTGCTCCCCTCATTGATGGCCCGTTTCCCCGACGTCACACCTGCGGGCCCCACATACGGCCGTCGATGCGGTGCGGGCAGTGGGCGAGGGTCGGGTGGACCGCCTCCGTGATGTCGTGCCCGTCCCACGAGCCGGCATGCGCGACGTCCTCCCGTGAGTCCGCTCCCGGTCCTTCCGACGACGTGTGCCGTGCCGGTGCGTCGCGCCGCTGTCGATGTCCGCCGCACACGGCGGTGGCCGCCGTGGTGAGTGCGGTGAGGACAACACCGTGGCGGTGCACGGTGGTTGTGTTCACCGGCCGACCCTGGCGGGATGGACCTCGCACGGGCGTACGGCCCCCGGGGGGTCCGTGGGCGGTGGTGTCAGGACGCGTCGCCGAGCGGGTCGTGGCCCCAGTTCATCAGCGAGTGGCGCCAGCGCGTGTCGCGTACGTCGCCGGACGGGCGCTGGGCGAGATGGCGGCGGATGTAGCCGACCACCTTGCGCATGTGCGCGTAGTCGTCGTCGGAGAGGTCCTTCCTCCCGGTACGGAGGATGCCGACGATACGGCGGCCGGACGCGTGACCGGTCGACTCACCGCCGTCCGCGTGCTGACCCGCGCTGCGGGACTCCTCCGTGCCGAGCCACTTCTCGAGGTCGGCCGGCTTCATGTTGACCAGCTCGCGGAACTCGTTCCAGGTCTCGTCCTCGCGGTCCGCCTCCACGGCGCTCACTTCCTCTTCTTGAGCGCGGAGGGCTTGTGGACCGCCGGCTTGCCCGACTTGTCGCTGCGCACCTCGTACTGCGGTTCCTCCTCGGAGGCGGCGACCGTGCGCCCGGCCGCCTCGGTGCGCTCGGTGATCTCCTTCTCGACCTTGCCCGTCGTCTCGCTGCCGTGGCTGCTCCAGGCGACCTCGTCGCCCTGGTGGAGGTCCTTCTTCCCGCGGTCGCTGCCCTTGCCCATCCCAGGCGCCTCCTTCAGGTGGCGGTCGGCTCGGTTCCAGCCTGGTGGCACGGTGGCCCGCCCGCATCCCGGGGCCGACGCGCGTCCGGGCCGGCCCCCGGAGGGCCGGCCCGGATCAGCGGGGCGGAGGGATCAGACGAGGTCGAACCGGTCGAGGTTCATGACCTTGTCCCACGCCTTGACGAAGTCCCGCACGAACTTCTCCTTGGCGTCGTCGCTCGCGTAGACCTCCGCGAGCGCGCGCAGTTCGGAGTTCGATCCGAACACGAGGTCGGCACGGGTGCCGGTCCACCTGACCTCTCCGGTGGCCGCGTCGCGGCCCTCGAACGTGGTCTGGTCCTCGGACGTCGACTTCCACGTCGTGCCCAGGTCGAGCAGGTTGACGAAGAAGTCGTTGGTCAGGGTGCCGGGGGCCGTGGTGAGCACGCCGAGCGAGGACTGCTGGTGGGTCGCGCCCAGGACCCGCAGACCGCCGACGAGGACGGTCATCTCGGGGGCGCTCAGGGTCAGCAGGTTGGCCTTGTCCAGCAGCAGGAACTCGGCGGGCAGGCGGTTGCCCTTGCCGAGGTAGTTGCGGAAGCCGTCGGCGGTCGGCTCGAGGGCGGAGAACGACTCCGTGTCCGTCTGCTCCTGCGAGGCGTCCACGCGGCCCGGCGTGAACGGCACCTCGATGTCGAAGCCGGCGTCCTTGGCGGCCTTCTCGACGCCCGCGGCGCCGGCCAGCACGATCAGGTCGGCGAGCGAGACCCCCTTGCCGCCGGTCTGCGCGGAGTTGAAGGACTCCTGGACGCCCTCCAGGGTGCGCAGCACCGTCGCCAGCCGGTCGGGGTCGTTGGCCTCCCAGCCGCGCTGCGGCTCCAGGCGGACGCGCGCGCCGTCGGCGCCGCCGCGCTTGTCGCTGCCGCGGAAGGACGAGGCCGACGCCCACGCCGTCGACACCAGCTCGGACACCGACAGGCCCGAGGCGAGGATCCGCTCCTTGAGGGCGGCCACGTCCGCGGCGTCGATCAGGTCGTACGTGCGCTCCGGCAGCGGGTCCTGCCACAGCAGGGTCTCGGAGGGCACCTCCGGACCGAGGTACAGCGACTTCGGACCCATGTCGCGGTGGGTGAGCTTGTACCAGGCGCGGGCGAAGGCGTCCGCGAACTCGTCCGGGTTCTCCAGGAAGCGCCGCGAGATCGGGCCGTAGACCGGGTCGAAGCGGAGCGCGAGGTCCGTGGTCAGCATCGTCGGCTGGTGGCTCTTCGACGGGTCGTGGGCGTCGGGCACGGTGCCGGCCCCCGCGCCGTCCTTCGGCCGCCACTGGTGGGCTCCGGCGGGGCTCTCGAACAGCTCCCACTCGTAGCCGAAGAGGATCTCGAAGAAGCTGTTGTCCCAGGTCGTCGGCGTGTTGGTCCACGTCACCTCGAGACCGCTGGTGATCGTGTCACCGCCCTTGCCGGTGCCGAAGGTGCTCTTCCAGCCCAGGCCCTGCTCCTCGAGGCCGGCGGCCTCGGGGTCGTCGCCGACGTGCTCGGCCGGGCCGGCGCCGTGGGTCTTGCCGAAGGTGTGGCCGCCCGCGATCAGGGCGACGGTCTCCTCGTCGTTCATCGCCATGCGGCGGAACGTCTCGCGTATGTCGCGGGCCGAGGCGATCGGGTCCGGATTGCCGTTGGGACCCTCCGGGTTGACGTAGATGAGACCCATCTGGACGGCGCCGAGCGGGCTCTCCAGCTCACGGTCGCCGGTGTAGCGCTCGTCGCCGAGCCAGGTGGACTCGGGCCCCCAGTAGACGTCCTCCTCCGGCTCCCAGACGTCGGCACGGCCGCCGGCGAAGCCGAAGGTCGTGAAGCCCATGGACTCCAGGGCCACGTTGCCGGAGAGGATCAGCAGGTCGGCCCAGGACAGGCTCTTGCCGTACTTCTTCTTGACCGGCCACAGCAGCCGCCGGGCCTTGTCGAGGTTGGCGTTGTCCGGCCAGCTGTTGAGCGGGGCGAAGCGCTGCTGGCCGGCCCCGGCACCGCCGCGGCCGTCGCTGACGCGGTAGGTGCCCGCGCTGTGCCAGGCCATCCGGACGATGAGCGGGCCGTAGTGGCCGAAGTCGGCCGGCCACCAGTCCTGCGAGGTGGTCAGCACCTCGGCGATGTCCCGCTTCACCGCCGGAAGGTCGAGGGCCGAGAACGCCTCGGCGTAGTCGAAGTCCTCGCCGAGCGGGTTCGCCACGGCCGGGTTCTTGGCGAGGATCTTCAGGTTGAGGCGCTCGGGCCACCACTGGCGGTTTCCGCCGCCCTGGGTGGGGTGCGGGGCGCGCCCGTGCGCGACCGGGCAGCCACCCGCCTCCTCCGTCTTGGGTTCGGTGACGATCGCGTCGTGGTTCTCGGTCATGGGAGTCCTTCCGGGCGGAAACGTTCGCGCAGTTCAGCTGCTGCGGGAGGTGGAACAGCCGGGGCACAGGCCCCAGAAGACGACCTCGGTCTCGTCGATCACGAAGCCGTGGGCGTCGGACGCGGTCAGACAGGGCGCCTCGCCGACCGCGCAGTCGACATCGGCGACGACACCGCAGGAACGGCACACCAGATGGTGGTGGTTGTCCCCGACGCGTCCCCCGTACCGGGCGGGGCCGCCGGCCGGGGCGATACGGCGCACCAGCCCCGCCTCGGTGAGCGCGTTGAGCGCTTCGTACACCGCCTGCAGGGAGACCCGCCCTATGCGCCGGCGCACTTCGGAGGCGATCGCCTCGACTCCGAGGTGGCCGCCCTGGCGGACGGTTTCGAGGAGGGCGACGCGGGCCGCCGTCGCGCGCAGGCCCGCACCGCGGAGCTCCTCGGCCGCGGTCGACGGCCGGGATGCGGTCATGGGCCGAACCTATAGGCCCAGACACGAATAATTCCAGAGAACGAACGGGTCCAGTCTTGGGTCGTGTCCGGTAACGGTGGGTGGCTCCCCGGTTGTGCCGCGCCGGCTACCCCGAGGCGGCGGCGGTGTCGTCGTAGACGAGCAGTCCGTCGTCGCGCAGGCGTGCGCCCGGTGTGGGACTGTGCCGCGTGTGGCGTCCGTCGTGCATCAGGTGACGCACCGGCACCTGGCGGGCGAGAAGGGCGAAGTCGGCGATGAGCCGCCGGTGGCACCGCCACCACACGGATTCGCCGCACATCACCGCGGTCGGCTCGCGGGCGGCCTGTTCCAGCAGGGTGTCCATCGCGGTGACGAACTCGGGGGTGCGGGTGTGGGCGGCGTAGCCGCGGAAGGAGTCGTTGCGCCAGACCGTGTCGGGCGAGTCGGGCGGTGGTTTGCGGAAGCCGCCCAGGTCCCGTTCCCAGCGGTAGGCGATGCCGGCCCCGGGGAGCCATGCGGCCAGCCGGGTCCGTGCCAGGTCGGGGTCGCGGCGGCTGCCGGGGCCGATCCGCACGTCCACGACGGCGGAGATCCCCGCGTCGCGCAGCAGCGCGGTCAGCGCTTCCCGGTCCGCGGTGCCGTGGCCGAAGGTCGACAACTCGCGCGGGGTCATGGGGGTTCCTCCTGGCGGCCGGGTCAGGCGGCGGGCTCCAGGCGGACGCAGCACCGGCCCGGTTCCGGCGCCAGGCGGGCCTCGAATCCCGTTCCACCGAGCCCTTCGAGGACTCCGCGCATCAGGTGCAGGTTCATGCCGCACACCGTCTGCGTGTGGGCGCGGGCCAGTGCGTGGAAGGGGCAGTTGCCCAGGACGACGGACCCGCCGTCGTGGCGCGGCTCGAAGCCGTACCGCTCCAGCACGCGGAGGACCTCCCTCCCGTCGCCGTCCGTCCCCAGTCGTACGCCCAGCTCCCGCGCCCTGCGGTGCAGTACGTCGCGTACGGGTTCCCCGCCGGCGGCGGATTCCTCCACGGCCCGGGCCAGCAGCCGGCCGGCGAGTTCGTAGCGCCGGTCCGGGAGGCTGACGGCGATCTGCGCGGCCGAGCGGCGGTAGAGCTTGGCCGGGCGGCCCGCGCCCGGACCGCTGCGTCCGCTGCGCCGGACGTGGAGCACGTCGAGCAGGTGCTCCGCGGCCAGCCGGTCCAGGTGGAAGGCCGCGGTCTGCCGGGCCAGTCCGAGCGCCTCGGCCGCCTCGTCCCGGCCGACCGGGTGGCGCCGGCCCACCACGTAGTCGTAGAGCCGCCGGCGGGTGGGCTCGTCGAGGGCGGCGATGGCCGAGATGGCCGAGCCGTCCCTGTCGCGTACTTCTCCCGTGTCGTCCACGAACACCAGTGTAAAAGCAACAGCCATTGACTAAAGAGAGGATCGGCGCTTCTATCGTTAATGAGAGTTGCCTTTAGAAGAAGGGTGCAGGCCATGGCCTCCACAACCACGAGCGGCACGTCGGTCACGCCTCGGCGGGCCGCCCTCACCGACCCCGGCTACCAGGCGTTCGTCATCCTGCGCACCGGCTTCACCGTGGCGCCGGTCCTGTTCGGACTGGACAAGTTCGCGAACCTCCTCGTCGACTGGCCCGCCTACCTCGCACCGTGGATCGACGGCATCGTCCCGGGCAGCGCGCAGGCGGCGATGTACGCGGTGGGGGTGGTCGAGATCGTGGCCGGCGTCGTCGTGGGCATCGCGCCGCGCTTCGGGGGCTGGCTGGTCGCCGGCTGGCTCGCGGGGATCATCGTCAACCTGCTCACGCTGTCCGGCTACTACGACATCGCGCTGCGCGACTTCGGGCTGTTGCTCGGCGCGGTGGCGCTCGCACGGCTGGCCCGGCGCTACCACGGCACCCGGTCCTGAGCGGCGGTCAGTACAGGACGCTCAGGGCTCCGGGCAGGACCCTGGCCGTGACGGGGAGGACGGCGTCGACCTCCCCGTCGGCGCCGTAGGGGATCTCCCGGTCGGCCTCGATGCGGATCTCCTTCCCCCGCAGGATCCGCACCTGGGGCCGGCGGACGTGGGTGCCGGCCCCGAGTTCGTTCATCAGGGCGAAGAACAGCCGCCGGGGCGCCTGACGGATCATGACGACGTCCAGCAGTCCGTCGTCCACGCGGGCGCCGGGGGCGATGACGCGGCCGGAGCCGTAGTGGCCGGAGTTGGCGGCCACCACCGTGTACCCGGTGTGCGGGTGCTCCTCGCCGTCGACGGTGACCCGGTAGCGGGCGGGCCGCCAGGTGGTGACGGCCCGCAGGCCGCCCGCGTAGTAGGACGCGGAGCCCTTGAGCAGCCGGGACCGGTTGGCGTGGCGGTTGGCGAGCGCGTCCACCCCGGCGTACACGCTGCCGAGGACGACGGTGCGGTCGTGGACGGCCGAGGTGACCTCGATCGTGTCGACCTGCCGCGGCTCGCCGTGGAGCAGGATGCGGGCCAGGTCCGCCGGGTCCCGGGGCAGTCCCAGCGCGCGGGCGAAGTCGTTGCCCCGGCCGGCCGGGACGAGGCCGAGCGTCGCGCCCGTTCCGCTGAGGGCGCCGCCGACACCTCCCGCGATGCCGTCCCCGCCGACGGCGAGGACGATCCGCCCCCGCCGTCCGGCCTCGCGGGCCAGTTCACGCGCGTGGGCCAGGCTGTGGCTGTACTCGGTCCGCAGGTCGGCGCCCTCCTCGCGGAGGTGCCGGGCCAGGGCGAGCAGGGCCGCCGCTCCGGTGGCCGCGCCCGCGGTGGGGTTGACGACGGCGGTGAACTGGCGCATCGGGGTGCCTCCGGGCGGGCCGACGGAATGGGGAGGACGGGCGGTCAGGGGTTCCTGGTCAGTCGGCGGGCAGCAGGACGCCGGGGTTGAGCAGCCCCGCCGGATCCAGTCGCCGCTTCACGGCGCGCAGGGCGTCGACACCGAGCGGGCCCGCCTCACGGACGTACCAGTCCCGGTGGTCGGTGCCCACCCCGTGGTGGTGGCTGATCGTGCCGCCGGCGGCGAGGATCGCCTCGCCCGCGGCGTGCTTGGCGCGGGTCCAGTCCGCCACGGGGTCCTCGCCCTGGGCGGAGACCACGGTGAAGTAGAGCGAGGCGCCGTTCTCGTAGACGTGGGAGATGTGGCACATGACCAGCGGCGGGGTGCCGGCCTCGGTGAGGGTGGCGGTGAGCGCGTCGCGGACGGAGGCGTACAGCCTGGGGACGCGGGACCAGAAGGCCGCCGTCTCCAGCGTCTCGGCGAAGGCCCCGGCGTCCAGGAGCGCGTCGCGCAGGTACGGGGCCGAGTAGCGGCCGTGTACCCAGCGCCGGCCCGGCTCCTCGCCCAGGGGGGTACCGCCGCACGCGCTCAGGACCGCCGCGGCGCGCTCCCTGCGGTACTCCGTGTCCTCCTCCGTGCCTTCGTACCCCGCGATCGCCGTGCAGCCGGTGGCCTGTGGTGCGCCGGAGCCGATCGCGTCCGGGTTCGCCAGACCGATCAGCGTCTCGGTCTCGTCGGACAGGCGCAGCACGGTGGGCCGCGGTCCGTCCTGGGCGAGCCGGCGCAGGGCGGTGGTCCCCTCCTCGAACGTGGGGAAGTGCCAGCCCTCGTGGACGCGGGCCCGTGGGACGGGCCGGACGCGTACGGTCACGGAGGTGATGACGCCGAACGCGCCCTCCGAGCCGAGGACCAGCTGGCGCAGGTCGGGTCCGGCGGCCGAACGCGGGGCGCGGCCGGTGTCGAGGGTGCCCTCGGGGGTGGCGAGGGTGAGGGAGAGCACCATCTCGTCGAAGCGGCCGTAGCCGGCGGAGGCCTGGCCGCTGGAGCGGGTGGCGGCGAAGCCGCCGATGGTGGCCCACTCGTAGGACTGGGGGAAGTGGCCGAGGGTGAAGCCGTGTTCGGCGAGCAGCGCCTCGGCCCGCGGGGCGCGCAGACCGGGCCCCAGGGTGGCGGTGCGGGAGACCGGGTCGAGGGCGAGCAGGCCGTCCATGCGCCGCAGGTCCAGGGCGGCGAAGGCGCCGCGCGATTCCGGGGCGAGGCCGCCGACGACGGAGGTGCCGCCGCCGAACGGCACCAGCGGCAGGCCGTGTTCGGCGCACACCCGCAGGACGGCGAGCACCTCCTCGTGACCGCCGGGCAGGAGTACGGCGGCCGGGACGGCGGCGAGGTCACCCTCGCGGATGCGCAGCAGGTCGGGGGTGGACTTGCCGCGCGTGTGCCGGATGCGCGTCCCGGCGTCGGTGCGGACGTGGGCCTCGTCGCCCAGGGCCTCGACCAGGGCGCGGCGTGCGGCGGGCGCCAGCGGACTCTCCGGGACGGTCAGGTCCTCGATGGCGACGGGCCCGGCCTCCCGCGGCCTGACGCCGAGCAGATCGCGCAACAGCCCGATCACCGTGCCGGGCAGCGGCGTCGCCTCGGCCGGGTCCCCCCAGCCGCTCCACAGCATGTCCATGGCTGTCGTCCTCACCGGTCGGTCGGAATGAGCGGGGCCGTCGAGGTCGTCCGACGGCCGCCGTGGCGTTACACTGTGACACATGACGCCTATTCGTCACAACGGTTCCGGCGGTTCGGACAACGACGCGGTGCTCGACGCGGTGCGGGACTGCGTCCTGGCCGTCGGGGTCCGCCGCACCACGCTCACCGACGTGGCCCGCCGCGCCGGGGTCTCCCGGATGACGCTGTACCGGCGGTGGCCCGATGTGCGGTCGCTGGTCGGCGACCTGATGACCCGGGAGTGGATCGCGGTGGCCACCGGGGCCCTCCCCGAGCGCGGACCGGGGGCGCCCGCCCGCGACGTGATCACCGAAGGACTGGTGGCGGCGGTCCGCGCCTTCGGCTCCCATCCGCTCTTCCGGAAGATCCTCGACGTGGACCCCGAGCTGCTCCTGCCCTATGTGCTGGA
The DNA here is from genome assembly GCF_042732315.1 of Streptomyces sp. NPDC059787. Taxonomy (NCBI): domain Bacteria; kingdom Bacillati; phylum Actinomycetota; class Actinomycetes; order Kitasatosporales; family Streptomycetaceae; genus Streptomyces; species Streptomyces sp. NPDC059787. The sequence goes on from NZ_JBHWHX010000003.1 coordinate 298,640, forward strand.
CCGTCGCGGGGCGAGCCAGGAGGCCTTGCTGGAACTGCTGGCCGGCTCCCTGCGCGAGGGGCACGCCGACGGCTCGGTGCGCGCGGCCCACCCCGAACGGCAGGCGCGGTCGGTGCTGCTGATCGTGCAGTCCTTCACCCTGTCCCTGCGGACCATGACCGACGAGGACGACCCCGAGCTCGCCCCCGAGGCGTTCCTCGGCGAGCTGCGCGACATCCTGGAGAGGACCCTCACGCCATGAACTCCCCCGGTGGCCCCGCCTCCGCCTCGTCCCTGTCCGCCGGCCGGCGCGCGCGTGAACTGGCCGACTCCGTCGGCGGCCCCGTCGTCGACGTGCTGGTCGTCGGCCTCGGCGCCACCGGCGCGGGGGCGGCGCTGGACGCCGCCGCGCGCGGGCTGGGCGTGGTCGCCGTCGACGCCCACGACCTGGCCTTCGGCACGTCCCGGTTCAGCAGCAAGCTCATCCACGGCGGGCTGCGCTACCTCGCCTCCGGACGGCTCGACGTCGCCCACGAGAGCGCGGTCGAACGCGGGGTGCTGATGGAGCGCACCGCACCCCACCTCGTAGGGGCCCAGCCGTTCGTGCTGCCCCTCACCCCGCTGGTCTCGCGCGGTCAGGCCGCCCTGGCACGGGCGGGGTTCCGGGCCGGCGACACACTGCGCCTGGCCGCCCGCACGGCACGGACCACCCTGCCCCCGCCGCGCCGGCTCTCCGCGGTGGAGACCCTTCACCTCTCGCCCGCGCTGCGGCGCGACGGTCTGCGCGGCGGCCTGCTGTCCTGGGACGGCCGGCTCACCGACGACGCCCGTCTGGTGACCGCCCTCGCCCGTACGGCCGCGGCGCGCGGCGCGCGGATCCTGACCCGGGTCCGGGCCCTGGAGCTGACCTCGACGGGCGCCCGCGTCCGTGACGAACTCACCGGCGAGGAGGGCGAGATCCGCGCCCGCGCGGTGGTCAACGCGTCCGGTGTCTGGGCGGGCGGCCTCGTCGACGGCGTCCGGATCCGGCCCTCCCGGGGCACCCACCTCGTCCTGCGCCCGGAAAGCCTCGGTCCTCTGCCCGCGGGGCTGCACATCCCGATCCCCGGGGAGAGCAACCGCTTCGTCCTCGTGCTGCCCCAGGACGACGGCCGGGTCTACGTCGGTCTCACCGACGAACCCGTGGACGGCGACATCCCCGACGTCCCCCGGGCGCCCGAGGCGGACATCGGCTTCCTCCTCGACGTCCTGTGCTCCGTCCTGCACGCGCCGGTCCGCCGTGCCGACGTGGCAGGCGCCTTCGCCGGCCTGCGCCCCCTGCTGGACACGACGGCGGCACACTCCGGTACGGCGCCGAGGACCGCCGACCTCTCCCGGCGCCACGCGGTGCTCACCTCGTCCGAGGGCGTCGTCACCGTCGTCGGCGGCAAGCTCACCACCTACCGGCGGATGGCCGAGGACGCCGTCGACACCGCCGTCCGCGTCCGGGGGCTGCCGGCCGGCCCGTCCCCCACCGCGTCCCTGCCCCTGGTGGGCGCCGCGCCGCCGCACGTCCTCGCCGGACTGCCCGCGCCCCGCCGTCTCGTCCGGCGGTACGGCACCGAGGCACCGGCCGTGCACGCGCTCGGCGCGCGGGACGCCCGGCTGGGCGAACCGGTGCTGCCCGGGTATCCGGTCACCGGCGCCGAGCTGCTCTGGTCCCTGCGCCACGAGGGTGCGCTCGACGAGGAGGACGTCCTCGACCGCCGTACCCGCATCGGACTCGTCCCCGCCGACCGGGCCACGGCGCTCGACGCGGTGCGCGAGCTCGTCGACGGGGTTCTGTCACAGGGTGGTTGAGCTCCGCGTCAGCGGCCGTGGACACCGACCTCGCGGATCGAGTACCCCCACTCGGTCCCCCGGTCCAGGAACTGCACACGGAGGTGGCGGGCCGGCGCGGGGGTGAACACAGCTGTGTCCAGGCCTCCGTCGCCGGAGGTGGTGGACCAGGCGGTGCGCCAGTTCGTGCCGTCGGTGGAGAGGTCGACGCGGTACGACGTGCCGTACGCGCGTTCCCAGTCCAGGGTGACGCGCCCGACCTGGCGGGTGGCGCCGAGGTCGACGCGGAGCCACTGGTCGTCGCTCCAGTCACTGGCCCAGCGGGTGCCCCGGTCGCCGTCCACGGCCCGGTCGGGCGCGTAGCTGGTGAACGGGTTCCACTCCGCCGAACTGGCCGTGGCCGGGGCGCCGTCGGCGAGGTTCACCCCGGCCCGGTGCTGTTCGGAGGCGCCCCAGGTGTCGAGGTAGGACTCGGCGCCCTTGAAGAGGTCGTCCACCACGTGCTGCCCGCCGACGCGCCGGATGTCCTCGATCCAGTCGGGGACCAGGCCGTAGTGCGCGGCTCCGTCGGTGTTCAGGTCCCAGGTGCGTTCGCCGGTGGTCTGCCGGTCGAGCACGGAGCCGCCGTCGACACTGCGGAAGGGGTAGGTGACCGCGTCGGGCGCGTCCGCGCCGCGCGGGGCCGGCCAGCCGCCGACGCCGTTCATGTCCGTGCCGTAGCCGTAGCCGACGCCGTACTCGTCGCGCAGCGCCTCGGTGCGGTCCGCCTCGGCGACGAAGCCCTCCGAGCCGTGCATGTACTGGGCGGCGAACCCGCCGAGGCCGTAGACCCGCTCGGTCCAGTCCAGGTCCATCCAGCTGTGCGACGAGATCACGCCGGGGTAGGACGCGGCCTCGAAGATGTCGAGCACCCGCCCGGTGGCCTTGACGCTCATGTGGTCGATCTCGAGCATCATGTTGCGTTCCATCATGCCGCGGACGGCGTACTCGCCGAGTTCGGTGAGCCCGCGGACGTTGCACCGGGCGTCCTCGTCGTACGACGGGACCTCGACGCCCGCGGGAAGCTCCTTCTCGGCTCCGGGCGCGGAGGCGAGCCCGATCGGGTTGTCGGCCTGCGGACCGGTGCACTTCTCGGTCTGCCAGAAGGTGCCGGTGGACAGGAACTGCCCGACGTTGATCGCGGTGCCGAGCGCGCCCTCGTCGAAGCGCACCCCGCACAGCGCGTTGTCGAACTTGTGGCACAGGAACATGCTGCGCACGCCGAGTGCGTACAGCTCGTCCAGTCCGGCGTCGATGTCGGCCCTGTCGCACTGCGCGATGTCCAGGACCTGCTTGCAGCCGAACGGTTCCGAGGTCTCGACGCCGAGGACGACCGCGAGCTTGCCCTGCGCGACGACGTCACGGGCCTGGGCACTGTCGGTGACGATCCGGAACCAGCCCTTGCCCGGCCCGCCGTACATCCCGTCGACGTAGGCCTGCATGTCGTACGTCAGCTTCGCCTGCAGCCGGATGGAGGTCATCTCGTCGCAGCTGCGGTCCTTGAAGAAGTACACGGAGCAGATCACGCCGTTGGTGACGAGGTCGTTGACCATGACGCGCTGTCCGCCGCGCCAGGCGCGCTCGATCCAGGCGTAGTAGTTCTGCTGGTGGGTCAGGGAGTCGTGCGCGGGCCAGTCCTCGAACGTGGGCCAGCCGACCGGGTCGTGCCTGCCGTCACCGCCGCCCGTGATGAAGTCGAAGATCGCCAGCGAGCCGTCGGGGTAGTGCTCGGGGCAGTCCTTGAGCGCGTCGGCGATCCCCTTGGCGGAGAAGGCCTTGCCGCAGATGAGCCGGCCGCCGAACGCCTCGTTGGCCATGATGTGGTTGTGCGCGTCGACGAACCCGCGCACCTCCCCCGCGGCGTTCGCGCCCTTGAACGGCTCCCCGGTGACACCGATCCCGGAGTCGGGCGCCGGCCGGGCGACCGGGTCCCACCAGTCGCCGCCGGCGGCGGAACTGGGCGTGGGCACGAGGGCCGCGGCCAGTACGAGGAGGAGCAGCGATACGACCCCGAGGTGTCGTCGGGTGCGGTACGTGGTCATTACGCACGTCCCTCCGTCGCGGAGTTGTCATGACCGGTGCAAAGCTATGGGGGGAGGATCGCTACTGGCGCGTACGACGTCAAGGGCGCGCGTCACCCGTCCGCTTCGGACCTCCCGCGAGAAGCCGCGGACCGCGGCACCACCCCATGGCTCCCCGGCCCCTTCGCCCCGGAACTACCCCTTGCCGCCCGCCTCGTAGTGCAGGGAGATGGAGCGCAGGACGTCGGCGGAGGAGACGTCGGTGCGGCCCTCGTCGTGGATCTCGGCGAGCTGGACGAAGGCGAAGGTGAGCGCGGAGGTGATCTGCACGATGGCGGGGCCCAGCTTCTCGGTGACGATCTCCGCCACCTCGCGCGCGCTCGCGTCGGCCGGCAGCTGGATCCGCGGCAGCATCTCCTCCAGGAGCTGGGCGACGGCTCCGCTCCCCGCCACATCGGCGTCCGGATCCGTACGGAGCCGCCGTCGCATCTCGAGGGCCTCGGTCAGGATCCCCACACCCCGCTGCATGATCTCCCGCTGCTCCATGGACACAGCCTAGACATGGACTGGCCCGGCCGAACCGCTTCTGACTATCATCCTTTGCATGTATGGATGAGAGCTTTGTCCACCGAGGGCGGCCACCACGCGCGCGGGTGCCCTCGTCCGAGTGAGTGATCCATGTCCCGCACCGGCTCCACGGACGACGGCGACGAGCTTCTGGTCAGGCTCAGGACGCTGACGGCACAGGCGCGTGCGCAGGCGGAGGTGCAGCGCTCCCGGGTCGAGCTGGCCATCGCCCTGCAGCGCGGCATGCTGCCGAGGGGACTGCCCGCCGCCGACGGTGTGCGGCTGGCCGTGCGGTACGCGCCCGCGTACCAGGGCCTCAATGTCGGCGGTGACTGGTACGACGCCTTCACCATGCCCGACGGCCGGATCGGCCTGTCGATCGGCGACGTCCAGGGGCACAACATCGAGGCGGCCGCCTTCATGGGGCAGGTCCGGGTCGGGCTCCGGGCGCTCGCCTCCGTCGACAGCGAACCGGGCGAGCTCCTCGCCCGGACCAATGAACTGCTGCTGTCCCTCAGCTCGGATCTCTTCGCCACCTGCACCTTCATGCGGCTCGATCCGGCCACCCGGCTGCTGGAGAGCGCGCGGGCCGGGCATCTGCCGTGCGTGTGGGCCACCGCGGACGGCCGGTCCGGGGTGACCGAGGACGAGGGAGGCCCCCCGCTGGGGATCCTGTCCGGGGCGGTCTATCCCGTCACCCGTTACCGGCTGGACACGGGCGGGGTGTTCGTGATGCTCACCGACGGGGTGGTGGAGGGACCGTCCATGCGGCTCGACGAAGGGCTGGACCAGGTGGTGCGGCTGGCGGGCGTCGCCGCGGTCGCGCGCATGGACACGGACGCGCTCGCCGCCGCCCTGATCAAGCAGGCGGAGCGGGTGGGGCACGACGACGACGCGGCCGTCATGGTGCTCGGGCACGACGGACCGGCCACTCGGCCATAGGGCCGCAGTCCCGCGCGTCCCACCTCGCCGACGCGGCGGCCTCGGTGTCTGATGGCTTGTGTGGTGGCTCGCCAGGACCTTCGTACACCGGCTGTCTTCGTGCTCGAGACGCTGGCCGTCGCCGCCTGCTACTACGCGGGGGGACGGCTGGGACTGCTCCTCGAGCTGACCGTCGCGGGCGCGGTGGTCTCCCCCGTCTGGCCGCCGACGGGAGTGGCCGTCGCCTTCCTGCTGATGCTCGGGCCGCGCTGCTGGGCCGGGATCGCCCTGGGCGCCCTGTTCGTGCTCATGCACCTCACCTCGCTCCGGCTCGCGTCGGTGGGCCTGCTGGTGGGCAACACCGCCGCGCCCGTGTGCGGGTACCTCCTGTTGCGCAAAGCGGGTTTCCGTACTGATATCAGCCGATTACGGGACTGTGTCAGCCTCGTGTTCCTCGGCGCCTTCGGGGCCATGCTGATCAGCTCGACCATCGGCGCCGCCCTCCTCGTCGGCACGGGCGACCTCCCGGGCAGGAACGTCTGGGGGATGTGGCTGGCCTGGTGGGCGGGTGACGCGATGGGCGTCCTGCTCGTCACTCCGGTGCTGCTGCTTCTTCCCCGGGCGCGCGTGCCGACGCACATGGGGAGGTGGAAAGAGGCGGTGGGCCTGGTGGTGCTGGCGGGCTGCCTGGTGCCCCTCGCCACCTTCAGCCCGGCCAGTACGCTGTTCGTCATCTACCCGCTGCTGATCCTGGCGGCGCTGCGGTTCGAACTCCCCGGCAGCATGCTGTGCGCCCTGTTCTCCTCCGTCCTGGCCACCATCGCGGCGGCCGACCGCATCGGGCCGTTCCAGCACCAGTCCGACGTGGAGGCCATGCTCAACCTCCAGGCCTTCAACGGGGCGATGGCCCTGACCTCCCTGCTGCTCTCCGCGGTGATCACCGAGCAGCACAACACCAGGCGCTCGGTGGAGCGTGCGTGCCAGGAGCTGGTCGAGGTGCTGGAGCATCTGACGGCGGGGGAAGCGTCGGCCCGGCCCCCGCGGGAGGAGGACGGCCGGCCGCGGGACGAGGACTGATTTTCCTCGCCCCCGCCGCCCCTTCCCGTCCCGAACCCGGGGCTCCGCCCCGGACCCCGCTCCTCAAACGCCGGAGGGGCTGACTCTCAGCCC
>NZ_JBHWHX010000004.1:0-61211 GCF_042732315.1 Streptomyces sp. NPDC059787
CGGCCGCGCACACGCGGCCGGGCCCCGGGCCGTCGAGCGGTGGGGGCCACCCGTGCCCACTCACACCGTGATGACGCCGATCGAGGGCTGTCCCGGCAGGTCCAGGGCGGCGTGAGAGCGGACAGCGTCCCCCTGCGGCTTTTTGTTCGACGGACTTGATCCGGGCTTACATCCCGTCGTCACCGTCGACGTACAGGGACAGGCCCCGGGCGCCCAGCACGAGAGTGCCTCCGGCCTGCACCCTGGCCTTGAGGCGTTTGCTCACCACTCGGATTCCGCCCGCCTCATCGCCTCGTCACCGGCCGGCCCGAACGCGCGCTCGTCGGCCTCGACGGCCTCGCGCAGCTTGGCCATGGCGAGCCACTGCTCCAGCGCCTCGGAGACGACGGCCGAGAATCCGGACTTCCCGGTCCGGACCTCGACCTCCTTGATCAACGACTGCGGCAGGGAGACGGACCGCTTACCAGCCCGCTCCGGTGTGGGGGAGGCGGCGTGAGTGCTCATGCCTGAAACGTAGCGCCGCTGGTAGGAGAATTCCGCTTGCGCTCTAGCCTTGAAGGCCTGTCGGCACTCCCTTTGACCACAGCTCTTCGGCATGTTCGGTGAACCGGGCGAACATTCCGGTACCGCCGAACCTCCGCAGGTGCAGCAGAGGTGAGTCGTGCCCGACCAGTCGGGCCAGATGGGGCGTGACAAGCGCCTCGTCGTCGAAGCGGAAGACCGACAGCGAGACGTGACTGGTCGCGTCGCTCGCCGCGGAGAAACGTGCTTCCAGGCCCTCATGCGCACCGAGCTTGCCCAGGTGCTCAAGCGTGATCCGGATGCGCGTGGAAACAGTGAGAGCCACGTCTTCGATCTGCTCGCGGTTGCGCGTTGTCTCGCCGTCGGGGTCACCCAGCAGGAAACGCACACGGCACCCGCTGTCGAGCTTCCGACGCAGGGTTGACACGAACGCGGGCTGGTCGATCCAGAGGAAGTAGTTCGTGTACCCCGCGAAGAGGATGTCCGTCGTGGACTTCTCGACGAGTTCGGCCCAGACCGTCGACGGACAGGAGGACCGGTAGGGGTAGGAGTGGATGATCTCGCGGTCCCCACCGGACTTGATTCGTTCCTTCACCGCTTTCGGCCACAGCATCTCTTCGTCAACTCCCAACGCCTTGCAGGCGTCTTCCCGGTTCCTGGCGTGCGGGATCAGTTCGGCGTCCGCCATCCACCGTTCCACGGTCTTGCCGGAAACGCCTACCCGTACCGCTAACTGCCTGGGCGACAGATTGGCCGACTGCATAGCCGATCTCAGCGCGCTGTCCAAGACTTCCCCCGAGGACGTTTGGGCGTTTTCCCGCGCTACCGCTGAAACGTCTCAGATGTCGCCAAACCTGCGTCGAAAGCTCCTTGAGGGCACGTCAGCATGGCAGACGCAAGGACCCCGGCGACCGCGCGAACGGCCCCGGGGCGTGGCCAACGCTTACGAGGAGCGTCGACGACCCATGCTTATCACGCAGTTGCTCGACTGGCTGAGAGCGGTTCTGTTCGGACCGCGTACTTCCGGCAGGCACAGCCGACGCGCAGTGGTCTCCGTGGCGCCCCGGAGGTTGCAATTCCCTCTGTCCCCATGTGTGTTGGGTGCTCGACTGGTCGCCGTGCATCGGCTCCACATGAGAGGGCGCCCGACGCCACCGCAGACGCGGACGCAGTTGCTCCGTGACGGGGAGACGGAGGAAGCCTGGGAGCCGACGGGCGTACTTGTCCGGCCCTACGTGGCACATCTGGGCGTTTCGGCCAGGACCGACCGCACGGACGCTCAGGCATGGGCGGGACCCTGGGTGAATTCCTGGGGTGATGCCCGGTGACGATGACGATCGAGGTCTACCGGATCAACCCGCGAACAGGCGTCCGTACTCAGGTCCGGCCGTTGCGGACCGTCAAACCTGCCGATGTACCGGAACTCTTCGACAGGTTCCCGCCTTGCGCCTGCCCGCGTTGCCGGGCGAGGACGGATGCGAGGCTGCGCGCCCAAGTGGCGGAAGTGAACAGGCGGAGTCGGGGGGAACTGTGACGCGCTCGATCATCAAAGCGGTTGAATGGGCGTTGGGTCCGGAAACCGGTGAGGGTGCCCCGCGGGCCATCTATTCCGCCCTGTGCATGGCGTGCGGGGCAGAGGCGCCGGCGTCGGACGATTCCCCTGAGCCTGTGGAGGTCCGGGCGCTGAAACACACGGGCCTGAATCCGGCCCATCGGCAGTACAAGGCCATGGTCGAGACCTATTGGCGGGTGACCCCGGTGGAGGGCAACCCCTACCGGGAGCTTGACGCCTGAGTACACCCGGAGGCCTACGGGGGTGGGCTCGGGTGGGGAGTTATTCCGGTTGTTCGGCAGCGCGGGCGCGGGCCTGGGCGGCTTCGGTGGGGGCGTTGGCCCGGGTGTAGGCGTCGGCGGACCGGAGGTAGGCGGCGCGGGCCTCGGCTGGACGGTGGGCGTCCTCGTGAGCGAGGGCCAGGTTGTGGAGCGTCTGCCCCTCTCCGTACCAGTCTTCGAACTCCCGGCAGATCTCCAGGTCCTTGCTGTATGCCTCGATCGCCTCCTTTGCCCGGCCTGCCTCCTGCAGGGCGTTGCCGAGATTGTTCCAAGCTGTGGCCTCGTGATGGCGGTCTCCGGTGGCCTGGAACAGGTCACGGGCCAGGGTGTGGGCGTCGATCGCCTCTTCTGCCCGGCCCGCGTTTCGCAGGGCGCTGCCGAGGTTGTTCCACGCGATGGCCTCGTTGTGGCGGTCTCCGGCGGCCTGGCACAGGTCACGATCCCGGGTGTGGGCGTCGATCGCCTCTTCTGCCCGGCCCGCCACCTGCAGGGCGAGGCCAAGGTTGTTCCACGCATTGGCTTCACGGTGGCGGTCTCCGGCGGACTGGTACAGGTCGTGGGCCAGGCTATGGGCGTTGATTGCCTCCTCTGTCCGGCCCGCATGCCGCAGTGCGAGGCCGAGGTTGTCCCACGCATCGGCCTCGCCCAGCCGGTCTCCGACAAGCCGCGCGGCCTCCCGCGCCGTCTCCGCGACGGCGATCCGGTCGTCGAAATACCGCCGCCAGGCCAGGTACACCCCCAGACACAAAGCCAGCCGCACTGCCGCGCCTGCGAACCGCTCCTCCCGTCCCCACCCCACCGCCGCCACCAGACCGGACCGCTCACTGTCCAACCACGCCAACGCCTCCCCCCGATCCCCGAACCGCTCCGGCACCGGCTTCCCCGGCAGCCACCGCAACCGGTCATCAGCCGCATCCGCCCACCGCACGTAGAACCACAGCACTCGCTCCCGCGCCACCTCCCCCTCCTCCCGCAACCCCGCATCCCCCGCCACCACGCCCGCCCCGAACACCCGCACCAAGTCATGCAACCGCCACCGCATGGCGGAAGCCGTACCGTTGCCGCCTCCCACTGGCGTGACGAGATACCTGGCGGCCAGATCCTCCAGCAGCGACAGCACGGCCCCGGTGTCGAGGTCGACAAGAGTGGCGATCGCCTCCGTGCTGGTCTCCGCACCTGGCGCGAGGCAGAGCAAGCGCAGCAGTCGGGCCTGGTCGGGCGGCAGCCGGTGATAGGAGGTCTCCAGAACAGGCCGCAGGACGAGTGAGCGTCCATAGAGGTCGGTTCCGGGACTGCCGTGGTCGAGGACGGTGGTCGCGTCCCCGGCCTCTCGGATCTCGGCCACCAGAGAAGCAATGTTCCGATGGCGACGCCGGCGCAGCATCCCCGCCGCGATCTGGAGGGCCAGGGGTAGATGACCGCAAAGATCGGCCAGCTCGCGCAGGGCTCCGGGCTCACGCGTTGGACGGTCGTCCCGTTCGTCGGTGTCGTGCAGGGCACAGGTCAGAAGGGTGACGGAGTCGTCCGGGGCGAGTGTTTCCAGGTTGATCAGACGTAGCGGAAGGGCGTCGGTGCGGTCCCGGGAGGTGATAAGCACCCGGTGGTGGTCCGTGCCGGGCAGGAGCGGCAAGTACTGGGCGGGATCCGAGGCGTTGTCCAGGATCAGCAGCATCCTGTCCCGTCGTTCGGCGAGGAGCGCGCGGTATGCGTCGTACTGGCGGTCCGCCGTCGGCGGCAGATCCCCGTCCCGCACACCGAGTGCGTCGAGCAGGGCCAGGACCGCCTGATCAGCCGTGACCGGGTCGTCGTCGTACCCACGCAGGTCCACGAAGAGTGTTCCGCCCGGGAACCAGCCCTTGCTGCGGGCCCGGTGCGCCGCCTCCACCGCCAGTGCGGTCTTGCCGACACCGCCCATGCCCGTGACGGCGAAGATGAGGAGCGGCAGCGCGGCCGTGTCGTCCTCGCTGGGGGAGAGGTGCGGGAGCAGACGGTCCAGGTCTGCCGATCGGCCGGTGAAGCCCAGGGGGCGGGGTGGGAGGGCGGCGGTCGCTCGCGGGATCGGGCCGTGGATGGTCCCCTTACCGCTGCCCTCCACTCTGCTTGCCGGCGACGGTGCCGTGGAAGGTGCCGCCCCGGAAGTCGATGTGGTCTCCGCCGTACGTCGCTCCGCCGTCCCCGTGCCGATGGGGGCTCTCCTCGGAGTCGGAGGAACCCTCGCGCGGCCGGTGCTTGTGCAGCACCGCCACCGTCACCGCGGCCGCCTGCTCGGCGGCGCGCTTCTGCGAACCCGAGGCGTCGGCCTTGTGCTTCCCGGCGTCGGCGCGGTCGCTGATGCCCCGGATCACCAGGGCGTTCAACTGACCGTTCAGGTGGGCCGCCAGAAGTGCTCCGGAGCCCTCCATCTCGATCGCGCCCGCGTCGTTGTAGTTCTTGCGAATGAACCGGGCGATCTCGGACTTGGCGTCCGCCAGGACCACGTCACCCGTGGCGATCGGCAGGAAGTGCGTCCGTACGTCGGGCATGTCCCGCACGGCGGAACGGGCCGCCTGTTCGAGCGCGTGCGAGCCCGGCAAGGCTTCCGGCCGGACCAGGAAGCCGTCCGGCGTCTGCTTGCCGCCGTGGATCTCGTACACCTTCGTGCCCACGACGACGTCACCGATCTCGACGTCGTCCTTCAGGCTGCCGGCGACACCGACGAAGAACACGGCCTCGGGGCGCAGCCAGGTGATGAGCTGGGTAGTGAGAGCGGCGGCCCGCTCGGCGCCCATGCCCAGCTCGGCGAGGGCGACGTGCCAGGAAGTGCCGGGTAGTCGGCCCTTCTCGACCCGGGTCCCGTCGCGGTGCACCAGTTCCTTCCGCTCCTCGACGTGCGCGCGGACGGCGGCGTATTCGAGCGGAAGTGCGGTCAGGACCAGAACGGTGGGCCGGGTCTCCTGCATAGTCATAAGTTACAACTGGGGGAAGGGAATCGAGTGCCGGAACAGGACCTCACCGTCGGGCAGTTGCTGCTCGCCGAGTACCAGACCGTGAAGGACGAGCAGAAGGCGAGGATCGGGTTCCGGGACAACCTCCTCTACGTGACGCTGGCCGTCGTGGCCGCCGTCATCGCCGCCGCGGCCCAGGCGAAGCAGCCCTCGATGCTCCTGGCGCTGCCGCCGGTGTGCGTCGTCCTCGGATGGACCTACCTCGTCAACGACGAGAAGATCTCGGCGATCGGCCGCTACGTCCGGGACGATCTGGGACCCAGGCTGGCGGCCCTCGCGGCGAACGGGAGCGGCTTCACGACGTTCGGGTGGGAGGCGTACCACCGGAGCGACACCCGGCGCCGGTCCCGCAAGAGGATCCAGACCGTGATCGACCTGACGGCCTTCTGCGCGGTACCGCTGGCCGCCCTGGTCGTGTTCTGGGCGAACGGCGACGGCGGAGGGCTGATGGTCACGCTGTCGGTGCTGGAGGCGCTCGCCGTGGCCGGGCTTGCCTCGCAGGTCGTGTGGTACGCGAAGGTGGCGTGAAACCCCTTCCCGAGTACTACCTTTGACGCACTGTCGTGAGTTTTTGACGGGGGCGAGTACGGCGTATGGAAGCGGCACTGCTGGCGGCCCTGGCCGAGGGCGCGGGTGGGGACGGTGGACGTCGGGCGGTGGAGAGGCTGGCGCGGGCGGTGGGGCTCGACGTCGGCGCACCCGCCCGAGAGATCGCCGAGGCGGCGGAGGAGCCGGCGCGGCGGGAGGCCGTACGGGAGTGGGGCGAGACGGTGGCCGAGCTGCTCGCCGCCGATCCGCGAGGCGTCGCCGGTGCCGTCGCGCGGGCCATGGAGCGGGCCGCGCCGGGAAGCGGAATGTCCTGGTACGACGGTGACCACACCGACTTCCGGGGTGGGGTCTTCCTGCGTGAGGTCGTCGGCGTACAGGTCGTGATCCAGCAGGGCGGGGCCGCCGTCCCGGAGGCGATGGCCGGCCTGCCGCCGAGGCCCGGCGGGTTCACGGGCCGGGAGCGCGAGACGAGGGAACTGCTGCGCGCACTGGACCCGGCCGGGGCGCGGTCGGCCGAGTCGGCGGCGACCCTCGTCGCCGCCGTGTCCGGGCTCGGCGGCATCGGCAAGACCGCGCTCGCCGTCGAGACCGCGCACCTGGCCCGTGAACGGGGCTGGTTCCCCGGCGGGGTCCTCTTCATCGACCTGCACGGCTACGACCGGGAGCCCGTCACCGCCGACCGTGCCCTCCAAGCACTGCTGCGCGCCCTCGGCACCGCGCCGGAGCACATCCCCACCACGACGGACGAGCGGGCGGCGCTCTACCGCTCCACGCTGGCCACCAGGGCTCACGAGTGCGGCCCGGTGCTGGTCCTGGCCGACAACGCCTCCTCACCGGACCAGGTGCGGCCCCTCCTGCCGGGCGACTCCCGGCACCACGTCCTGGTCACGTCACGCGACCGGCTGCCTCAACTGGGTGCGCGGCTCGTTCCCCTGGACCAGCTCAGCCCAGAGGAGGCGTACGAACTCCTCGACCGCGCCCTGCGCATCGCAGACCCGCACGACAGCAGGGTGGCCGACGCCCCCGACACGGCCGAGCGACTCGCCGGCCTCTGCGGGCACCTCCCGCTGGCCCTGCAGATCGCGGCCGCCCTGCTGGCGGAGGACCCGGGCAAACCGGTGTCCGAACTCGTGGCGGAACTGACCGAGTCCCACGACCGCCTCGACCATCTCGACGACGGCGAGCGCAGCGTCCGTGCCACCTTCGAGCTCTCCTACCGCCGGTTGCCGCCCGAGCACGCGCGGCTGCTGGGCCTGCTCGCTCTCGCGCCGGGGCCCGAGGTGAGTGACGAGATCGTCGCCGTGCTCGTCGGTACCGAGAAGTCTCCGGTGCGGGTTCTGAATGCCCTGACCCGTGCACACCTCGTGGAGAGGGGAAGCGAACGCGGATGGTGGCGGTTGCATGACTTGGTGCGGATGTTCGGGGCGGGTGTGGTGGCGGGGGATGCGGGATTGCGGGAGGAGGGGGAGGCTGCGCGGGAGCGGGTGCTGAAGTTCTACGTGCGGTGGACGTATGCGGCTGATGACCGGTTGCGGTGGCTGCCGGGGATGGCAGAGCCGGAGCGGTTCGGGGATCGAGGACAGGCACTGGCGTGGCTGGACGGTGAGCGGGCGGGTTTGGTGGCGGCGGTGGGGTGGGGGCGGGAGGAACGGTTTGCGGTTGTGGCGGTGGCACTGGCTGAGTCTCTGGGGGAGTACCTGGCCTGGCGGCGGTATTTCGACGACTTGATCTCCGTTGCGGAAGCCGCACGGGAAGCCGCGCGGTGTGCCGGAAACCGTCTGTACGAGGCCAGCGCGTGGAGCCACCTTGGTAATGCCCTGCGGAATACGAGTCGGGTGGAGGAGGCGATCGAGGCCCATATTCAAGCCCGCGACCTGTATCAGGCTGCCGGAGACCGCCACCGTGAGGCCACGGCCTGGAACAACCTCGGCCTCGCCTTGCGGGCGGCGGGCCAGGCGGGGCAGGCGATCAAGGCCCACATTCAAGCCCGTGACCTGTATCAGGCTGCCGGAGACCGCCACCGTGAGGCCACGGCCTGGAACAACCTCGGCCTCGCCTTGCGGGCGGCGGGCCAGGCGGAGGAGGCGATCAAGGCCCACATTCGGGCCCGTGACCTGTGTCGGTCTGCCGGAGACCGCCACCGTGAGGCCACAGCCTGGAACAACCTCGGCAGCGCCCTGCGGGAGTCGGGCCGGGTGGAGGAGGCGATCGAGGCGTACGGCAAGTCTCTGAAGCTCCGCCGGGAGTTTCAGGACTGGTACGGCGAGGGGCAGACCCTTCACAACCTGGCCCTCGTTCACGAGGACGCCCACCGCCCCGCCGAAGCCCGCGCCGCCTACCTCCAGGCCGCCGACGCCTTCACCCGCGCCAACGCCTCCACCGAAGCCGCCCAGGCCCGCGCCTACGCCGCCGCTCTGGACACCCCCACCCCCTAACCCCCCTTCCCCACCCCCCGAACCCACCGATAAACCAACTCCGGCCGCCCCACCTGCCCATAAACCGGAGCCCGCCCGGCCCTCCCCGCCTCCACCAGATGCTCCAGATACCGCCGGGCCGTGATCCGGGAGATCCCCACGACCTCGGCGACCCCCGCCGCGGTCAGCCCGTCCTCGACCTCCCGCAGTGCCCCCGTCACCCGCTCCAGCGTCGGTCCGCTCAGCCCCTTCGGCAGCGCGGCCGGCCCCGGCGCCCGCAGTGCCGCCAGTGCCCTGTCCACCTCGGCCTGCCCGCTGGCCTCGCCCACCGCCGAGTGGAACTCGGCGTAGCGCACCAGCCGGTCCCGCAGGGTCGCGAAGGTGAATGGCTTCAGCACGTACTGCACGACCCCCAGCGACACCCCCTCCCGTACGACCGCGAGGTCACGGGCCGACGTCACCGCGATCACGTCGGCGTGATGACCGGCCGCCCGCAGTGAGCGGGCGAGCTGGAGTCCGTGCACGTCGGGCAGGTGCAGGTCGAGCAGGAGCAGGTCGACGGGGGTGCGCTCCAGGGCCCGGCGGGCCTCCGCCCCGGTGTGCGCCTTGCCCACGGCGACGAACCCCGGCACCCGGCCGACGTACATCACATGGGCGTCGGCGGCCACCGGGTCGTCCTCGACGACCAGCACTCTGATGGGTTCCCCGCTCATACGGCGCCTCCCGTACTCTCCACGACAGTGGAGCCCCTGAGCGGCAGCCGCGCCTCGAACACCGCACCGCCCTCCTCCCCGGACGTCACCGACAGCACCCCGCCGTGCCGGCCCGCCGCCTGCCGTACGAGCGCCAGGCCCAGCCCCCGCCCGCCCGGGCCGGCCGGTTTGGTCGTGAAGCCGCGCTGGAAGACCGCCTCCGCGTGGTCCGGGTCCACTCCGGGGCCGGTGTCGGAGACGCGCAGGATCAGCTCCGAGCCGTCCTCCTCGGTCAGCGCCGTCACCGTCACGCGGGGCCGCACCCCGCCCTGTGCCGCGTCCACGGCGTTGTCGATCAGGTTGCCGAGGATGGTGACCAGGTCCCGGGCGGGCAGGGTGTCCGGGAGGAGACCGTCGTCCAGGCGGCTGTCGTCCGACACCACCAGTTCCACGCCCCGCTCGTTGGCCTGGGCGGTCTTGCCGAGCAGCAGCGCCGCGAGGACCGGCTCGCTCACCGCCGCCACCACCTGGTCGGTGAGCGCCTGTGCCAGCTCCAGCTCGGCCGTCGCGAAGTCGACCGCCTCCTCGGCCCGGCCCAGCTCGATCAGCGAGACGACGGTGTGCAGCCGGTTCGCCGCCTCGTGCGCCTGTGACCGCAGCGCCTGGGTGAAGCCTCGCTCGGAGTCCAGCTCGCCCATCAGCGACTGGAGCTCGGTCACGTCCCGCAGCGTCACCACCGAGCCGCGCTGCTGGCCGCCGGTGACCGGTGAGGTGTTCACCACCAGCACCCGGTCCGCCGTCAGGTGCACCTCGTCCACCCGGGGCTCGGAGGCCAGCAGCGCACCCGTCAGTGGTGTGGGCAGCCCCAGCTCCGCCACCGACCTGCCCACCACGTCCTCCTCCGGCGTCACGCCCAGCAGCTCCCGGCCGCCGTCGTTGATCAGCGCGATCCTGTACCGGCCGTCCAGCATCAGCAGCCCCTCGCGCACGGCGTGGAGCGCGGCCTGATGGTAGTCGTGCATGTGGCTGAGCTCGGCCGCGTTCATGCCGTGGGTGTGCCGGCGCAGCCGCGCGTTGATGACGTACGTGCCGATCGCGCCGAGCCCGAGGGCGCCGCCCGCGACCGCGAGCAGCGCCGTGAGCTGTTCCTGGGCGCGCTGGCTGATCTCCTCGACCCTTATGCCGGCGCTGACCAGGCCGACGATGCGGTCGCCGTCCCGGACCGGGGTGACCGCCCGGACCGACGGGCCGAGGGTGCCGGTGTAGGTCTCGGTGAAGGTGCGGCCCCGCAGCGCCGGGGCCGTGTTGCCCTGGAAGACCAGGCCGATCTGGTCCGGGTCGGGGTGGGTCCAGCGGATGCCCCGGGGGTCCATGATCGTGACGAAGTCGACGTCGGTGTCGCGCACCACCTCCAGCGCGTACGGCTGGAGCCGGGCCGAGGGGGCGGAGGAGCGGATCGCCTGCCGTACGGAAGGGGAGTCGGCGACCGAGCGGGCCACCGCGGTGACCTGGCGGCCCGCCGCCTCCTCGGCCTGGCTGCGGTTGCTGACGTACGTGAACAGCGCGTATCCGGCCACGACCACCGCGATGAGCACGGCCTGCATGGCGAAGAGCTGGCCCGCGAGGCTGCGGGGCCGGGGGAGGGGGATGCGCATTCAGCCAGTCTGCCTCCGGGGTCCACGGTGAACTAAATGAACGGAAGGGTGACCGCGCTCACAAGGCACGACATAGTCACGGCGTTCCCTTAAAACCCATCCCCCGGACGTGAGCCGCACGCCGGTGATGCCGACGACGTCGTCAAGGAGGGCCGCCGTGACCAGCACAGCCGCTACGGCACCTGCCGCACCCAAGGCCAAGCGGGACCGCACGCACTATCTCTACATCGCGGTGATCATCGCGGTCGCCCTCGGTATCGCCGTCGGTCTGATCGCACCCGACTTCGCGACCGAGCTGAAGCCGCTCGG
The DNA here is from genome assembly GCF_042732315.1 of Streptomyces sp. NPDC059787. NCBI lineage: Bacteria > Bacillati > Actinomycetota > Actinomycetes > Kitasatosporales > Streptomycetaceae > Streptomyces > Streptomyces sp. NPDC059787. The sequence goes on from NZ_JBHWHX010000004.1 coordinate 10,959, forward strand.
CACCGGCTTCGTGAACCTGATCAAGATGATGATCTCGCCGATCATCTTCTGCACCATCGTGCTGGGCATCGGTTCCGTGCGGAAGGCCGCCAAGGTCGGCGCGGTCGGCGGTATCGCGCTCGGCTACTTCATGGTGATGTCGGTCGTCGCGCTCGCCATCGGCCTGATCGTCGGCAACATCCTGGACCCGGGTACGGGCCTCGCGGTCACCGACGCCGTCAAGGAGACCGGTCAGGCGCAGGTCGACGCGGAGGCCAAGGGCACCGTCGACTTCCTGATGGGCATCATCCCGACCACGATCGTCTCCGCGTTCACCGCCGGCGAGGTCCTGCAGACCCTGCTGGTCGCCCTGCTCTGCGGCTTCGCCCTCCAGGCCATGGGCTCCGCCGGGCAGCCCGTCCTGCGCGGCATCGAGCACATCCAGCGGCTGGTCTTCCGCGTCCTGGCGATGATCATGTGGGCGGCCCCGGTCGGTGCCTTCGGCGCCATCGCCGCGGTCACCGGCTCGGCCGGCGTCGACGCGCTCAAGAGCCTGGCCGTGCTGATGCTCGGCTTCTACACCACCTGCGTCCTGTTCATCTTCCTGGTGCTGGGCACGATGCTGCGCCTCGTCGCGGGTGTGAACGTCTTCTCGCTCTTCAAGTACCTGGGCCGCGAGTTCCTGCTGATCCTCTCCACCTCCTCGTCGGAGTCGGCGCTGCCGCGCCTCATCGCGAAGATGGAGCACCTGGGTGTCAGCAAGCCGGTGGTCGGCATCACCGTCCCGACCGGCTACTCCTTCAACCTCGACGGCACCATGATCTACATGACCATGGCCTCGCTGTTCATCGCCGACGCCATGGGCACGCCGATGTCGATCGGCGAGCAGATCCCGCTGCTGCTCTTCCTGCTGGTGGCCTCCAAGGGCGCGGCCGGTGTCTCCGGTGCGGGTCTCGCGACGCTGGCCGGTGGTCTCCAGTCGCACAAGCCGGCCCTGGTGGACGGCATCGGCCTCATCGTCGGCATCGACCGCTTCATGAGCGAGGCCCGCGCCCTCACCAACTTCGCGGGCAACGCCGTCGCCACCGTCCTGATCGGCACCTGGACCAAGGAGATCGACCGGGCCCGGGTGGACGAGGTCCTCGCCGGACGCGTCCCCTTCGACGAGAAGACGCTGCTGGACGACCACGCCGCCGGCGGCGACCCGGACGAGCCCCGCGCCGAGCTGCCCGAGCCGGGCGGCGAGAAGGAGCTGGCCAAGGCCTGACGGCCGCCGGCGTCACACGCCCCACAGCCCCGGGCGGCTGGGTACTCCCCCCGTAGCTCAGCCGCCCGGTCACCGGAGGCCCGTCGCCCGTATCCGGGCCTCCACAGCCGCCGAGCGGCCGGACTTCACCCCCGTGAGTCCGGCCGCTCGGCCGTTTCCGTCCCGTACGTCCTTGCCTTGACGCCGACGTCAGGGCTTACGTTCGTCGGCATGCGAATCGGCGAGCTGGCCGCACGGGCCGGGACCACCACGCGGACGCTGCGGTACTACGAGTCACGCGGGCTGCTGTCCGCGCGGCGCACCGGCAACGGATACCGGACCTACGACGAGAGCGATCTGAAGCTGCTGCGGCAGATCCGCACGCTCCAGGACTTCGGGTTCGACCTGGAGGAGACCCGGCCCTTCGTGGAGTGTCTGCGGGCCGGGCACCCCGAGGGCGACTCGTGCCCCGCCTCGCTCCAGGTCTACCGGCGCAAGCTGGACGAGCTCGACGCCCTGATCGGCGAGCTGCGCGCGGTGCGGGCGAAGGTCGGCGAGCAGCTGGCGCGGGCGGAGTCGGCGCGGGACGGGCTGGCCGCCGACGCGGAGGTTCCGGGCGGTCCGGAGCCGGTGTGCGAACTGGGAGGGGAGCTGTGGTGAGCAAGGCGAGCGGTGTGCCCGAGGTGACCGACGCGGACTTCGAGGAAGAGGTGATCGGGGCGGAGCTGCCGGTGCTGGTGGAGTTCACGGCCGACTGGTGCCCGCTGTGCCGGCAGATGGCGCCGGTGCTGAGCGCGCTGGCCGCCGAGGAGGAGGGCCGGCTGAAGGTCGTCCAGCTGAATGTGGACGCCAATCCCGGTACGACCAACGCCTACAAGGTGCTGTCGATGCCGACCTTCATGGTGTTCCGCGACGGGGAGCCGCTGCGGTCGATGGTGGGGGCCAGGCCCAAGCGGCGGCTCCTCGAGGAGCTGGCGGACGTGCTCTGACCTGGCACGACGACCTGGTACGGCCTGGCACGACCTGGTACGCGGTACAAGAAAACCCCCGGGCAATTGCGCCCGGGGGTTTTCTTTGCGTATATTCGTTGATTCGCGACTTCGTTTTCGGAGGAATCACGGAGGAAGTCGCAGTGAAGTTCAGTGACCACAGTATATCCGGGCGGGAGCGGAATTGTCAAACACCGAATTTCCGGACGAGGAATTGCGGCAGGAACAGCAATTCATCGACGGACTGTACGCACGCGTGGACGTCCTGCGCGGCGACGCCGAGGTGTCCGTCACGGAGGCGCTCGCCCAGGGCCACACCCCCAGGCAGGCCCGGCTGGAGCGGGACATCCTGGTCGCCGAGCGCTCCGGGCTGCTCGCCGCGCTGAACGCCGTGGACGGCTCCCTCTGCTTCGGCCGCATCGACCTCGCCTCCGGCGACACCCACCACATCGGCCGGATCGGCCTGCGCGCCGACGACGCCGAACGCACGCCCGTCCTCATCGACTGGCGGGCCGACGTCGCCCGCCCGTTCTACCTGGCCACCGGCCACACCACGATGGGGCTCAGGCGCCGCCGGCACATCTCCACCGAGGGCCGCCGGGTCACCGCCCTGCACGACGAGGTCCTCGACCTCGGCGACGAGACCCGTACCGGCCACGAGGACCCGACCGGCGACGCCGTACTGCTCGCCGCGCTGAACTCCGCGCGCACCGGCCGCATGGGCGACATCGTGCGCACCATCCAGGCCGACCAGGACCGCATCATCCGCGCCCCGCACCGCGGGGTCATGGTGGTCGAGGGCGGCCCCGGCACCGGCAAGACCGCCGTCGCCCTGCACCGCGCCGCCTACCTCCTCTACGAGCACCGCGAGCTGCTGGCCCGCCGCGCCGTCCTGATCGTCGGCCCCAACCCCGCGTTCCTCGGCTACATCGGCGAGGTGCTGCCCAGCCTCGGCGAGACCGGCGTGCTCCTGGCCACCGTCGGCGAGCTGTACCCCGGCGTGCGGACCACCCGGACCGACACCCCCGAGGCCGCCGCCGTCAAGGGCCGCGCCCAGATGGCCGGCGTCCTCGCCGACGTCGTACGCGACCGGCAGGCGCTGCCCGACCCGGTGATCGCGATCGAGCACGACCGCGAGGTCCTGATGCTCGACGACGGCCTGGTGAACGTCGCCCGTGAACGCACCCGTGCCGCCAGGCTGCCGCACAACGTGGCCCGCGAGCACTTCGAGGGCCACATCCTCAACGCGCTCACCGACATGGTCGCCGAACGCATCGGCACCGACCCCTACGACGGCTCCAACCTGCTCGACCCCAGCGACATCACCCAGATCCGCGACGAGCTCGCCGACAACCCCGAGGTCTGGTCCGCCATCGACCAGCTGTGGCCGAGGATCACCCCGCAGCAACTGGTCGCCGACTTCCTCGCCGCACCCGAGGGCCACCTCCCCGACGAGGACGCCGCCGCGGTCCGCCGCCCGGTCACCCGGCACTGGACCGTCTCCGACGTGCCCCTGCTCGACGAGGCCGCCGAACTCCTCGGCGAGGACGACCGCCTCGCACGCGAGCGCGCCGAACGCGAACGGCGGACACAGATCGCCTTCGCGCAGGGCGTCCTGGACGTGTCGTACGCCTCCCGCACCTTCGAGTTCGAGGACAAGGAGGACGCCGACCCGGACTCCTCCGAGGTGCTGTCCGCGCACGACATCATCGACGCGGAACGCTTCGCCGAACGGCACGAGGAGGACGACCACCGCAGCGCCGCCGAGCGCGCCGCCGCCGACCGCACCTGGGCGTTCGGGCACATCATCGTCGACGAGGCGCAGGAACTCTCCCCGATGGCGTGGCGGCTGCTGATGCGGCGCAGCCCCACCCGCTCGATGACCCTGGTCGGCGACCCGGCACAGACCTCCGAGGCGGGCGGCGTCGGCTCCTGGGCGGACATCCTCACCCCGTTCGTCGAGGACCGCTGGGAGCACACCCGGCTCGGCGTCAACTACCGCACCCCCGCCGAGATCATGGACGTCGCCGCGGCGGTGGTGCGCGCCGAGCACCCCGGCTTCGAGCCGCCCGGCTCCGTCCGCTCCACGGGCGTACGGCCCTGGGCCCGAGCCGCCGACGACCTGCCCGGCGCCGTCGCCGAGGCCGTCGCGGAGCTCACCCCCGACGAGGGCCGCCTCGCGGTCATCGCCCCGCGCGAGCTGCACCGGGCGCTGGCCGCGCGGCTGGACGGGGTGACGGCGGGCGGCCAGCCCGATCTGGCGCACGCCGTCGTATTGCTCGACCCGCGTCAGGCCAAGGGGCTGGAGTTCGACTCGGTACTGGTCGTGGAGCCGGGGAGGTACGGCACGAGCGATCTGTATGTGGCGCTCACCCGGGCCACCCAGCGGCTCGGCATTCTGCACGCCGAGCCGCTGCCGAAGGGGTTGGTGGATGTGGTGTAGCGGCTGCGGGCTCGTTGTGGCTGGTCGCGCAGTTCCCCGCGCCCCTAGGGCGTTGCCGGCGCGGCGCTGACGGGGCGTAACGGGGTGATCCTAGGCCGGGCGCAGCCACACCGTCGCCAGGGGCGGCAGGGTCAGGCGGATGCTCGCCGGGAACCCGTGCCGTCCCTGCGGCTCCGGCTTGACCGGGTCGGGGTGGACGACGTCACCGCCGCCGTAGCGGCCGGCGTCGGTGTTCACCACCTCGTGCCAGGCGGGCACGTCGTCGGGGACGCCGATCCGGTAGTCCTGCCGGACCACCGGGGCCAGGTGCGACACCGCGAGCAGCGGGGAGCCGTCGCTGTCGTACCGCAGGAACGCGAACACGTTGTCCTCGGCCGCGTCCCCGGTCACCCACCGGAAACCGGACGGGTCGGTGTCGCCCCGCCACAGCGCCGGGGTGTGCCCGTACACGGTGTTGAGGTCGCGCACCAGATCGCGCACCCCGCGGTGGTCGGCCTCGGCGCCGTAGTTCGGGTCGAGGAGCCACCAGTCCGGGCCGTGCGCCTCCGACCACTCCGCCCCCTGCGCGAACTCCTGCCCCATGAAGAGGAGCTGCTTGCCCGGATGGGCCCACATGAAGCCCAGGTAGGCGCGGAGGTTGGCGCGCTGCTGCCACCAGTCGCCGGGCATCTTCGACACCAGGGACCGCTTGCCGTGCACCACCTCGTCGTGGGAGATCGGCAGCACGTAGTTCTCGCTGTAGGCGTACACCATCGAGAAGGTCATCTCACCGTGGTGGTACCGGCGGTGGACCGGCTCGTGGCTCATGTACTGGAGCGAGTCGTGCATCCAGCCCATGTTCCACTTCAGCCCGAAGCCGAGCCCGCCGAAGCCGCTGGGGCCCTTGTGGTGGGTGGCCCGGGTGACGCCGTCCCAGGCCGTGGACTCCTCCGCGATCGTCACGACCCCCGGCACCCTGCGGTACACGGTGGCGTTCATCTCCTGGAGGAACGCCACCGCGTCCAGGTTCTCCCGGCCGCCGTGCTCGTTCGGCGTCCACTGGCCGGGCTCGCGCGAGTAGTCGAGGTAGAGCATCGAGGCGACCGCGTCGACGCGCAGCCCGTCGATGTGGAACTCCTCGCACCAGTAGAGGGCGTTGGCGACGAGGAAGTTGCGCACCTCGCGCCGCCCGAAGTCGAACTCCAGGGTGCCCCAGTCGGGGTGCGCGGCCCGCAGCGGGTCCTCGTGCTCGTACAGCGGCCGCCCGTCGAACTCCGCCAGCGCCCACTCGTCGCGCGGGAAGTGCGCCGGCACCCAGTCCATCAGCACCCCGATCCCGGCCCGGTGCAGGGCGTCGACCAGGTACCGGAAGTCGTCCGGGGTACCGAGGCGGGCCGTGGGCGCGTAGAACCCGGTGACCTGGTAACCCCACGAGCCGCCGAAGGGGTGCTCGGCGACCGGCATCAGCTCCACGTGGGTGAAGCCGAGGTCCTTGACGTACGCGGGGAGCTGCTCGGCGAGCTGCCGGTACGTCAGCCCCGGCCGCCAGGAAGGCAGGTGCACCTCGTAGACGGAGAACGGCGCCCGGTGCGCGGGCACGGCCGCCCGGCGCTCCAGCCATTCCGCGTCGCCCCACTCGTACGCCGACGACGTGACGATCGACGACGTGGCCGGCGGCACCTCCGTACGGCGGGCCAGCGGGTCGGCGCGCAGGGTCTTCGAACCGTCGGGACGGGTGATCTCGAACTTGTACAGCTCGCCCTCGCCGATCCCCGGCACGAACAGCTCCCACACCCCCGTCGAGCCCAGCGACCGCATGGGGAAGCCGGTGCCGTCCCAGAAGTTGAAGGTGCCGGACACCCGCACCCCGCGCGCGTTCGGCGCCCACACCGTGAAGCGGGTGCCGGTGACGCCCTGGTGGGTCGTCGGGTGCGCGCCGAGGACCGTCCACAGCTCCTCGTGCCGGCCCTCGCCGATCAGATGCAGGTCGAGCTCGCCGAGCGTGGGCAGGAACCGGTACGCGTCCTCCGTCTCCTGCACCGTCCCCTCGTACGTCACGAGCAGCCGGTACGCCGGGACCTCGCCCAGCGGCAGCAGCCCCGAGAAGAAGCCGTCACCGTCGTCGTGCAGCTCGACGGTGAGGCCCCCGGAGACGACGGTCACCGCGAGGGCGTACGGCCGGAACGCCCGGAAGACGACCCCGCCGGGCACCGGATGCGCGCCGAGCACGGAGTGCGGGGCGTGATGCGTCCCGCTCAGCAGCCGCTCCCGGTCGGCGGCGTCCACGGCGGGGGAGACGGCGATCTCCATCTCGGGCGGGGCGGGCTGTGCGGCGGGGGCGGCCTTCGCCGCCGTCTTCTTCGCCGCGGTCTTCCTGGCGGTGGTCTTCTTGGCCGGGGTCTTCTTCGCGGCCTTCTTCGCCGGGCTCTTGGCGGCGGCCTTCTGCACTGCGGCCTTCTTCACCGTCGCTTTCTCGGTCGCCGCCTTCTTGGCCACGGCCTTCGCCGCCGCGGTGGTCTTCTTCGCGGTGGCCTTCTTCACCGGCTCGGCTGCCGCGGGCTGCCGCTCGGCCGGCTGCTCCGGATGCGAACCGCTGGACTCGGGGCGGGGGGTCACGGGCGAAGCCTCCTGGACGCGGGTCGGATGGGTCAGATCAGGTCGGTCGAGGCGAGCCGGTGCACGGCGGCCAGCGGTACGGACAGCCACTCGGGACGGTGCCGGGCCTCGTAGACCACTTCGTAGACCGCCTTGTCGGTCTCGTACGCGCGCAGCAGCACCGGATCGGTGCGCGGATCCCGGCCGGCCGCCTCCGCGTAGCCGGAGCAGTACGCCGCCCGGCACCGCACGGCCCAGTCCGGCTGCGGCGGGTCCACCGAACGCGCCGCGTAGTCGAAGGACCGCAGCATGCCGGCGACGTCCCGCACCACCGGCTGCGGCATCCGCCGCTCGGCCAGCGGACGGGCCGGCTCCCCCTCGAAGTCGATCAGCGACCACTCCCCGGCCGGGGAGCGCAGGCACTGCCCGAGGTGCAGATCGCCGTGCACCCGCTGGGCGGTCCAGACCTGCCCCTCGGCGGCCAGATCGTCCAGCGCCGTGAACGCCGAGCGCAGCCCGTCCGCGTACGGCCGCAGCGCGGGCACCGCGTGCACGGCCGCCTCCAGTCGCTCGGTCATGCCGGCGACCAGGGAGCGGAGCTGGGCGTGCCCCAGCGTGACCGTGGGCAGCGCGCGGGCCAGTGCGGTGTGCACCTCGGCGGTGGCCCGCCCGAGGGCCCGTGACTCGGCGACGAAGTCCTCCCCCTTGGCCAGCTCCCGCAGCGCCAGTTCCCAGCCGTCCGTCGCACCCTGCACGAACGGCTGGAGCACCCCCAGGACGTACGGCTCGGCCGGGGGCGGCGGGCCGGGGGATTCATCGGGCTCCGCGACCAGCCAGGCCGTCGGTGAGGGCACCCGGGGGCAGCCCACGCGGGCCAGCGCCAGCGGCAGCTCCAGGTCGGGGTTGATCCCGGGCACGATCCGGCGCAACAGCTTCAGGATGAACGTATCTCCGTAGACGACCGACGAGTTCGACTGCTCGGCGGTCACCAGGCGCGGCACCAGACCGGACCGGATCTCCTGGCGCGGGTCCCGCTCGAAGCGAAGCCCGCCGATCCGGGCCTGGGTGCGCAGGGCCTCCAGGAGCAGCTCGGCGGGCCGGGTGTCGTGCAGGGCCTCGTAGACCGTCCGTCCGGCCAGCGGGCCCCGCGTCACATGACCGATCAGCGCGGGCGCGAGCCGGGGCGGCAGCGCCTCGCGCACGCCTATGAGCAGCTGGTAGCAGTCGCCGGGCTGCTCGGGACCGCCGTGGCCCGGCCGGCTCGGCTGGTGCGCGCGCACCAGCAGGTGGTACAGGCCCAGCTTGGCCGTGGGCGGCAGCAGTTCGGTGGCCGCGACCATGGAGAACCCGGTGACCGGGCGGCCCTTGCCCGCGAACCAGCGCTGCCGCGGCAGCCACTCCCTCAGCAGTGGATCCAGTGACGCAAGGAGGCCGGGCGGGGTCGTGACGGTGCGTGTGACGGCTTCCGACATGGCGTCGCGTCCTTTCCCCTCTTTCGGCGCGCCCACGGGGCGCCGCCGGTGGGCGGGGTGCTACTCATGCGTGCCCCGGGCGGAGCGGCGGAAACCGCCCCGCCCCGGGTTCTACGCGGCGTCCTTGCGGAGCCGGAACCAGTAGAAGCCGTGGCCCCCGAGGGTCAGCAGGTACGGCAGTTCGCCGACGGCCGGGAAGCGCACCCCGCCGAACAGCTCGACCGGGTGCCGTCCCCCGAAGGCGCTGAGATCGAGCTCGGTGGGCTGTGCGAAGCGTGAGAAGTTGTTGACGCAGAGCACCAGGTCGTCCTCGTACTCGCGCAGGAAGGCGAGGACGGCCGGGTTGGAGGACGGCAGCTCGGTGTAGGAGCCGAGGCCGAACGCCGGGTTCTGCTTGCGGATCTCGATCATCCGGCGGGTCCAGTGCAGCAGCGACGAGGGCGAGGCCATGGAGGCCTCGACGTTGGTGACCTGGTAGCCGTAGACCGGGTCCATGATGGTCGGCAGGAACAGCCGGCCCGGGTCGCTGGAGGAGAATCCGGCGTTCCGGTCGGGCGTCCACTGCATCGGTGTGCGGACCGCGTCGCGGTCGCCGAGCCAGATGTTGTCGCCCATGCCGATCTCGTCGCCGTAGTAGATGATCGGCGAACCGGGGAGCGACAGCAGCAGGGCGGTGAAGAGTTCGATCTGGTTGCGGTCGTTGTCCAGCAGCGGCGCGAGCCGGCGGCGGATGCCGATGTTGGCGCGCATGCGGGGGTCCTTGGCGTACTCCGCCCACATGTAGTCGCGTTCCTCGTCGGTGACCATCTCCAGGGTCAGCTCGTCGTGGTTGCGCAGGAAGATGCCCCACTGGCAGCCCGACGGGATGGCGGGAGTCTTGGCGAGGATCTCGGAGACGGGGTAGCGGGACTCACGGCGCACGGCCATGAAGATGCGCGGCATGACCGGGAAGTGGAAGGCCATGTGGCACTCGTCGCCCCCGGCGGCGTAGTCGCCGAAGTAGTCGACGACGTCCTCCGGCCACTGGTTCGCCTCCGCCAGCACCACCGTGTCCGGGTACTGGGTGTCGATCTCCTTGCGGACCCGCTTCAGGAAGGCGTGGGTCTCCGGGAGGTTCTCGCAGTTCGTCCCCTCCTGCTGGTACAGGTACGGCACCGCGTCCAGCCGGAAGCCGTCGATCCCCAGGTCCAGCCAGAACTTCAGCGCGGAGATCATCTCCTCCTGGACCGCCGGGTTCTCGTAGTTGAGGTCCGGCTGGTGGGAGAAGAAGCGGTGCCAGTAGTACTGCTTGCGCACCGGGTCGTACGTCCAGTTCGACGCCTCGGTGTCGACGAAGATGATCCGGGCGTCCTGGAACTGCTTGTCGTCGTCCGCCCATACGTAGTAGTCGCCGTAGGGGCCGTCGGGGTCCTTCCTCGACTCCTGGAACCACGGGTGCTGGTCGCTGGTGTGGTTCATGACGAAGTCGATGATCACGCGCATCCCGCGCTGGTGCGCCGCGTCGACGAACTCCACGAAGTCGGCGAGGTCGCCGAAGTCGGGGAGGACGGCGGTGTAGTCGGCCACGTCGTAACCGCCATCACGCAGCGGGGACTTGAAGAAGGGCGGCAGCCAGAGGCAGTCGACGCCCAGCCACTGCAGGTAGTCCAGTTTGGCGGTCAGACCCTTCAGGTCGCCGATGCCGTCACCGTTGCTGTCCTGGAAGGAGCGGACGAGGACCTCGTAGAAGACGGCTCGTTTGAACCAGTCCGGGTCCCGGTCCTTTGCGGGGGTGTCCTCGAAGGTGTCCGGGACGGGTTCGTTGACGATCATGTTGTGGGTGACCCTCCGATCGACGGGCTGGACGGTCGCAGAACACGGCTGTGCTCGCCCGGGGGCTCACTCCCGGATGCCCGGCCGACGACGAGCACATGCGCTCCCCCCGGCTCCAGGCGCACATAGTTGGCCCTGCCCCATTGATAGGTCTCGCCGGTGAGCTCGTCGCGCACCGGTACCGACTCGTGCCAGTCCAGGCCGAGTTGCGGCATGTCCAACGAGACCGTGGCCTCCTGGGTGTGGTGGGGGTCGAGGTTGGCGACCACCAGAACCGTGTTCGAACCCCGCCGCTTCGAGTAGGCGATGACCTCCTCCTTGTCGGCGTGGTGGAAGTGGATGTCGCGCAGTTGCCGCAGGGCCGGGTTCTCGCGCCGGATGGTGTTGAGCCGGGTGATGAGGGGGGTGATGGTGCGACCCTCGCGTTCGGCGGTCTCCCAGTCCCGGTGTCTGAGCTGGTACTTCTCGGAGTGGAGGTATTCCTCGCTGCCGTCGCGCAGGGGGGTGTTCTCGCAGAGTTCGTAGCCGCTGTAGATGCCCCAGGTGGGGGAGAGGGTGGCGGCCAGGACGGCGCGGACCTCGAAGGCGGCACGTCCGCCGTGCTGGAGGTAGGCGTGCAGGATGTCGGGGGTGTTGACGAAGAAGTTGGGCCGCATGTAGGAGGCGGCCTCCCCCGACAGTTCGGTGAGGTACTCGGTCAGTTCCCGCTTGGTGGTGCGCCAGGTGAAGTAGGTGTAGGACTGCTGGAAGCCGATCTGGGCCAGGGTGTGCATCATCGCGGGGCGGGTGAACGCCTCCGCCAGGAAGATCACGTCGGGGTCGGCGCGGTTGATCTCGCCGATCACCCGCTCCCAGAAGACCACCGGTTTGGTGTGCGGGTTGTCGACGCGGAAGATCCGCACCCCCGTGTCCATCCAGTGCCGCAGCACCCGGACGGTCTCGGCGACCAGGCCGTCGAGGTCGGCGTCGAAGGCGATGGGGTAGATGTCCTGGTACTTCTTCGGCGGGTTCTCCGCGTAGGCGATGGAGCCGTCGGGGCGGTGGTGGAACCACTCCGGGTGCTTGTGCACCCAGGGGTGGTCCGGGGAGCACTGCAGCGCGAAGTCGAGGGCCACCTCCAGCCCCAGCTCACCGGCCCGGGCGACGAACCGGGCGAAGTCCTCCGGGGTGCCCAGGTCGGGGTGGACGGCGTCGTGGCCGCCCTCCGGGGAGCCGATCGCCCACGGCACCCCGACGTCGTCCGGGCCGGCGCCGAGCGTGTTGTCGGGGCCCTTGCGGTGGGTGGTGCCGATCGGGTGGATCGGCGGGAGGTAGACCACGTCGAAGCCCATCGCGGCGATCGCGGGCAGGCGGCGGGCGGCGGACTCGAAGGTGCCGTGCGGCCGGGCGGGGGTGCCCTCGGAGCGGGGGAAGAACTCGTACCAGGCCCCGTACAGGGCCCGCTCGCGTTCCACCAGCAGCGGCAGCGGCTCACTGCTGGTGACCAGCTCCCGCAGCGGATGCCGGGCCAGCACCGCGTCCACCTCCGGCGTCAACGCCGCCGCCAGCCGGGAAGCCGCCGGACGGCTCTCGTCGCGCAGGGCGTCCACGGCGGAGAGGAGGACGCCTCTGGGCCCGGAGCCGGGCACCCCGGCCGCCGCCCGCTCGTGCAGCCGGGCGCCCTCCTCCAGGACGACCTCGGTGTCCATGCCCGCCGGGATCTTGATCTGCGCGTGGTGCCGCCAGGTGGTGACCGGGTCGCCCCACGCCTCCACGGTGTACGTCCACAGCCCCGGCTCCCCGGCGGTGACGGTCGCCCCCCATCTGTCCGTGCCGGGCGCGAGCTCCCGCATCGGCGTGAACGGCCCCGGACGTCCCGCGGGGTCCTTCAGCACCACATCGGCGGCCACCGCGTCGTGGCCCTCCCGGAACACGGTCGCCGAGATCTCGAACGTCTCACCGGTCACGGCCTTCGCCGGCCGGCGCCCCTGCCGGACCATCGGCCGGACGTCGAGGACGGGAATGCGCCCCACGGCGGTCGCGGGGGCCGGTGTCACAGGGACGGGCGGCGGGGGACCGGTCTCGGCCGGGCGGACCGGAGACGATCCGGCGCCGCGCTTCAGGGGTGTCCGGGCGGTGCCTGGTGTCGGAGGGGATGACGAGTGGTGCTTGGCGGGCATGACCGCTCCTGTCCGCGTCAACGTGGGTGGGCGGATGACTGTGGGGAGGTGGGTCCTGCGTGGTGTTGCTGAGGGGGTACCCGCAGGAGCCTTCCCACACTGTTCGGGTGGGCAATCCGGCACGTTGTTAACTACTCACGCGTATGTCGACACACAAGACCGGCCCCGTCCGCGCAGGGCGGGTCCGGCCCGTGGTGGGCCCGCTCCCACGGCCGGAGGCGCCCCCCGGCCGGGTTGTCGGCACGGTCCCGGAACCCGGAGCGCCCGATGCGGCGAACCGGCCCCACGTCCGCTCGCCTTTCCGCTCGTCGCCCCCTTGACCAGCGCGTTCGCCCTCCGTACCGGGTCCACCCGCCGGTGCTGGGCGGGTACGGCGCCGCCGCGCCCGCCGGGTGCGGGGACACCGTCGGCACACCCGGGGAGGTGACCGGCGCGGTGCCGCCCACGGCGGAGGGCGGGGTGACCGGGGCCCCCGGGGCGAACGGACCGAGGGCGGAAAAGGCCGGTTTCTTGTCCTGCCGGCCGGCCGGCCGCGCCGGCCCGTCCCACGCCCGGCGGGAGTGTGGTGCGGGCCGTCGGCACGCCGGAGGGGAGACGTCCGGTGCGAGGCGGAGCGCGGACAAGAACGCCCATGAGGGGCGGAATCGGCCATGTCCGCCATGAGGTGAATCGTTTGGACGGGGGTACGGAGGTACCCGTGTCCCCCAGCTTCCCGCGCGGCGCGTGTCCGCGCCGGTACTGTCGGCAACGATGCCCGGACGCACACCGCGTCTCTCACGAACGCGCCGAGGTGACTTGTGAAGGCGATCCGTCGATTCACCGTCCGACCCGTGCTCCCCGAACCCCTGCGCCCCCTGAGCGACCTGGCCCGCAATCTGCGCTGGTCCTGGCACACCGGGACCCGTGACCTGTTCCGCTCCGTCGACCCCGAACGCTGGGCCGCCGCCGGCTGCGACCCCGTACGGCTGCTCGGCAGCGTGGCGACCGAGCGGCTCACCGAGCTGGCCGGTGACCGCGACTTCCTGGACCGCCTCGACACGGTCGCCGCCGATCTGGACGCCTATATGACCGGCGACCGCTGGTACCAGGCGCAGACCGACCGGCTGCCCGCCGCCGTCGCCTACTTCTCCCCGGAGTTCGGCATCACGGCCGCCCTGCCGCAGTACTCCGGAGGACTCGGCATCCTCGCCGGCGACCATCTCAAGGCCGCCAGCGACCTGGGCGCCCCCCTCATCGGCGTCGGCCTGCTCTACCGGCACGGCTACTTCCGCCAGTCCCTGTCCCGGGACGGCTGGCAGCAGGAGCACTACCCCGTGCTCGACCCCAACGAGCTGCCCCTGGACCAGCTCGAGGAGCCCGACGGCACCCCCGCCCAGGTCACCCTCGCCCTGCCCGGCGACCGATCGCTACGGGCGCGGATCTGGCTGGCCCAGGTGGGCAGGATCCCGCTGCTCCTGCTGGACTCCGACGTCGAGGAGAACGACCTCGGCGGACGCGGGGTGACCGACCGGCTCTACGGCGGCGGCAGCGAACACCGCCTGCTCCAGGAGATGCTGCTCGGCATAGGAGGGGTCCGGGCGGTACGTACGTACTGCGAGCTGACCGGGCACGCCGCGCCCGAGGTGTTCCACACCAACGAGGGCCACGCGGGCTTCCTCGGACTGGAGCGCATCGCCGAACTGCGCGCGGACGGGCTGGACTTCGACGCGGCGTTGGAGGCGGTCCGCGCGGGGACCGTGTTCACCACCCACACGCCCGTCCCGGCCGGCATCGACCGCTTCGACCGCGAACTGGTCGCCCGGCACTTCGGCCCGCACGCGGAACTGCCGAACATGGAGGTCGACCGCATCCTCCGGCTCGGCATGGAGAGCTACCCCGGCGGTGAGCCCGGCCTGTTCAACATGGCCGTGATGGGCCTGCGCCTGGCCCAGCGCGCCAACGGCGTCTCCCTGCTGCACGGCAACGTCAGCCGTGAGATGTTCGCCGGACTCTGGCCGGGCTTCGACCCCGAGGAGGTGCCCATCACCTCCGTGACGAACGGGGTGCACGCGCCCACCTGGGTCGCTCCCGAGGTGTTCCGGCTCGGCGCCCGGCAGATCGGCGCCCAGCGCACCGAGGAGGCGCTGAGCGTCGGCGACTCCGACCGCTGGGACTCCGTCGCGGACATCGCCGACCAGGACATCTGGGAGCTGCGCCGGTCCCTGCGGGAACTGCTGGTCCTCGAGGTGCGCGAGCGGCTGCGCGCCTCCTGGCGGCAGCGCGGTGCCGGCACGGCCGAGCTGGGCTGGATCGACGGGGTGCTCGACCCGGACGTGCTGACCATCGGCTTCGCCCGGCGCGTCCCGTCGTACAAACGGCTGACGCTGATGCTGCGCGACCGGGACCGGCTGACGGAGCTGCTGCTGCACCCCGAGCGGCCGGTGCAGATCGTGGTCGCGGGCAAGGCGCACCCGGCGGACGACGGCGGCAAGCGGCTCATCCAGGAACTGGTCCGCTTCGCCGACGACCCGCGCGTACGGCACCGGATCGTGTTCCTGCCCGACTACGGCATGGCGATGGCGCAGAAGCTCTACCCCGGCTGTGACATCTGGCTGAACAATCCGCTGCGGCCGCTGGAGGCGTGCGGGACCAGCGGGATGAAGGCCGCGCTCAACGGCTGTCTCAACCTGTCCGTGCTCGACGGCTGGTGGGACGAGTGGTTCCAGCCCGACTTCGGCTGGGCGATCCCCACGGCGGACGGGGGCGGTGGGGGTACCCCCACGCTTTCGGCAGTGGGGGACGATCCGGAACGGCGCGACGCCATAGAGGCCGCGGCGCTGTACGACCTGCTGGAGCAGCGGATCACCCCGTGCTTCTACGGCCGGGGGCGGGACGGGCTGCCGGACCGGTGGATCGAGATGGTGCGGCGGACGCTGAGCCTGCTCGGGCCGAAGGTGCTGGCCGGGCGGATGGTCCGGGAGTACGTGGAGCGGCTGTACGTGCCCGCCGCGCACGCCCATCGTGCGATGGACGCGGAGTCCGCGCGTGCGCTCGCCGGGTGGAAGGCGCGGGTGCGGGCCGCTTGGCACGGGGTGACCGTCGACCATGTCGAGACGTCCGTGACGGCGGCCACCGCGGAACTCGGCAGCACGCTCGCGCTGCGGGTGCGGGTGGGGCTGGGGGGTCTGAAGCCGGAGGACGTCGAGGTGCAGGCGGTGTCCGGGCGGGTGGACGGGGAGGACCGGATCACCGGTGCGACGGCTGTGCCGCTGAAGCCTGTGGGTGCGCCGGACGCGGAGGGGCGGTGGGTGTACGAGGGGCCGCTGACCCTGGACCGGACGGGGCCCTTCGGGTACACGGTGCGGATCCTGCCCGGGCACCGGCTGTTGGCGTCAGGGGCGGAGCTGGGGCTGGTGGCGGTGCCGTCGGAGGATGTGGTGGAGGGGGCGGGACTGCTGATGCGGTGAGGTGACGTACCAGCCCGTCCGGCGCTTGAGGACGAGGCCCGAAGGGCCGAAGGGGGTCTGGGGGTGCAGCCCCCAGGGACGGGAAGGGAAGGGGCGGCGGGGGCGACGAACAGCGCCGGGCGGAGGCGACGGCGCGGCCCGCTGAGGGGGTGCCTCCCCCAGAGGGGGTATACCCCCAGCGCCCACCCGTGCCGTCCTGGGGGTACCTCCCAGGCCTTTAAAGCACTGGGGGAGGCGCGACTGCCCGCAGGCTGCGGTGATTGCGACTGCCCGCGGGCTGCGGTGATTGCGGCTGTCCGCAGGCCAGGGAGCCGGCGGGCTGAGTCGCGGCTGCCAGCAGGCCAGGGCGTCGGTATGGAGGACGTCAGTCCTGTTCGATGCCCTTCGTGGCCAGCCGGCGCAGGACCTTGCCGCAGCGGCGGGCGTAGGCGTGCTGCATCGCGCGGGTGGCCGGCCCGCCCGCGCGGGCGTACCAGCGGGCCGGCCGGCTGAACGCCTCCACCGTCAGCCACACCGTCCCGTCGCCGGTGCGGTCCACGACGAAGGACTCCTCGCCGCACTCGGGGTGCCCGGTCAGGGTGCCGTACGCCCAGCCGGCCCTGCGGTGCTCCTCCACCGTCCACACCACACGGCAGGGCGCCTTCACGACCCCGGCGAGGACGATGGTGACGTCGACGTCCGGGGCCGCGCGGTCGGCGGCGGTCTCGACGCCGACCCCCAGTTCCCGGTGCAGCTCCCAGGTGAGCAGCGCCTGGGCCGCCTGCCGGAAGACCGCCTCGCCCTCGCCGAGGCGGGTGCGGACACGCATCGGGTGGAAGCCGGGAGGGCAGAAACCGGGTTCCCGGGTCGCGCCGACGTGGTCGTAGGTGAAGTCCGCCGAAGACATGGGACCCAAGAGTAGAGGGGACCCGGAACCATGGGGCCGAAGCCCCCGGGACGCGTCCGGGGCGGCACCCGGAGCGGGGGAAACGCTCCGGGTGCCGCCCGGTGTGCGAGGGGGACGGGATCAGCTGACGTTGATCGCGGTCCAGGCGGCCGCGACCGCCTTGTACTCGGTGCTGGTGGAGCCGTACAGGGCCGACGCCGCGTTCAGGGTGCCCGTGCGGGCCGCCTTGTAGTTGGTGGTCGACGTGAAGTACGTGGTCAGCGCCTTGTACCAGATCTGCAGCGCCTTGGCGCGGCCGATGCCGGTGACGGTGGAGCCGTTGTACGTCGGCGAGTTGTAGGTCACGCCGTTGATGGTCTTGGTGCCGCTGCCCTCGGCCAGCAGGTAGAAGAAGTGGTTCGCGGGGCCCGAGGAGTAGTGCACGTCGACCGAACCGAGGCCGGAGGACCAGTAGTCCTTCGAGGCGCCGTCCTTGCTCGGCTTGTCCATGTAGCGCAGCGGGGTGCCGTCGCCGTTGATGTTGATCTTCTCGCCGATGAGGTAGTCACCGGTGTCGGAGGAGTTGGCCGCGTAGAACTCGGCGCCCGTGCCGAAGATGTCGCTGGTCGCCTCGTTCAGACCGCCGGACTCGCCGCTGTAGTTGAGGCCCGCGGTGTTGGAGGTGACGCCGTGGCTCATCTCGTGGCCGGCCACGTCCAGCGAGGTCAGCGGGTGGGTGTTGCCGGAGCCGTCGCCGTAGGTCATGCAGAAGCAGCTGTCGGACCAGAAGGCGTTGACGTAGGAGCTGCCGTAGTGGACCCGGGAGTAGGCCGCCGTGCCGTTGTTCTTGATGCCGTTGCGGCCGAAGGTGTTCTTGTAGAAGTCCCAGGTCACCTGGGCGCCGTAGGCGGCGTCCACGGCCGCGGTCTGGTCGGTGGAGGAGCTGGAGGCGGTGCCGGTGCCCCACGTGTCGTCCGCGTCGGTGAACAGGGTGCCGGTGCCGGAGGTGCCGCGCGCCAGGTTGTAGGTCCTGTGGCCGCCGCGGCCGGTGTCGTACAGCTGGTACGTCGTCCCCGACTTGTAGGTGCCCAGGGTGACCGTGCCCGAGTACAGGCCCTTGCCGGTGCCGGTGTGGACGCCCTGCCACTCGTGCAGCTTCTCGCCGGTGGCGGCGTCGGTGATCACGTGCAGCTCGTTGGGGGTGCCGTCGTCCTGCAGGCCCCCGACCACGGTCTCGTAGGCCAGGACGGGCGTGCCGTCGGCGGCCCAGACCACCTTGCGGGGCGCGGAGTCGGCCTCCGTCTTCTCCGACCCGGCCGCCTCCGCGGCGGCGACCGCCTGCTTCTCGGCCTTGCCCGCGGCGATCCTCGGCGTCACGGAGGACACCTTGACGGCCGCCTCGACGGCCTTGGTCACGGTCCTGGCGCCGCCGGAGGCCGGCTCGTGCACGACCAGGTCGCCGCCGAGCACGGGCAGCCCGTCGTAGGTGCGCTCGTAGCGGGTGTGGACCGTGCCGTCGGCGTCCTTCACGACGTCCTTGACGACCAGCTTCTCCTTGGCGCCGAGACCTATCTCGCCGGCGGTCTCGGTGGCCGACGCCTGCTGCTCCTGGATGAGGGAGGTGCGGGCGGCGGCGGACAGCAGCACCGGGGCGCCGGCCAGGGCCGGCTTGCCGACGGGCGCGGAGTCGGCGGCTGCGGTACCGGTGGTCGGACCGGTGGTGAGCAGGGCTCCGGCCACGACGGTGGTGGCGACGGCCAGAGCGGTGCGCTGGTGACGCGCGTAGAGGGGAGTCACTCGAGCTCCTTGTGTCAAGTGGGGGCCCGGACGGTTGGGGGCCGGCCGGGGTGGTGCGGTGGTGCTGTGGTGCGTCGAGCGAAGGAAGAGTGACACCAACGACGCGTACATGTCATGAGGGTCGAATGATGTTGGCCGAAAACGATCGCCGAGGTGAACATTGCGTGCGTGTAAAACGTCCTGACCTCGGTAAAAGCCCAACCAGGGGAATGTATGGGCTCGGCAAAAAAGGGGCGTCGCCCCGGGGGTGTCGGACCACCCGGGGCGACGCTCTGACCACGGCTCTTTACAGGAAGGTGAGCTTCCAGCCGTTGATGTAGCCGGTGTCGTACCGCGCCCGGTCCTGTACGCGCAGCTGCCAGGTGCCGTTGGCGGCCTCGGAGGAGGCGTTGACCGTGAAGGTCTGGTTGATGTTGTCCGCGGAGCCGCCGGTGCGGTTGCGCAGGTTGTACACCGTGCCGTCCGGGGCCAGCAGGTCGACGACCAGGTCACCGCTGTAGGTGTGCACGATGTCGACCGAGACCTGGAGGTTGGACGGCGCGTTGCCCGTCCGCCCGGAGACGGCGATCGAGGACGTCACCGCGGAGCCGTAGTCCGGGATGGTCACGTCGGTGCTGCTCTCGAAGGACGTACCGCCACCGCCGCCGCCGTCACCGGAGCGCGAGCCGACGTTGATGCCCGCCCACGCGTCCTGCACCGCCTTGTACTCGGCGCTGTCCGTGCCGTACAGCTCACCGGTCGCCGCCAGGGTGCCGGTGCGGGCGCCCGCGTAGTTGGTGGTGGAGGTGAACTTGGTGGTCAGCGCGCGGAACCAGATCTTCTCCGCCTTGGCGCGGCCGATGCCGGTGACCGGGAGGCCGTCCGAGGTGGGCGAGTCGTAGGTGACACCGTTGATGGTCTTGGTGCCGCTGCCCTCGCTCAGCAGGTAGAAGAAGTGGTTGGCGGGGCCGGACGAGTAGTGCACGTCGATCGAGCCGATGCCGGAGTACCAGCTGTCCTTGGACGCGCCGTCCTTGCTCGGCTTGTCCATGTAGCGCAACGGGGTGCCGTCGCCGTTGATGTCGATCTCCTCGCCGATGAGGTAGTCACCGACGTCGGAGGAGTTGTTGGCGTAGAACTCGACGGTCGAGCCGAAGATGTCGCTGGTCGCCTCGTTCAGACCGCCGGACTCGCCGCTGTAGTTGAGGCCCGCGGTGTTCGAGGTGAGACCGTGGGTCATCTCGTGCGCGGCCACGTCGATCGCGGTGAGCGGGTTGGCGTTGCCGGAGCCGTCGCCGTAGGTCATGCAGAAGCAGCTGTCGGACCAGAAGGCGTTGACGTAGTTGTTGCCGTAGTGGACCCGGGAGTAGGCGCCCACGCCGTCGCCGCGGATGCCGCTGCGGCCGTGCACGTTCTTGTAGTAGTCCCAGGTCAGCGCGGCCCCGTAGTGGGCGTCGGCGGCGGCCGACTCCAGGTTGGACGGGCTGCCGTTGCCCCAGACGTCGTCGGAGCCGGAGAACAGCGTGCCGGTGCCGGAGGTGCCCCGGTTGAGGTTGTACGTCTTGTGCCCGCCGCGCGCCCCGTCGGTGAGGTTGTACGACGACCCGGACTGGGTGGTGGTCAGGTCGACGGTGCCGCTGTAGACGGTGTGGCCGGTTCCGTTCTGGATGGCCTCCCACTCGTACAGCTTCTCGCCCGTGGTGGCGTCGGTGACGACGTGCAGTTCCTGTGGGGTGCCGTCGTGCTGGAGGCCGCCGACGACCGTCTCGTACGCCACGACCGGCTTGCCCTCGGCGGCCCAGATCACCTTGCGCGGGGCCCGGTCGACGTCGGCGCCCTCGGCCTTCTCGGCCTTCGCGGCGGACAGGGCCTGCTGCTCGGCCTCGGCGGCCGGCACCTTGGCGGTGGTGGTCGCGGGCTTCACCGCGGTCCGGGTGGCCTTGACGACGGAGTCGGCCGCGCCGGGCGTCCCGCCCTGGACGACCAGGTCGCCGCCGAGGACGGGCAGACCGTCGTAGGTGCGCTCGTAGCGGACGTGCACGGTGCCGTCGCGGTCCTTGAGGACGTCACGGACGACGAGCTTCTCCTTCGCACCCAGACCGAGGTCCTCGGCGGTCTCCGCCTTGGCGGCGTTCGCCTCGCGGATCAGCGCGGCGCGCTGGGCGGGGGTGAGCCTGACCGACTCGGAACCGGGCTTCGCCCTGCTCGCCGCCGCGGGTGTCTGCTCGGGGGCGGCGGTGGCACTGCCGGACTGCACGGCCGTGGCGATCAGCGCGGCCACCCCGGCGAGGGCGACGGCGGCGGCACGGCGGTGCGTGGCGTGGGGGGTGCGTCTGTGGGACGACCTGCTTCTCAACGCGGACTCCTTCTGCGTGGCCGCGGGTCGCGCGGCCTGGGGAGAACCGGACGGCGGGTGGGCCGGCCGGGCAGAACGGAAGTGCTCTTCGCTGTGGCCGCCGCGTGCAGCGGTGGATGTCGCTGTGGGGTTGCTGTTGAGCGGCCGTGGGAAGAGTGGCAGGTGATCGCGGTTTCTGTCAGGGGCGCGTCAGGAAATTGGCCGGAAACCGTTCGTTGTCCGGGAGTTCGGGTTCGGTATACGAACAGTTGGGAGGGCTGCAGTGGCTGTGACGGATCGAAGGGGGGCGGGTTTTTGGATTTCGCCCCCGCCGCCCCTTCCCGTCCCGTCCCCGGGGGCTGTGCCCCCGGACCCCCCTTCGGCCCTGGACGGGCCTCGTCCTCAAACGCCGGACGGGCTGGTTGTGTCGGACGGGCTGGTTGCGTTGGGCGGGCCGGTTGTGTCGGACGGGTGGTCGCCGTGCCAGGAGTGCCACAGGGCCGCGTACGCCCCGTCGGCCGTCACCAGGGCGTCGTGTGTGCCGAGTTCGGTCAGGCGGCCGTTCTCCATGACGGCCACGCGGTCGGCGTCGTGCGCGGTGTGCAGCCGGTGCGCGACGGCGATGACCGTACGGCCCCGGAGGACGGCCGCCAGCGCGCGCTCGGTGTGCCGGGCGGTGGCCGGGTCGAGCAGGGCGGTGGCCTCGTCGAGGATCAGCGTGTGCGGATCGGCCAGCACCACCCGCGCCAGCGCGAGCTGCTGCGCCTGTGAACCGTCGGTGGCGTGGCCGCCCCCGCCCAGCTCCGTGTCCAGCCCCTCCGGCAGCTCCCGCACCCACGCCTCGGCGCCGACCACGGCCAGCGCCGCCCACAACTCCTCGTCCCCGGCGTCCGGTTCGGCGATGCGCAGATTGTCGCGGACCGATCCCAGGAACACATGGTGCTCCTGGGTGACCAGCACCACCTGCCGCCGCAGCCGCTCCGGGTCCAGACCCGCCACCGGCACCCCGCCCACCGTCACGCTTCCCGAGGTCGGCGCGTCCACGCCGGCGAGCAGCCGGCTCAACGTGGTCTTGCCCGCCCCGGACGGCCCCACCACCGCGAGCCGCTCGCCCGGCGTCACCGTCAGATCGACCCCGCGCAGCACCTCGACGCCCCCGTCGTAGGCGTAGCGCACCCCGGTCACGTCGATGCGGTCGTCAGCCGGATCCGGACTGTCGCCCCGCTCCGCCGCGCGCGGCGCCCGGGCCAGCCCCTCCACCCGGGCGAACGACGCCCCGCTGCTCTGCAACTGCTCGACCCGCATCAGCACCTCGTCCAGCGGCCCGCTCAGCTGCAGCAGATACAGGGACGCGCTCACCACCGCCCCGAGGCTCACCGCGCCCCGTTCGTGCAGCACCCCGCCGATCAGCAGCACCCCGGCCACCGGCACGGCGTACGACACCTCGACCACCGGGAAGAACACCGTGCGCAGGAACAGCGTGTGGAACCGGGCGCGGCGGGAGGTCTCCAGCGCGTCCCGGCCGGCCCGGACCCGCCGCTCCTCCAGCCGGAACGCCTCCACCGTGCGGGCCCCCGCCGCCGTCGCCGCGACGATCTCCGCCACGTCCGAGTTGGCCGCGCCCTCGGCGAGGTAGGCGTCGCGCGCCCGGCGCAGATACCAGCGCACCGCGAGCCAGATCGGCGTGAGACACAGCAGCCCGAGGGCGCCGAGCAGCGGATCCACCACCACGACCGCCGCCATCACGAACAGCGACTGCACCCCGTTGACCAGCAGTGAGGGCCCGGCGTCGCGCAGGGTCGTACCGACGACGGTCACGTCCGCCGTCCCCCGCGCGGTCAGATCACCGGTGCCCGCCCGCTCCACCACCGACGACGGCAGCCCCAGCGCCCGGTCCACGAACCGCTCCCGCACCCGCGCCAGTGTCCGCTCCCCGAAGCGGTGCCCCACGTACCGGGCCCAGCGGGACAGCAGCAACTGGGTGACCGCGCACACCACGATGACCGGCGCCAGCCGGTCCACCACCGCCACCCCGCCCCCGTCGCGCACCTCGTCGACGATCCGTCCCAGCAGCCAGGGCCCGGCCAGCCCCGCCACGGCCGCCAGCGCGTTCAGGACCAGTACGCCGGCGAAGGCCCGCCCGTCCGCCCGCACCAGCCCCGCGGCGGCCCGGCGCACATCGGCGGGCCCGGCCAGGGGGAGTCGTTCCCCGCTCATCGCACGGCCTCCTCGGCGGCGCCCTCGCCGGCGTCCCTGGCCACCAGATCCCGGTATCCGGGCTCGCTGTCGAGCAGTTCACGGTGGCTGCCGCTCGCCACCACCTTCCCGTCGGCCAGGAAGAGCACCCGGTCGGCCCGGTCCAGCACCAGCGGTGAGGTGGTGGCCAGCAGCGTCGTACGTCCCTTCCGGGCCGTGCGCAGCCGGTCGGCGACCGTGGCCTCGGTGTGCGCGTCGAGCGCCGAGGTGGGCTCCACGGCCAGCAGCACCTCCGGGTCGGCCAGCAACGCCCGCGCCAGCCGCACCCGTTGCCGCTGACCGCCGGAGAGGCTGCGGCCCTGCGCGGACACGACCGAGTCCAGCCCCTCGGGCAGCCCCCGCACGATGTCCTCGGCGGCGGCCGAGCGCAGCGCCCGCAGCACGTCCTCGTCGGCCGGATCCCCGCGCCCGGCCACCACCTCCCGCAGCGGACCGGCGAACAGATCGGCCTCCGGGTCGGCGACCAGGATCCGCTCCCGCACCCGCGCGAGCGCGATCCCGTCCAGCCGGACCCCGCCCCAGGTGACCGCCGACGGCGTGTAGCGCCCGAGCCGGTCCACCACGGTGAGCGCGTCGGCGGGGTGTACGGCGGTGAGCGCGGTCAGCCGCCCCGGCAGCACCCGCACCCCCGACTCCGGATCGTCCAGCACGGACGGCTCGGCCGGCGGATCGGCGGTGGCGGCGTCGGCCGGCGGCTCGAGGCGCAGCAGCGCCGTCACCCGCCGGGCGGCCACCACACCCCGGCTCAGCTGGTAACCGCACTCGATGAGGAACATCACCGGCCACACCAGTACGGCCACATAGCCGTACACCGACACCAGCTCGCCCACACTGATCTGCCCCTGCGCGGCCAGCCGGGCCGCGATCCAGGTCACCCCCGCGAGGAACAGCGTCGGCAGTCCGGCGGCGAGCGCCTGCATCCAGCTCGTCACCGCCCCGACCCGGTACCCCTGCTCCCGCAGCCGCCCCGAGTCCCGGCGGAACGCGTCGGAGACCAGGTTCTTCCCGCCCAGCCCGCTCAGCACCCGCAGCCCGCCCGCCAGATCCCCGATCCGCGCGGTCAGCACGCCCTGCCGTTCCCGGTACTCCGTCTCCGTGCCCTGCAACCGCCCCGCCAGCGGTCCCACGACGAGACCGATCACCGGCACCCCGAGCAGTACCACCACCGCCAGCAGCGGCGACACCGCCAGCAGCAGCCCCGCCACCACCCCGTACGCCACGACCGCGCCGATCCCCGGCCCGACCGCCGTGAGCGACTGGGCGATCGTCTGCACGTCACCCACCCCGATGGTGACGACCTCCCCGGCCCCGGCCCGCCGCTCCAGCGAGGCCCCCAGCCGCACCGTCTGCCCGACGACCACCTTGACCGTGCGGAAGTTGGCGTCCATCCGCACCCGTGTCATCGTGCGGTGCCGCATGACGCTCAGCCAGGAGTTGACCCCGTTCACCACGAACAGGGCCCCGGTCCACAGCGCCAGCGCCCCCATGTCCCCCGGACCCAGCCCGTCGTCCACGGCCCGCGACATCGCGTACGGCGTCGCCGCCAGCAGCACCATCCAGACGCTGCCGAACACCGCCCCCGCCGCACACCGCCCCGGCTGCCGCATGACCAGCCACCACAGATACCGGGCCCCGCCCCGCCGGTCGGGCGTGCCGGGGTCCTCGTACGCGTCGATCACCGTTCGTTCTCCCCCTGTGCGCCGTCGCGGCTACGCCAGACTGTCCCGCCAGGCCCGGTGCAGGTCGGCGAACCTGCCCGTCCCGGCGACGAGTCCGGCCGGGCTGCCGTCCTCCACGATCCGTCCGTGCTCCATGACCAGCACCCGGTCGGCGATCTCCACGGTCGACAGCCGGTGGGCGATCACCACCGCCGTACGCCCCTTCAGCACCGTCGCCATCGCCCGCTGCACCGCCCGCTCGCCGGGGATGTCCAGCGAACTGGTCGCCTCGTCGAGGATGAGGACCGCCGGGTCCGCGAGCAGCGCCCGCGCGAAGGCGACCAACTGGCGCTGACCGGCCGAGATACGGCCGCCCCGCTTGCGTACGTCGGTGTCGTAGCCGTCGGGGAGCGCGGCGATGAAGTCGTGCGCGCCGATCTCCTTCGCCGCCTGCTCGATCTCCTGGCGGGTGGCGTCCGGCCGGCCGATCGAGATGTTCTCGGCGACCGTGCCGGAGAACAGGAACGCCTCCTGCGTCACCATCACCACCTCGCGCCGCAGATCGCGTCCCGCGAGGTCGCGCAGGTCCACCCCGTCGAGCAGCACCCGGCCGTCGGTGGGGTCGTAGAAGCGGGCGAGCAGCTTCGCCAGCGTCGACTTGCCCGCGCCGGTCGAGCCGACGACCGCCACCGTCTGCCCGGCCGGCAGGGTGAGGCCGAAGCGGGGCAGCACCTCGCCGCCGGTGCGGTACGCGAACCGGACGTCGTCGAAGACGACCTCGCGGCCGGGGAGCCCGGAACGCCGCTCCGGCAGCTCGCGGGGGGCCGACGGCTCGGGCACGGACGGGGTCTGCGCCAGCAGGCCGGCGATCTTCTCCAGCGAGGCCGCCGCCGACTGGTAGGAGTTCAGGAACATGCCGAGCCGGTCGATCGGGTCGTACAGCCGGCGCAGGTACAGGACCGCCGCCGCCAGTACGCCCAGCTCCAGCGACTCGTCCGCGACCCGGTGGGCGCCCCACAGCACGATCAGCGCGACGGTGGTGTTGGCGGTGATCCGGGAGCCGACGACGTAGCGGGCCATCTCAAGGAGCGCGTCGCCGTTGGTCCGCTCGTGCCGCCGGTTCAGCACCGCGAACTCGGCGTCGTTGGCGGCCTCCCGGCGGAAGGCGCGCACCGGCCGGATGCCGTTCATCGTCTCGACGAACTTCACGATCACCGCCGCGATGGCCGTCGACCGCTTCCGGTACACCCGCCCCGCCCGCCGCCGGTACGACCGTACGAGCAGGTAC
Source organism: Streptomyces sp. NPDC059787 (assembly GCF_042732315.1). Lineage (NCBI taxonomy): Bacteria > Bacillati > Actinomycetota > Actinomycetes > Kitasatosporales > Streptomycetaceae > Streptomyces > Streptomyces sp. NPDC059787. The sequence goes on from NZ_JBHWHX010000004.1 coordinate 37,257, forward strand.
AGCGGCACGAACGACGCCACCGCGACGGCACCGAGCCCCAGGTCCAGCCAGAGCAGCAGCACCGAGATGTAGACGGCCGACAGGATGACCATCACCAGTTCCTGAAGGCCCTCCTCCAGCAGCTCGCGCAGCGACTCGACGTCCGTGGTGGAGCGGGAGATCAGCCGGCCCGAGGTGTAGCGCTCGTGGAAGTCGACGCTGAGCGCCTGCGCGTGCCGGAAGATACGGCCGCGCAGATCGAGCAGCACGTCCTGGCTGACCCGTGCGGAGGCGGTGACGAACCCGTACTGCAGCGCGCCGGCCGCCACCGCGCACAGCAGGTAGCCCACCGCCACCGCGATCAGCGGCCCGTTGTCGTCGCCGCGGAACGCCGGCACGGCCCGGTCGATGGCGTACGCCACCAGCAGCGGGCCGGCCTGCACGGCGGCCTGCTGGAGCAGCAGCAACAGCGCGGTGACGGCGACCCTGCCGCGCATGGGGGAGAGCAGGGAACGCAGCAGTACGCCGGTGGCGCCCGGGGGAGTGGGCAGCTGGTCCTGGTCGAAGGGGTCGTCGGACGGCGGGGTCCGGTCGTCGTCCTCGTCCCGGGCGGGGGCGGTGGTGGTCGCCGTCATCGCTCGTCCTCCTCCTGGTTCCCCGCGGGGGCGCCGGACATGAGGTGCGCGTACTCGGGGTTGTCGCGCAGCAGTTCGTGGTGGGTGCCGACCGCGGTGATCCGGCCGCCGGAGAGCAGGGCCACGCGGTCGGCGAGCAGGACCGTGGAGGGTCGGTGGGCCACGATGAGGGCGGTGGTGTCCACGAGCACCCGGCGCAGGGCGGCCTCGACGGCGGCCTCGGTGTGCACGTCGAGCGCGGACAGGGGGTCGTCGAGGACCAGGAAGTCGGGGCGTCCGACGACGGCGCGGGCCAGCGCGAGGCGCTGGCGCTGGCCGCCGGAGAGGCTGAGGCCCTGTTCGCCGACCTGGGTGTCGGTGCCCTGGGGGAGTGCGTGGGCGAAGCCGGCCTGGGCGACGGCGAGGGCGCGCTCCAGGTCTTCGTCCCCGGTGCCGCCGCCCATCAGTACGTTCTCGCCGACGCTGGCCGAGAAGAGGGTGGGTTCCTCGAAGGCGACGGCGACGCGGGAGCGCAGTTCCTCGCGGGACATCTCCGCGATGTCCGCCCCGCTGAGCGTGATCCGCCCCGAGGTCACCTCGTGCAACCGGGGCACGAGGGCGGTGAGCGTGGTCTTGCCGCTGCCGGTGGCGCCGACGAGGGCGAGGGATTCACCGGGCCGGATGTGCAGGTCGATGCGGTCCAGCACGGGTGTCGACCCGTCGGGTGCGTCGGGGTACCGGAAGCTGACGTTCTCGAACCTTAGGCCTTCGATGCTGCCGGTGCCGGTGCCGGTGTTGGTGTCGGTGTCGGCCGGGGGGTGGGTGCGCCGCTCGGCGCTACGAGGTGCCGCCGCGCCCACCCGTGCCGCCCCAGCGGCACGACTGCCCGCGGCTGCGGTGGCACGACTGTCCGCGGCTGTGGTGGCACGACTGTCCGCGGCTGTGGCGGCACGACTGCCCGCAGTTGCGGAGGACTCCGGCTCCGCGTCCATCACCTCGAAGTAGCGTTCCGTCGCCGTCGCCGCCTCCTGGCTCATGGCCAGGAGGAAGCCGATCGAGTCCACCGGCCAGCGCAGCGCCAACGCCGTGGACAGGAATGCCACCAGCGTTCCCGCGGACAGCGATCCGTCCGCCACCCGCACGGCCCCCAGCACCAACGCCGCCCCGATGGCGAGTTCCGGCAGCGTCACGATGACGCCCAGGATCGTCGCCAGCAGCCGCGCCTTGTACAGCTCCGTCCCCCGCAGCTTCCCCGCCAGCTCCCGGAACGCCCGCGCCTGGCTGCGGTGCCGCCCGAACCCCTTGATGATCCGGATGCCGAGCACGCCCTCCTCGACGACCGTCGTCAGATCACCCACCTGGTCCTGCGCCAGCCGCGCCGCACCTGAGTACCGCTTCTCGAACACCACGCACGTGACCATCACCGGCACGGCCGGCACCAGGATGACCAGCCCCAGCGTCCAGTCCTGGATCAGCATGATGATCACACCGACCAGGATCGTCACGCCGTTGACCAGCAGGAACGTCAGCGGGAAGGCCAGGAACATCCGCAGCAGCATCAGATCCGTCGTGGCCCGCGACAGCAACTGCCCCGACGGCCACCGGTCGTGGAACGCGACCGGCAGCCGCTGCAGATGCCGGTACAGCCCCGCCCGCATCTCCGCCTCGACGTGCGACAGCGGACGCGCCACCAGCCACCGCCGGAACCCGAACAGCAGCGCCTCCGCCAGCCCGAGCAGCAGCAGGTACAGCGCGCCCAGCCACACCCCCGCCGGATCCCGGTCGGCGATCGGGCCGTCCACCATCCACTTCAGGACGAGCGGGATGACCAGCCCGATGCAGGAGGCGACGATCGCGACGAACGCGGCGCTGAACAGCCGCACCCGCACGGGCCGCACATACGGCCACAGCCGCAGCAGCGTACGCACGGTGGAGCGGGATTCCGGGGGAGAAGGTGTAGTGGGCATCAGCAGCGAGCCTACGGATCGCCGCTGACACTGCCCACCGAGTTTCGGCCGGACCACCCTCCGCCGCTGGTCCTACGACCTGCGGCTGCGGCGAAGCCGTACGCACCGCGTCAGCCGATCGGCCGATACCCGTTCGTGTGTCACGGACGGTCAGGTCCGCACCCGCAGCAGCAGTACCGTCCGGCCCGGCACCGTGATCCGTGTCCCCGCGCGGTGCTCCGCGCCCGGCGCCCGGTCCTGCTCCTCCCGCGCGGTGTCCACGACCACCTCGTACCGCTCCGCCCACGGCGGCCCCGGCAGCTCGAACTCCACCGGGTCGTGCCCCGCGTGCAGGACGGCCAGGAAGCTGTCGTCGAGGATCGGCGCCCCGTGCTCGTCGCGCCCCGGGATGTCCCGCCCGGAGAGGTACATGCCGAGCGTGGCGGCCGGCGCGTACCAGTCGTCCTCGGTCATCTCCGTGCCGCGCGGGGTGAACCAGGCCAGGTCGCGCAGCCCGTCCGCGGAGTGCGCGCGGCCGGAGAAGAAGGCCCGGCGGCGCAGCACCGGGTGCTGGTGGCGCAGGGCGATCAGCCGGGAGGTCAGCTCCAGCAGGGGCCGCCAGTCCGGGTCGTCCACGAGCGCCCAGTCCACCCAGCCGATCTCGTTGTCCTGGCAGTAGGCGTTGTTGTTGCCCCGCTGGGTGCGGCCCATCTCGTCACCGGCGACCAGCATCGGCACGCCCGTCGACAGCAGCAGCGTGGTGAGCAGGTTGCGCAACTGCCGTCGTCGTAGCGCCCGTACGTCCTCGTCGTCCGTCTCTCCCTCCGCGCCGCCGTTCCAGGACCGGTTGTCGTCCGTGCCGTCCCGGTTGCCCTCGCCGTTCGCCTCGTTGTGCTTGCGCCCGTACGACACGAGGTCGCGCAGGGTGAAACCGTCGTGCGCGGTGACGTAGTTGACCGAGGCGTACGGCCGTCGCCCGCCCCAGGCGTACAGGTCGCTGGAGCCGGACAGCCGGTAGCCCATCTCCCGTACGTCCGGCAGCGCGTGCCGCCAGAAGTCCCGTACGGCGTCGCGGTAGCGGTCGTTCCACTCCGTCCACAGCGGCGGGAACGCGCCCACCTGGTATCCCCCGGAGCCCACGTCCCACGGCTCGGCGATCAGCTTCACCCGGCGCAGCACCGGGTCCTGCGCGATCACCGCGAGGAACGGGGAGAGCATGTCGACGTCGTGCATCGAGCGGGCCAGCGCCGCCGCCAGGTCGAAGCGGAAGCCGTCGACGCCCATCTCGGTCACCCAGTAGCGCAGGGAGTCCGTGATCAGGCGCAGCACGTGCGGCTGGACGACGTGGAGGGTGTTGCCGCAGCCCGTGTAGTCGGCGTACCGGCGGGCGTCGGGCTGGAGGCGGTAGTAGCCGCGGTTGTCGACGCCCTTCAGGGAGAGCGTGGGGCCCAGCTCGCCCGCCTCCGCCGTGTGGTTGTAGACCACGTCGAGGATCACCTCGATCCCGGCCGCGTGCAGGGCCCGCACCATCCGCTTGAACTCGCCGACCTGCTGCCCCCTCGTCCCGGAGGCCGCGTACCCGGCGTGCGGGGCGAAGTAGCCGATGGAGTTGTACCCCCAGTAGTTGCGCAGCCCCCGGCGCAGCAGGTGGTCCTCGTGCGCGAACTGGTGCACCGGCAGCAGCTCCACGGCCGTGACGCCCAGCTTCACCAGGTGCTCGATCGCGGCGGGGTGCGCCAGCCCCGCGTACGTGCCGCGCAGCTCCTCGGGGATGCCGGGGTGCCGCCGCGTGAAGCCCTTGACGTGCAGTTCGTAGATCACCGAGTCCGCCCAGGGCGTCTTCGGCCGGCGGTCGTCCGCCCAGTCGTCGTCATCGTGGACGACGACGCCCTTGGGGACGTACGGCGCGGAGTCCCGGTCGTCGCGCACGGTGTCCGCGACATGCTGCTCCGGCCAGTCGCGGACGTGCCCGTACACCTCCGGCGGCAGCTCGAAGTCTCCGTCCACCGCACGCGCGTACGGATCCAGGAGCAGCTTCGCCGGATTCCAGCGGGCGCCCGTCCACGGGTCCCAGCGGCCGTGCACCCGGTAGCCGTACCGCTGCCCCGGCAGCACACCCGGCACGAAGCCGTGCCAGATCTCGTGCGTCAGTTCGGTGAGCCGGGCCCTACTCTCCCTGCCCCGCTCGTCGAACAGACACAGCTCGACCCCCTCCGCCCCTCCCGCCCACAACGCGAAGTTGGTCCCCGCCACCCCGTCCGGGCCGACCCGGAACCGGGCGCCCAGCGGCGTCGGCCGGCCCGGCCGCACGGGCACCGTGGGCACGGGCGGCGCCGGCCGCACGCCGTTCACGACGGCGGCCGGTCGCCCGTCCCCGGTGGCCCGCTCTGCGGCCACCGCCTCCTGCTCGGCTGCGCTGGACACCTGTCAGCCTCCCGCGGCTCGTGAGGGGACGGCGGCGGACAGGGGTGTACGGCCCTTTCCATCGGCTCGGCCGCGGCTCCCCGGCGCGTCGTCCTCCCACTGTTCTGCCCAGAGCGTGCCTCGCACTCACGTTTCCCCGGGGGGCGGCATGGTCGTTTCCCGGAGGCGAGGCCCGTCGTTGGGCATCGCGTGAGGTACGTACAAGGGCGCGCACGGCGCGCGAGGGCCGTGCTGGCCGCCGTAGTGACATGGGCAGGACTGCTGACCGGAGCCGCCGGCTGCACCGCGGACGGCACCGTCGGCGGGGCGTTCGGGCCCCCGGCCGCCGAGGACGTCATCCGCGTGTCGCCCGACGACGGCAGCAAGGACGTACGCCCCGACTCGGCGCTGCGGGTGCGCGTGCCGGACGGACGGCTGGAGTCGGTGGAGGTCGTCGCGGAGCAGGACGCGCGGGAGTCGCCGGTCCCCGGACGGATCTCCGCCGACGGGCTGACCTGGAAGCCCGACGACGCGCGGCTGGCGCTGGCCGCGAAGTACACCGTCGACGCGGTGGCCGTGGACGGCGACGGCCGCCGCTCCGCCCGGCACACCACCTTCACCACCTTTGTCCCGGAGGAACGCTTCATCGGCTACGTCGCCCCGGAGGACCGCTCCACCGTCGGCACCGGGATGATCGTCTCCCTGGAGTTCAACCGGAAGATCGCCCACCGCGCGGCCGTCGAACGAGCCGTCCGCGTCACCGCCCGCCCGGCCGTCGAGATCCGCCCGCACTGGTTCGGCGACTCCCGCCTCGACTTCCGCCCCGAGCGGTACTGGAAACCCGGCACCGAGGTCACCGTCGACCTGAACCTGCGCGACGTCGAGGGGGCGCCGGGTGTCTACGGCCTCCAGCACCGCACCTTCACCTTCACCGTGGGCCGCAGTCAGGTGTCGGTGGTGGACGCCGCCGGGCACACCATGCGGGTGCGCCGGGACGGGGAACTGCTGGCCACGGTTCCGATCACGGCGGGCGCGCGGAAGACGCCCACGTACAACGGCAAAATGGTGATCAGCGAGATGCTCGAGGTCACCCGCATGAACAGCCGCACGGTCGGCTTCGGCGGCGAGTACGACATCCCCGACGTCCCGCACGCCATCCGCCTGACCAGCTCAGGGACCTTCCTGCACGGCAACTACTGGGCCGACACCGACGTCTTCGGCGACTCCAACGTCAGCCACGGCTGCATCGGACTGCGCGACGTGAAGGGCGGCGGGGCGGACACCCCGGCGGGCTGGTTCTTCGACCGCAGCCTCATCGGCGACGTCGTCGAGGTTGTCAACAGCAAGGACAGGAAGGTCGCCCCCGACAACGGCCTCGGCGGCTGGAACATGAACTGGAAGAAGTGGAAGGCGGGCGGCGCGGTGAAGTGACTCCTCCGGCGGGCCGTTGAACTTGGAACGGAACGGTGACAAACCCGCCGCCTCGAACCCCTCTGGCCTGTGGTTACTATGCCCGAGCGCGCGAGGGGCGCGCGGGGGCGCGGGTCCGGCAGGGACTGGGCCCGCCGAGGGGAGAAACAAGTGAACGTGGGGCCCATATCGGGGGCGGCGCCGGTCGGCGCCCGGGGGCGCGGCGGCCGGAAGCTGGCGGCACTGGCGCTCGGCGTGATGCTGGCGGTGACCGCCTGCGGCGGTGGAGGCTCGGACTCGGGTACCGGCTCGGGTGACGGCAAGGGCAAGGGCAAGGACTCCACCGCGGCGCAGAGCAAGCAGTCCGAGGCCGTGGTCGGCATCGCGCCCGAGGACGGCGCGAAGTCCGTCGAGACCAGCGGCGCGCTGAAGGTGAACGCGAGCAAGGGCAAGCTGACCGAGGTCGTCGTCAAGAACCCGGACGGCGACAAGGTCGAGGGCGAGATATCCGGCGACGGCGCCACCTGGACGCCGTCCACCCATCTGGCCGCCTCCACCGAGTACACGGTGCACGCGGTCGCCAAGGACTCCGAGGGCCGCACCGCGGCCGAGGACTCCAGCTTCACCACGCTGACGCCGAAGAACACCTTCATCGGGCACTTCACGCCCGAGGACGGTTCCGAGGTCGGCGTCGGCATGCCGTTCTCGCTCCGCTTCACCCGGGGCATCACCAACCCCGAGGACGTGGAGAAGGCCGTCCGCATCACCACCGAGCCGGCCGTCGAGGTCGAGGGCCACTGGTTCGGCAACGACCGCCTCGACTTCCGCCCGGAGAAGTACTGGAAGGCCGGCACCAAGGTCACCGTCGACCTCAACCTCGACGGGGTCGAGGGCCGCGACGGCGTCTACGGCGAGCAGTCCAAGAAGGTCTCCTTCACCATCGGCCGCGAGCAGGTCTCCGTCGTCGACGCCAAGAAGCTCACGATGAAGGTCATGCGGGACGGCAAGCTCCTCAAGACCGTCCCGGTCACCACCGGCGCCCCCGGCTACGAGACCTGGAACGGCAAGATGGTCATCAGCGAGAAGCTGACGGTCACCCGGATGAACGGCGAGACGGTCGGCTACGGCGGCGAGTACGACATCAAGGACGTCCCGCACGCCATGCGCCTGTCCACCTCCGGCACCTTCCTGCACGGCAACTACTGGGGCGGCGACGCCTTCGGCAACCGCAACGCCAGCCACGGCTGCGTCGGCCTGCGCGACGTCCGCGGCGGCTGGGACAAGGAGGCCCCGGCCGCCTGGTTCTTCAACCAGTCGATGATCGGTGACGTCGTGGTCGTCAAGAACTCCAACGACGCCACCATCGCCCCGGACAACGGCCTCAACGGCTGGAACATGTCCTGGGAGAAGTGGAAGGCGTAAGCACTCGGGGCACTCCGTGCCCGATCGGCGACGGCGGGGCCGCACGGCCCCGCCGTCGCTTTTTCCTGTCCGGGCGCGAAAAGGGGAAGTGGACGGAGTGAGTGCTCACTCATTGACGGAGTGAGCACTCACTCCGTACTCTCGCCGTCATGACACCACCCAAGGAGAACCAGACCGCCCGCCGTCGCGCCGCCGCCATGTCACCGGAGCAGCGCCGCGAGATGATCATCCAGACCGCGATCCCGCTGATCACCGAGTACGGCGCCGCGGTGACGACCGCGAAGATCGCCCGCGCCGCGGGCATCGGCGAGGGCACGATCTTCCGGGTCTTCGCCGACAAGGACGAACTGCTGCAGGCCTGCGTGGCCGAGGCGCTCTCCCCCGAGCACGCGGTCCGCGAGCTCGACGCGATCGACGTCTCCCAGCCGCTGCCCGACCGGCTCACGGAGGCGGCCGAGGCGCTGCAGGCGCACATGTCCAGGATGGGCGCGATCATGGGCTCGCTGGGGCACCGAGGCGGCAAGCACCCCGGCACGGTGCGCGGCGCGGGCCGCGAAGAGTCGACGGCCCGTATCCGCGCGGCCCTCGCGGAGCTGCTGGAGCCCGAGAAGGCCGCCCTGCGCCGGCCGCCGGAGCAGATCGCGGCCCTCTTCTTCGGGCTGCTCTTCGTCCAGCCGCGTACGGAGGACGAGCCCGACCTGACCCCGCGGGAGCTGGTGGAGGTCTTCCTGCACGGGGCGCTCTCGGGGAACACCGAGTGAGCGCGCGGAGAAGGCGCCCGGTGGTCACGGCCCTGGCCGTCCTGGCCCCCGTCCTGGTGTGGCTGGTCACGGACCCGCTGCTGGGGCACCGGCTGCGGATCGCCGACGGCGAGCGGACGCTCGACATCGGCGCGGTGCCCGTGGCGGTCGTCGCCCTGCTCGCGTCGCTCTCCGGCTGGGGACTGCTGGCCGCCCTGGAGCGGTCCGGGGCGCGGCGCGCCCGCGCCGTCTGGACCGGGATCGCCGGCGCCGTACTGGCCGTGTCCTTCCTGCCGTTGGCCGGCGACGGCATGGACGGCGGCACCCGGGCCGCGCTGGCCCTGATGCACCTGGCGGTGGCGGCGGTGCTGATCCCGGGTCTGGGCGGCAGGCCCCCCACGGCGGGAACCGGTGCCGCTGAGGGGTGACCGCCGGCACCAGGGCACTCAGCTCGCGAACGCCGTCCTCACCCGCCGGGGACACCATCTGAAGGAGAGCCCGGAGGAAGCACCGGCCGATGTCGTACCCCTTCATCAGCACCGCGCTCGGGACGTGCCTGAGTGTCGCCGACGGCCCGTGGACACCGAAATCCACGGGTTGTTCGGTCACGTTCCAGGCAGGATGCCTCCGTGAACCATGTTCTGTGCGGGCTTGCCGCCAACGTAAGTCTGCCGTCCGAGCTGATCGACCGTCTGATCGCGGTCGCGGACGCCGACATCGCTGCGGACCTCGCTCGTCGAGCGGACCTCAGCCACGCGCAGGCGGTGGCGCTGGCCTCGCGTGTCGAGGAAAGCGCTGTGTCGCTTGCGTACGCAGGCCTGCTGACCGCCGCGGACATCGATCCCGCGACACAACCGGACGGCGCGCTCGCCCTGCTTGCCGAGCGCGCCGGAAACCCGGAATGGGCGCGCCTCTTCGCGGAAGATCCGGTCGTCGAGCGCCGGGAGAAGCTGGCCGGCTGCTCCGGCCTCCCGCCCGATGTGGTGGAGACGCTGGCCGCCGACTCGGACGTACGGGTCGTCGCGGAGCTCGCGTTGTGGGCGACACCGGAGACGGCCACCGGACTTGCGGCGCATCCGCATGCCGAGGTCCGCCGCGCGGTGGCGGCCAACGAGGCGACACCGCCGGCCGTACTGGCGGCGCTGCTCACCGGCGAGGGGCTGCCTCCCGCGCAGCGGTGTCTGGTCTGCGACCGTGAGGAGGTGCCGTTCGCGCACGATCCGCAATGCTCGCGACTCGACTGCGATCTGCCGTCCGGCGCCTCCTGCGACGGCTCCCACGAGTCCACCAGGCACGAGACGCAGCAGATGGCGATTCGGAATCCGGCCACACCCACCGAAGCCGTCGTCGGCTTCGTCGGCCACCCTTCGCTGCTGCTGCGCTGGGCGCTCGCCGGCCGCCCCGATCTGCCGTCGGAGGTCTGCGCTCGGCTCGCCGTGGATTCGAATTCCGGCGTTCGAGCCGACCTCGCCGAAAATCCGGCGATCGACGACGCCCTGATCCGCGTACTGGCCACCGACCGTGACCACGAAGTGCGGCGCAGGCTCGCCCACAACCCGCTCATACCGCTCGACGTGCTGACCCACCTCGCCGGCGCCACCAGGATCGGCGCCACCCTGCTGCCGCGGATCGCCTCCGCGTCCCCCGAGGAGGCCGAGAAGCTGGCCGGATCACCGAACCCGGCCGCGCGGATGCTCATAGCCCAGCGACGCGATCTGCCACCCGCTGTACGCGACGCGCTGGCCGCCGACTCCGACGCGAAAGTGGTCAAGTCCATCGCCCCGCACCCAGGTCTCTCGGAAGGCCGACTGCGCACCATGCTCGACCGGCACGGAGTCCGGGTCGTGGCCAAGGTGGCCGCCAATCCGGACGCGACTCCGGCACTTCTGGAGGACCTTGCCCGGCACGAACCACCGATGCGGAAGGCGTTCCGCGAGATCGCCCGGCATCGCGATGCGCCGGCACCAGCACTGCTCGCCTGCCTGGCGGACACACAGGCGAGACCTATAGCCGCCAGTCACGCGGCACTTCCGCCGCCCATCATCGAAGAGCTGCTCACCGACGCCGACTGGCAGGTGGTGGAGGCGGCAGCCGCCAATCCTTCGCTGCCCCTCGCTGTCATGTCGGATCTGATACCCCGGCTGTAAGACCTGGTGAATCGAAGCCTCGGCCCGCCGGCTCAAGCGCTGCCTGGTCCAGCGGCAGCACCTCGTGCACGACCGTGCGCAAGTCCCCGTGCGCGGCATCGGCGAACTGGGACGACCGTACGGCCTGCCGGTCGGGTATGGCGCCGGAGCTGAAAGTGGCGAACGACAATGACCTGCGGAAGGCGTCCATCAGCCGCATGCCGAAGTCCGCCGGTGGCTGCCCGCCGACCACGCCGACCACGCCATGCCACCCGTTGGAGTTCAGCTTGCCCAGGAAAATGGGGAAGCCGGGGCCCCACGACATCGAGCATCACGTCGAAACCCGCCGGTACGTCCGGGCCGCCCTCGCCGGAGCGGCTGTTCTGCGAGGACAAGCTCAGCCAGGTGTGAACTCGTACTGGAGCTCGTACAGATGGCCCGCCTTGACCATGACGGTGGCTTCCACGGGGCGTTCGTCGTCGCTGTAGACGACGCGCAGGGTGCGGAGCACAGGGAGATCGCTGGGCAGGTTCAGGGCCTGGTAGTGCTCCTGGGTGGGGACCCTGGCCGAGACCCGGTCCACGCTCAGGCGTGGCGGGAAACCGAGTTGGCCGAGGAGCGTCGGGGTGCCGCCCTTGATCTTCCGCTTGGCCGTGAGAGCGGTGTCCTGGGCGATGGACAAGGGGTAGTAGGACTTGACCAGTTCGACCGGTTCCCCGTCGATCGACAGGATCTGATGACGTAGGACCGTGGTCTCGACGTCGTCGAGACCCAGCGCGGACGCGACGTCGGTCGGAGGGCGGGTCTCAACCACGTCGAGCAGCGTGCTGTGCGCCGGGGCGCCGAGTTTCGCGGCCTCGGCCAGCCAGCGGTACGGCTTTCCCGGCTCCGCGGGAGCCATGTACGCGGCCGGGCGCACCGTTCGCTGCCGGTGTTCGCGAACGGTGACGGCGGCCCCGGCGCGACCCACCACGAGCTGCTCGTCCTTGAGGAGTTGCAGCGCTTTCTGGATCGTCGCGTTCGAGGCGTCGAATCTCTCCTTGAGCTGTGCCGTGGAGGGCAGGTTGGCGCCCGGTGCCAGGTCGCCGCTCATGATTTCGTCGCGGAGATCGGCGGCGATCCGCTCATGGAGCGACCGTCGGTCCGGCGAGTCGGTGTGGGTGATGGGCACAGTCATCCGATCCGGATCTCGTAGCGCAGGCGTTGCCGGTGTGCCGGCATGACCATCATGTCGACCTGAAAGGGACGGTCGTCGCTGTCGAGTGTGACCCGGCTCAGTCGGAGAACCGGTTCGTCCGGGCCCAGGTGCAGGACTTCGCGTTCCTCCGCGTCAGGCATCCGCGCGGTCACGTCCTCGTGTACGCGGGCGCCGACGTGCCCACGTTCGGCGAGGAAGGTCACGGCGCCGCCCGGGATTTTCCTCGCCTCGGCGAGGCGGGTGCCCCGGGCGAGGGGCGCGGGGTAGTAGGTGTCCGTCAGCTCGCACGGCTCTCCATCGAGTTCGATCACCCGGCGGCGCACGATCACCGTCGCTTCCGTGGGCAGCCCGAGAAGCGTGGCGACCTCCTCCGGGGCCGACGTCTCGCCGGCGTACGTGATGCGCTGCGTGCCCTTGCCTCCACGGGACTCGGCTTCGGCCGCCCAAGCGTCCGGTCGCCCCTTCTCCCGTGCGGTCAGGTACGGCAGCGAGGTACTGACCCAGGTGCTGTCGCTCACTGTGTCCTCCATGGAGGGGCGAATGTTCGAGCTTGCCGCTTTACACATTAAGCGAGTCGCTCAGGATCATCACCTCCACTCCTCACCTATCTGCTTTTTGCGAATAGTGGTACGGTGTTCCGGACCGTACACCACTGGATCAAGGCGGTGGCTCACCGTGTCTCTGTCACGGCAACGTCGATTTCCGCGGGCGCGTCGCTCCGTGCCCGCCGCGCGCGCGTTCGCTCTCGAAACACTCATGGAGTGGGGCTACCGGGACCGGCAGGACGATGTGCGTCTCTGCGTGTCGGAGTTGGCGACGAACGCTCTGCTGCACGGCGTCCCACCGGGGCGTGAGTTCTCCCTCGCGCTGACTGGAGACGGCCCCCTCGTCCGCGTCGAGGTACGCGACAGTGGAGAGGGAAGCCCGCGGGTGAGAGAGGCGGAGGCGGACGACTGCGGAGGCAGGGGGCTCCACCTCGTCATGGCTCTCGCCGACGACTTCGGCGTGACACCGCACCATCCCGGCAAAACCGTCTGGGCGGTGCTCAAGATGGAACCCTCGAAGGTGGAGGCGGCGGTGGAAGCAGCTGGGTGCACGTGACTCAACGCCCGCTTCGGGCGTATCTCCTCCCAACTGGAATGCCGGGTTCAACCGCGTGCTCTCGGCTCGTGCCCACGAAGCCGCCCGTGCGAGGATCGCGACGTGAACGACCTGCGCTTCCGCCTCGCCGAGGAGGCCGACCTCGCCGCTCTCGTCCGGCTGCGTGACGACGCCGCCCGCTGGATGCGCGCCCAGGGCATCACCGGCCAGTGGCGGCCCGGTCAGCTCGACGAGGACCACTTCCGCGGGGTCATGGTGAGCGGTGAGGTCTGGCTCGCCGAGGCCGACGGCCGTGTGGCCGGGGCGTGGGAGCTGTGGTGGGAGGACGAGGACGCCTGGGGGCCTCAGTCGCCGGTGGCCGGCTACGTGCATCGGCTGATGGTGGACCGCGGCAACGCCCGGCCGGGGACGGGGCGGTTCCTGCTGCGTGCCGCGGAGCGCCGCATCGCCGCGGCGGGTCGGGCGTTCGTGCGTCTGGACTGTCTGGCCGGCAACGCGCGCCTGAACGCCTACTACCTGGACGCCGGCTACCGGGTCGTCGGCCACAAGGCGGGCAAGCCGCAGCCGGGCGGGGCACCCAAGTCGTTCACCCTCCTGGAGAAGGCCTGCGAACCGGTCGTAGTGGCTGAGTGACTGTGGCCAAGGGGGCGACGCCCCCCCCGCTGAGGGCCACGACGGCGGGAGAGCCGCTGACGGAATCGAGGACGAGGCCCTGCGCGGTGGCGCGAGCCTGCTTCGGCTCGGTGGAGGTCGGCCGGGCGGCCCGAGGTGTCCCCGGGTGTGAACGCCCGCTAACCTGCGGAGCATGACCGTACATCTCGAAGTCGCCGAAGGCGTCGGCACGCTGCGGCTGGAGCGGCCGCCCATGAACGCGCTGGACGTCGCCACGCAGGACCGGTTGAAGGAGCTCGCCGAGGAGGCCGCGCGGCGTGAGGACGTGCGTGCCGTGGTGATCTACGGCGGGGAGAAGGTGTTCGCGGCGGGCGCGGACATCAAGGAGATGCAGGCCATGGACCACGCGGCCATGGTGCTGCGCTCCAAGGCCCTTCAGGACTCCTTCACGGCCGTGGCCCGCATCCCCAAGCCGGTCGTGGCCGCCGTCACCGGCTACGCGCTCGGCGGCGGATGCGAGCTGGCGCTCTGCGCCGACTACCGGATCGCCGGGGAGAACGCCAAGCTGGGCCAGCCCGAGATCCTGCTCGGCCTGATCCCGGGCGCGGGCGGCACCCAGCGGCTGTCCCGGCTGATCGGCCCCTCCAAGGCCAAGGACCTCATCTTCACGGGACGCCAGGTGCGGGCCGACGAGGCGCTGGCGCTCGGCCTGGTGGACCGGGTGGTGCCCGCCGACGAGGTCTACGCGCAGGCGCACGCGTGGGCCGCGAAGCTGGCCCAGGGTCCGGCGATCGCGCTGCGCGCGGCCAAGGAGGCGGTCGACACCGGTCTCGAGACGGACATCGACACCGGCCTCGCCGTCGAGCGCAACTGGTTCGCGGGCCTGTTCGCCACCGAGGACCGCGAGCGGGGGATGCGCAGCTTCGTGGAGGAGGGGCCGGGCAAGGCGAAGTTCCTGTGAAATCTCTTACGAGCCCTTGCAATTGACACGATGTCTGATTCCGGGTCCCTCGATGGGGCGGTTCATGGGAGCCTTGGGGCACCCTTAAGCCGTTCGTGTCGAGGGAGTCCGTCGATTGCCTGAGCGCGAGCCGTTTCCCCAGGTCGGGCGGCATTTCGGAGGATCCGAAATGCCTTCGGCGCATGTCGGCGTCCCCTTGTCGGACGGGGGCGTACGGGGGGCGTATTCCCCCGGAACGGCCCCCGGGGGTCCCTCGGACGGCCATGATGGGGGCATGGCGGGGCTGGATGGCAGGGAACAGCCGCGGGGAGACGGACGTGCGACCGCGTCGCGCTGGTCGCCGACGGTCGAGGACGAACGCGCGCTGAAGGCGCTGGAGTTGTTCGGCAATCCGACGGAGGCGGAAGTTCCGCTGCCGTCCCGTCCCGAGTCCGCCGCCACCGCCCGCCGGCTCGCCCAGGTGGTCATCCTGCGGGAGTGGGGTCTCACCGCCAAGACCGCCGAGGACGCCGTCCTGCTCGTCTCCGAACTGGTCGGCAACGCCGTACGGCACACCGGCGCCAGAGTCTTCGGCCTCCGCATGCGCCACCGGCGCGGCTGGATCCGGATCGAGGTCCGCGACCCGTCCCGCGGACTGCCCTGTCTCATGCCGGTCCAGGAGATGGACATCAGCGGCCGGGGCCTCTTCCTCGTCGACAAGCTCGCCGACCGCTGGGGCGTGGACCTGCTGCCCCGCGGCAAGACCACCTGGTTCGAGATCCGCGTGATGGACCGCTGAGGGTCCCCGAAGGGCTTCCTCACCTGCGTGGCTTGAGTCTCCAGCCACTGGAGGGCCCAGACTCCCGGACATGACCGACGACGGCACCGGACTTCTCACCATCGGCGAGCTCGCCCGGGCGACCGGGATGTCCGTGCGCACCATCCGCTACTGGTCGGACGAGGGCGCCCTGCCCCCGGTGGCCCGTTCGGCGGGCGGGTACCGGCTCTACGACGCCGGCTCCGTCGCCCGCCTGGAACTGGTCCGCACCCTGCGCGAGCTGGGCCTCGGCCTCACCGACGTACGCCGGGTGCTGACCGGTGAGACGACGGTCGCGCAGGTCGCGGCGGCGCACGTGGCCGCGCTGGACGCGCGGATCCGGTCGCTGAAGGTGACCCGCGCGGTGCTGTCGACCGTGGCACGACGCGGCTCGACCGCGGAGGAGACGACGCTCATGAACAAGCTGGCACGGCTGTCCACCGCCGAGCGCAAGCGGATCATCGAGGACTTCATGGCGGAGGTCTTCGACGGCATCGACACCGCGGACCCCGACATCCGCACCCGCCTGCGTTTCGCCGCGGCCGACCTGCCCGACGACCCCACCCCCGAGCAGGTGGACGCCTGGGTGGAGCTGGCCGAGCTGATCCAGGACCCGGAGTTCCGGACCACCATGCGCAGGATGATCGAGTTCAACGCGGCGGACCGGGGGCCGGACGTCCCCTCCGGCAGCTCCCTGTGGTTCATGAGCCGGTTGGTGCGGCTCGCGGGCGGGGCGATCGGGGACGGCATCGCGCCGGACTCGCCGCGGGCCGCCGGTGTGCTGCGCGAGCTGATCGGGGACGCCGACCCGGCCGCCGTACTGGAACGCCTCGTGGCGGCGACGAACGTGCGCCTCGCCCGCTACCGCGTGCTGTCCGCGATCGTGAACGGTCTGGAGCCGCCCTCCGCCCACGAGGAGCGGTTCGGGTGGGTGGTCGCCGCACTGGAGTCTCAGCTGGCCCGATAATCTGACCTGCGTCAGCAAGACGGCAAAGTACGAGATGAGGGGCGGACCGGTGGCGGACATCGAGGAAGCGCGCAAGCAGTTCGAGCGGATCGACACGGACGGGGACGGGTTCATCACCGCTGCCGAGTTCAAGGCCGCCCTGGCGCAGGGCGGGGACTGGAACGTCACCGAGGCGGTCGCCGAGGCCGTGATCAAGTCCCAGGACCTGAACGGCGACAAGGTCCTGTCGTTCGACGAGTTCTGGGCGCACCTGAACAAGTAGGCGTGGTCCGAGGGCTAGGCGTCCTCGGCCCACTCCTGCAACGCCGACCTGCTGGAGAAGTCCGCGACGTTCTTGTCCAGCGGGTCGTCGGTGTACTGGTGGAAGCGCCACTTCGCCTGGATGCGGGGCTTCCCGGCGGTGACGTAGTCGGCGATCCAGAGGCCGTCGCCGTCGTAGGACGTCGTGTCGACGTTCAGCCAGAAATCCCGATTGCAGTACAGAATCACCCTGTGGTGCGGGCGTAGCTCCTTCACCTTCCTGATGAAGCGGTCCTTCTCCGCGTTGCTCGCCCGTGTTCCCCCGCCCGTGGTCTCCCAGTCGACCGCGAGGACGTCACCCCGCTTCTCCGGGGTCCTGCTCACGAAGTACTCCGCCTGGGCCGTGAGGTCGCCCGGCCAGAGGAAGTGGTAGAAACCGACGACCAGGTCGGCGTCGCGGGCCCGCTCCGTCTGGGCCGAGAGCTTGGGGTTGGTGTACGAACGGCCCTCCGTCGCCTTGATGAAGACGAAGGACAGGCCGTCGGTGTCGTACGAGGACGGCTGGTACGCACTCACGTCGATGCCGCGCAGCATGGGGCTCCCTGAGGTGCTGGTGGGGGGAGGGGAGTCGGACGATTCCTTCCCCACCCTGACACGGGCGACCCGTCCAACAGGTGGAAAGTCCGGTTCCGGCGGTCACTGACGCCCCTGGTGTCACTCCTATGTCGCTTCCC
Organism: Streptomyces sp. NPDC059787; assembly: GCF_042732315.1. NCBI lineage: Bacteria > Bacillati > Actinomycetota > Actinomycetes > Kitasatosporales > Streptomycetaceae > Streptomyces > Streptomyces sp. NPDC059787. Next base: position 54,506 of record NZ_JBHWHX010000004.1, read on the forward strand.
CGTCATGTACTGCTCACTTCGCACAGATGAACTAGCCGGAGAAGTGACGTGAGTCGACGACCGATGAGAGCGCGGAGAGACGACATGGCCGAACCGGCTGAGGTGGTGGCGTTACCCGCGCCGATCGACACGCTCCTCGCCGCCGCCGTCGCCCGGCGCTTCTACCTGGAGCACCGGTCGAAGGTGGAGATCGCCAAGGAGCTCGGCATCAGCCGGTTCAAGGTGGCCCGCCTCCTCGACGCGGCCGTGGCCCACGACATCGTGCGGATCGACATCACCGTCCCGGCCGAGATCGACGTCCCGCTCGGACGGGCACTGACCGAGCGGTTCGGACTCCGGCACGGCATCGTTGTCAACCTGGGCCGCGGCGAGGGCGGTACGGCGGCGCCGGCGGACCAGCGGCAGAGCGGGCGCTGGCTCGGCACGGCGGCGGCCCGGCTGATCTCGGAGATCGCCGAGGAGGGCGACGTCCTCGGACTGGACGGCAGCCACGCGGTGGACGCGCTCAGCGAGGCGGTCACCCGGCTGCCGCCGTGCGACGTGGTCCAGCTGACCGGGGTGCACGGGCGGGACCTCGCCCATGACGCCGCGATCACCGCGGTCCGCCGTACGGCCGCGGCGGGCGGGGGCAGGGCGTTCCCGCTCCACACCCCGTTCCTGCTGCCCGACGCGGTGACGGCCGCCGTCCTGCGCAGCCAGCCCGCCACCGCCGAGACGCTGGACCGGTTCGGCCTGGTCACCAAGGCCGTCGTCGGCATCGCGGCGTGGGACGCACCGCACTCCACGGTGTACGACGCCCTGTCCGAGCGGGAGCGGGAGACGCTCCGGGAGGCGGGAGCGTGCGCCGAGGTGGCCGGCCATGTCCTGGACGCCGCGGGCCGGGTGATCCCCACCGAGCTGAACGCCCGCACGATCGCCGTCAGCGCCGACGAACTCCGTGGCGTCACCGAGCTGATCGGCGTCACGGCCGGTGGACGCGGCACCGGGGCGGTCCGCGCCGTACTGAGCTCCGGACTGCTCACCGGAGTCGTCACGGACGCCACGACCGCGCGCCGCCTCCTCTGGCACGACGACCCGGACGACCCGGCGCGGACCGCATCCGCGCCGTCGTCCCGATCCACCGAATGAGGACAGCGATGAGCCAGCAGGACGAGGCGCTTCCGCCCGTTCCGGACGACATCCGCGAGGCGGGCCGCCTCGCCCCGGACCACTGGCTGGGGGTGGTCGACCCGATGTGGTCCGGGGAGGGGAAGCCCCCGGAGTGGGCGATGACCGGCCGGTGGCGGTCCGGGCTCGACGGCGAGATCGTCGAGTGGGAGGACAACCCCGAGTACCGGCCGTCCCCGCGCGCGCTCGGCTGGCCCGAACCGGAGGACGAGGTGGACCGCGCCGTCCAGCTCGCGTCCACCGGATACGGGCCCGGCGAGGCGGTGCCGGCCGCGCTGGTGGGGCGCGAGGTGGCCGTGCTGACGGCGCCGGGCGGCGGTCCGCTGAGTGCGGCGGCGCCGGACGGGACGCCGGTCGTGCCGGTGTTCACCTCGTCGGTGTTCCTGCACACGGCGGGGCGGTTCGCCTTCGAACTCGTCGGCGTCGACGACCTGGTGACGCGCGTCCCCGAGGGGCACGTGCTGTATCTGAACCCCTCGGCCGCGGTGGGCATGCTGCTGGACCTCGACGCCGTACGCGACGCGGTCCGGGGCGGTGCGGAGGAGCGGCCCGCCGCCACCACCGCCGTCGGGCGCACGGCGCCGGTGGTCACCGAGGCCGTTCACCCGGTCCGGGGGACGGACGCGTGAGCCGCTGGTCGTCCGTGATGCCGGGCCGGGGACGCAGGTCCGGCTCCGGCAGGGGCCGCGGCGGTACGGCGGCCCCGGCCGGCGGTGCGAACGGCACCGGGAACCGGGGCGTCGGCGGGCCCCCGGTCGAGGACGTCGACGGTGTGCTGCTGGTGCGCTCGGTCGAGGACGACTCGTTCCCGCTGGACGTCGTCGCCGAGGTGGCGGGCGCCGTCGGGCGGGAGGAGGACGTCGTCACGGTGATCGTGGGCTCCGCCGCCGGGGGCGGGGCGCCCGACGCCGACCACTGGGCACGGCTGGGCACGCTCCTCGACTCCCTCCGCGCGCGGGGCACCGACCGGGTCCGGCTCGTCATGTCCGGCGCCGGTGACGACCGGCCGGACCGGCCCAGCGTCGCCCGCAGGATCGCGGACGCCTGGGAACTGGAGGTGACGGCTCCGGACGGGGCCGTCCTGATCACGCCCGGGGGCACGCTCTTCGTCCACGGCGACTCCCGCCCCGGCTGTGCCTGGTGGCGGTTCGCGCCCGGTGCGGAGCCCCGGAAGGCGGGCCGGCGGGCGCCGGCCCCCGCCTGGGAGGAGGCGCTGGACGGGGTGCCCGCGCGCACGGCCGGCGGCTGTGTCGTGGACCGTGTCCCGGCGGGCGTGGTGATCCGCCCGGCCGAGGCCCCCGGGCCCGCCCCCGACGACCTGTGCTTCTCCGTGCCCGTCGACTTCGAACGGTTGACGGTGCTGGTCGGTGCCCCGCAGGCGGAGGACGTCGGCGCCGACGAGGTGGCCGCCGTGCTCGCGGGGCTGCCGGAGGCGGAGCGCGCCCGCACCCGGCTCGCGCCCGGCGGCCGACGCGACCTGCTGCGGCTCGGGCAGTCGGTCGCCGACCTGCTGGGCACCGAGGTGGAGGTGCTCACCGGCCTGCCGCTGCTCGACGACCACGCACCGCCCGGAACCCCTCCCCGGCCCACGCTGGTCGGGCTGGACGGGAGGCCGAGCTGGCGGCCGTTCGTGTCGTCCGTGGTCTGCGGACCGGTCGACGCCGAGGGGCGGGCTCCCGTCCCCAGGCCGGTGGAGATCCACCCGCCCGACTGGATCCTCGGCGGCGGCGAACGGGGGACGGTACGGCTGACGGACCACTGGCAGGCGACGGTGACCCGGGCCGGCCTCGCCCTGTGGGCACCGGACGGACCCCGCCCGGGGCCGCTCGGACCGGCCGTCGACCCGGAGGCGTGCGCCATCGAACTGGGCATGCCGGGACAGCCGTTGGACGACTCCCTGCTGCCCGCGCTGTCCCGCCTCGTGCGCGGCCTCGGCACCGACGTCCGCGCACGCACCAACCTGCTGGTCCGCGGCAGACTCCTGGCGGGCGACGGCGCCCTCCGCCGCCTGGCCGCCGAACACGGCATACCGAACATCCGCTACGTCACCTCCGGCCGGCCCTCACGCCCCGGCCCGGCGACCGGCCGACCGGCCACGGCGACCGGCCGGCCGGCCACGGCCGCGGAGCCCGGCCGTGTCCCACCGCCGGGGCGGGCAACCCATGGGCCCGGTACGGACGCCGGCGGCCCGTCGGCCGCCGAGCCCGGTCAGGCTGTGCCGACCGTGGCCCACGGGCCCGGTACAGCCCCTGCGCTGCCTGTTGCCGGGGTGGGCCGGGGGCCCGGCGGGCCTGGTGAGGTTTCGGCGGCCGGTGGGGTGGGTCGTGGGTCCGGTACGACCCCTGCGCTGCCTGTTGCCGGGGTGGGCCGGGGGCCCGGCGGGCCTGGTGAGGTTTCGGCGGCCGGTGGGGTGGGCCGTGGGTCCGGTACGACCCCTGCGCTGCCTGTTGCCGGGTCTGCCGCCGGAGCGGGCCGGGGGCCCGGCGGGGCGGTTGGCGGTCAGCAGGCCGGCGGGCCCGGTCGTGCTGTGCCGCCCGGTGCGTCGGGCCGGGGGGCTGGCGGGGCGGTTGGCGGTCAGCAGGCCGGCGAACCCGGTGAGGTTTCGGCGGCCGGTGGGGTGGGCCGTGGGTCCGGTACGACCGCTGCCCCTTCGGCCGCCGGGCCCGGCGCCGGGGGGACCCGTCGGTCCGGTACGGCTGTGAGCGGTCCGTCGGCCGCCGGGTCCGGAGGCGGGGTGGCCCGTCCCGACGGTGTGGCTGCCGCCGATCCGCAGGCCGCCGGGCCCGGGGCACCGGTGTCCCCGCCTGCCGCGTCCCCGGATGCCCTTCAGGGCGATGCGGCCGCCGAAGTGAACGGGCCTTCGGCTGCCGGTCCTGTCGCGTCCCCGGATGTTCAAGTGGATGCGGATGCTCCCGGCCGGCCGGCCGCCGGTGCCGGGGGAGCGGTGGGTGCGCCGCCGGGGTCTTCGTCGGAGGTCGCCGAACCCGAGGAAGCGGGGCGCGGGGCGCCCGTGCCCGCCACGTCCTCGGAGTCCCGTCCCGAGGGGCGGTCCGCCGAGGGGTCCGCGACTGCCGCGTCGCCGGAGGCCGGAGCCGGGGCCGGGGCCGGGGCCGGCGTCGGGAGCGAGCCGGGGGCTCCCGGGCCCGGTGCGGCGCCGGACGGCGGGGCGGGTCCGGGGGCCGCGGGGCCTCGGTCCGCCTCCTCGGCCGGGGCGCGCCCCGGAGCCGACGGTGTCGTCGGCGGGGCGGGGCACGCCGCCGGTGAGCGGAGCGGTCCGGGGCCGGCCGGCGGCCGGGCCGTACGTGCCGAGGCGCCGACGGGACCGCGGGGGCGGGCCGGGGAGGCGTCCGCGCCGCGCCGTGCCGCCCTTCCGTTCGTGCCCGGGCACGTCAGCGGGCCCGCCGAGCGTGCCGCGTTCCGGGATGCCGCGGCCGGTGCCTGGGAGGGGCACGCCGCCGCCGTGTCCCGGGTGCTCACCCGGATGCCCGCCCTGCGCGGTCACGAACTGGAGGCCGCGCGGACCGACCTCGTCGCCGCGCACGCCTACCTCACCGCCGAGGAAGGGCCCCTGCACCACCGTGAGCTGATCCGGGACCTGCACACCGGCGAGGGGCGCCTGCTGCCCTACGCCGGGTGTCTCGCCTCAGCTCTGCGCCGGCTGCCCTCCTACCGGGGCGTGGCCCTGCGCGGCGGGGACGCCGACGGCCCCGAACCGGCGGTCGGCACGCTGCTGCACGACCCCGCCCCGGTCAGCGCCCTGGCCGGAGCCTCCGCGCTCCCCGCCGGGGCTCCCGTGCGCTACGCGGTCTGGTCCGTCACCGGACGCAAGGTACGGCAACTGATCGACCGGCCGGGCGGGCCCCCGGAGGCGTACGAGGAGATCGTCTTCGTGCCGGGGACCGGCTTCCGGGTGCTGGGGGTACGGACCGTGCCCGCGGGCCCCTCCGTCGTACTGCTGCGTGAGCTCCCCGGGAACGCGACCGCCTACATGGACGGGTCGGAGGAACTGAGCGGACTGGACCTCAAGGCCCTCACGCACCTCGAGGAGGCGCTGGCCAAGGGCTTCCGCCTCGGTGACGACCCGCAGTGGCCGGAACGCTGTTCCGGGCCCGTGGGCCAGGACGGATAGCGAGCGGGGGCGCACCGCACGACCACCCATCACCCCACAGTCCACACAGATCGAGGAGAACGATGGCAAGCCAGAAGAAGCCGCCCGCTCCCGACGGGCCCGACGGCACGGGAGACCCGGGCGGCTCGTCCGTCCGCAGGGCCGTCTCCCTCGGGTCGGCGGCGGCCGACCCCGGCCCGATGCTGGCACCGGCCGCACGGCGTACGACCGCACCGGAACCCGGCGAGGGCGGCACCGGGGGAACCGGGGAAGCGGCGGAGACGGCCCGGCCGGCCCCGGACACCGCTGAGAGCGAGGCCGCCCCCGCGCCGGCCGCCACCACCGGGGAACCGGCCGCGACGGCCACCGCGTCCGCCTCGCGGGAGCGGCCGGAAGCGGAGAGCGGGAGCGCCGCCGAGCCGGCCGTCGCAGCCGCCGGAGCCGGTGAGGCCGCCGGAGTGGGCGGAGTGGGCGGGGCGGGCGGAACCGCCGCCGCTGCCGCCGCCGGTGCGGACGGGCCGCCGTCCGGGAACCCGAAGAAGCCCCTGCTCGCCGCCGCCGGTATCGCGGGCGTCGTCCTCCTCGCCGTGCCGCTGCTGATCTGGGCCACGGACGACTCGCGGCAGAAGAAGGACAACGTGGCGGTGGCCGCCGGGTCCGACACCCTGCTGGAGGAGGACTCCCCGGAGGTGCCGAAGGGCGACTACGCCGCGGCGGAGCCCACACCGGAGCCGTCGACCGGGAAGCCGTCCGCCAAGCCGAGCCCCGTCGTCAAGAAGCCCGTCCCCCCGGTGACGAGTTCGGCCCCCGCCCCGGTCAGCGAGTCGCCCGAGGCGACGACGAAGAAGGCGGAGCCCCGGACCGAGAAGCGCGAGGCCCCCGAGGTCCCGCCGAACACCGCCGCCTACGCCGTTCAGCGGCTGGCCGCCTCGGATCCCGGCCGGCACATCTGCTACCGGGTCCACAGGAAAGGTGCCGGCTGGACGACCCCGAGGTGCGACGGGGCCATGTCGGGCCAGGGGCTGCCGATCACGGCCATCAACATCGCGGTGGTCGGCGCCAAGAAGGTGTCCGCCAACGAGTACGTCCAGAAGGACGGCTGGACGACCGCGTGGTCGAGCGCGGCCGACGCGACGGATCTGACGCTGGGCAGCGACTCCCCGAACGCGCCGAACCTCAGCGGCTACGCCATCGGCGTCGAGGACGGCAACGTCTGCCACCACCACAAGCTTGGCGGGCACGACTGGGGCGCCTACCTGTGCGAGTCGTCCGAGGGCTGGAGATTCGGTGGGTCGCTGGAGCCGCAGACGTGGCTGGAGTCCGTCAAGTTCAACGTCTGAGGTGCGCGACAGCGCGGTGGACGCCCCCCCGCCCCCGGCCGCGGGCGTCCGCGCTGACCGGGGGGGCGGCGGTGCCAACACCAGGCCGGCG
>NZ_JBHWHX010000004.1:61221-76560 GCF_042732315.1 Streptomyces sp. NPDC059787
CCCCTCAATCAACCGTGCGGCGGGCCCCCCCCGCGGGGGCCCCCCCCCCGGCCCCCGGCCGGCGGGCGTCCGCTCTCACCGGGCGGGCTGCTGTCCCAGGACCTGCCGGACGGGCAGGTCCTCCGGCAGCAGCGTCGTGAGGTCGGCGAGACTGGGAGAAGCCAGCCCGCCCAGCCGGCGGGCCTGGCTCGTCATCATCGTCTCCAGCAGTTGCCGGGCGAGCCGCGCGTTGCCGAAGGACCGGTCGCGCGGGATGGCGTCCACATGGGCGCGCAGTGCCTCGACGGTGGCGTCGGCGCACTCGTACCCGGAGGCGGCGGCGTGCCGGGACACGATGGTGACCAGCTCGTCGGTGCTGTAGTCCTCGAATGTCACGAACTTGGAGAACCGGGACGTCAGACCGGGGTTGGAGGCGAGGAAGCGCCCCATCTCCTCGGTGTATCCGGCGACGACGACCACGATCTCGTCGCGGTGGTCCTCCATCAGCTTCAGCAGGGTGTCGACGGCCTCGCGGCCGAAGTCGTTGGACGATCCCTCGGGGGTCAGGGTGTAGGCCTCGTCGATGAACAGCACCCCGCCCAGCGCGCTGGTGAAGACGTCCTTGGTGCGCTGGGCGGTGTGGCCGACGTACTGGCCCACCAGGTCCGCCCGCGCCACCTCCACCAGGGAGTCGCGGGGGAGCACCCCCAGCGAGTGCAGGAGCCTGGCGTACAGCCGGGCGACGGTGGTCTTGCCGGTGCCGGGCGGCCCGCTGAAGACCAGGTGGTTGCTGATCCGGGGGGCGGGCAGCCCGGCGGCGATCCGCTGCCGGGCGTTGGTGAGGAGACTGACCAGGTCGGCGACCTCCCGCTTCACGGCGGCGAGTCCCACCATGGCGGTGAGCTCGGCCATCGGGTCGGACGGGTCGTCGGCGTCCTGCGCCGTGCCGCCTTCGCCGGCGCCGACGGCCGCCGCCTCCGCGTCGCCGACGTCCTGCGGCAGCAGCAGCGTCAGGTCGTTCTCCGCCGGGTCGGTCATGGCCGCGAGCCGGAACGCCTGCCGGTCCACCATGTCCTCGAACACACCGCGGGCCGCGCGGCCGTTGCCGAAGGTCGCGTCGCGGGTCATCTGCTCGAAGCGTACGGCGAGGGCCTCCCGGGTCAGCGGCCCGAGCTCGAACTGGTGGCGCCGGCAGAGGCTCTCGGTGATCGTCACCAGTTCCTCCACCGCGTAGTTGCCGAACTCGATGGTGCGGGTGAACCGGGAGGCGAGACCGGGGTTGGCGGTCAGGAACGACTCCATCTGCTCGGAGTAGCCGGCCGCCACCACGACCACGTCGTCGCGGTGGTCCTCCATCAGCTTCAGCAGGGTGTCGACGGCCTCGCGGCCGAAGTCGTTGGACGTTCCCTCGACGGTGAGCGTGTAGGCCTCGTCGATGAACAGCACGCCGCCCAGCGCGCTGTTGAACGCCTCGGTGGTCTTGATGGCCGTACCGCCGATGACCTGCGCGACGAGATCGGCGCGGGCGACCTCGACCAGGTGTCCGCTCCTGAGCACGCCCAGGTCCGCGAGGATGCTGCCGTAGAGGCGGGCGACGGTGGTCTTGCCGGTGCCGGGCGGTCCCGCGAAGATCAGGTGCCGGCTCATCGACGGGACCGGCATGCCGAGCCGGCGCCGGCGCTCCGCGAGCTGGTTCAGGTTGACCAGCGTGCTCACCTGGTGCTTGACGTTCTCCAGGCCGACGAGCGCCTCCAGTTCGGCCAGCGGGCCCTCGGGCTCCGGCTCCTTGCCGGGGCCGCCCGGTGCGCCGTCCTCGCCGCCCGTCTCGGCCGACTCGCCCCAGCTGTCCGGCAGTCCGTTGTCCGCGCTGGTCAGCAGCTCGACCGTGAGCCGCTCGCTCGCGCGGCTCTGGCGCAGTCCCGCGCCCCTGTTGTCGCGTACGACGCACCGGGTCACGTCGACCGGCTCGGCGCTGTCGATCCGTACGCCGTCGCCCGTGCTGCCGGTGACCTCGCAGGAGTCGAGGACGGCCCGGCCGCCGCGCGACACCTGGACGCCGTGGGCCTTCGAGCCGTGCACCCGGACCCGCTCCAGGGTGATCTCCGCGCCGTCCCGCACCCCGACCCCGGCGTCGGCGCTGTCGCCGATCTCGCAGTCCCGCAGGGTGCCCCGGCCGCGTTCGCCGACGAGCAGGCCCGAGCGGGCGGCGGAGGTGAGGACGGTGTCGCTGATCTCGGGGTCGGAGTCGTCGTCGATGCTCAGCGCGCAGCCGCCGGCGGACTCGATCTCGCAGTGCTCGAGCCGGCCGCGGGCGTCGTCGGTGAACTCGATGCCGTGGCCGCCGGAGCCGGTGACCTTGGCGCGGCGCAACAGGGGGTCGGCGGCGGAGCGCACCGAGATGCCGACGCCGGCCGCGTCCAGGACCTCCAGGTGCTCGAACTCGGCCGTGGAGTCGTCCCAGAGCTGCACCGCCCCGCCGGTGTCGGCGCAGTCGCTCACCACGGTGTCCCGCAGCAGCGGGGCACCGCCCTCGACGACCCGTACGGCGGCCTCGGTGGAGCCGTGGAACGAGCAGCCCTCCAGGGTTCCGCGCGAGCGGTCCAGGACGAGCAGCCCGCTGGTCCTGGTGCGCCGGGTGACACATCCGCGCAGCACCGGGTCGGCCCCGCCGGAGATGACGACGCCGCTCTGCGCGATCGACTCGAAGGAGGTCTCCTCGATCTCCGGGCGGGACATGCTGGTCACCAGCAGACCCACCGAGGTGTGGTGCACGGCGCACCGCAGCACGCGCGTCGAGCTGTGGCCCTCCAGGGCGATGGCCGGCTTGTCGGTGCCGGAGATGTCGCAGCCCTCCACGGTGCCGCGGGCCTCGCCGCTCGCCAGGATGCCGTTGGCCCGCGCGCCCCGGATGCGGCAGTCGCGGACGAGGGGCCCGGCACTCTCGCCGATCACCACCGCGGAGGTGCCGAAGTTCTCGAACACGCAGTCCTCGACGATGCTCTCGGACTCCGAGGAGTCGACGAGGCCGGCGCCGCCGGGGTTGCCGATCCGGCAGCCGCGGGCGGCCAGCGAGCCCTTGCCGCGGACCAGCAGCGCCGTCCATCCGGAGCCGGCCACGGTGCAGTCGTCGAGGGCGGCCTGGCCGGCCGGTACGTCCACGACCGCGGCCTCCTTGTCGCGGCCCCGGAGGGTCAGGGCGCTGAGCATCACGGCGTCGGCCATGAGGGTGACGGCGGTGCCGTCCCGCGGGCAGAGCTCCACGGTGCCCGGCTCGCCCTCGCCGACGATCGTCACCCGGTGCCGGATGACGAGGTTCTCGGCGTAGCGGCCGGGACGGACCCGGATCACCGCCCCGGTACGGGCCTGGGCCAGTGCCTCACCGATCGTCTGGAAGCCGTCCGACCGTTCCGGGCCGACCGTGAGTATTTGCCGTGCCACGCCTCGAACCTCCTTGTGCTGTTGCCTAGTTGGCGTTGTGCGCCGTACATCTTGTGTGCATATCATGCGGCTCATGCGGAATGTCATGAGACGTCGGGGTGCGGGCCTTGTGCTGGCGGTCGCCGTGGTCCTGCCGGTCACGGGCGGGCCGGCCTTCGCCCTCCCCGCCGCGCCGTCGGCGAGCTCCGGTGCCGACGATCCGGGGGCCACGCTGCTGCCCCCGCTGCCCGTCCGGCTCGGCGAGGGCAACCCGTGCACCGGGGCCTCGGAGCAGACGGCCACCGGGGCGGCGTGGTCGCAGACGGCACTCGGCCTGTCCCGGGCCCAGCGGATCTCCCGCGGCGGCGGGGTGACCGTCGCGGTGGTCGACAGCGGGGTCGCCACCGGCGTCCCCAGCCTGTCCGGCAGGGTGGAGTCCCTCGACGGGGCGGCGAAGGACTGCGTGGGCCACGGCACGTTCGCCGCCGGCCTGATCGCCGCCGCGCCGGAGAAGGGCAGCGGCATCACCGGGGTCGCCCCGCAGGCGGAGATCCTCGCCCTGTCCGGCACCGACGACCGGGGAGTGCCCTCCGTGGAACGCGTGGCCGCCGGCATACGGACGGCGGCGGACCGCGGCGCACAGGTCGTCTACGTCGGCCAGGTCCTGCGCACCGGCAAGGCCGAACTCACCGCGGCCGTCGCCTACGCCACCCGGCGCGACGCGCTGGTCGTCGCCCCGGCCGCCCCCGACGCCGTGGCCCGCGAGGAGCGGGGGCCCGACGGTGAGATGCCCGAGGGGCCGTACTGGCCGGCCGCCGCACCCGGCGCGCTCGCCGTCGTGGACTTCGGCCCCGGCGGCGTACGGCAGAAGAACGCGCCGCCCGCTCACGAGCCCGACCTGTCCGCGCCCGGCAGCGAGATGGTCAGCGTCGGTCCGGAGGGTTCCGGCCACTACATCGGTTCCGGCGCCTCGCTGGCCGCGGCGGGCGTCGCCGGCGCCGCCGCCCTCGTCCGCGCCTACCACCCCGACCTCGAGGCGGCCGAGGTCACCCGCCGCCTCCTCGACACCGCCTACCCCTCGGACACCCCCCGCCTGGACCCGTACGCCGCCCTGTCCCTGGTCCAGGACCACACGAAGCCCTCCGTACGGACCCCCGCCCCCGCGCAGATGCCGCCCCCTGCCGACCCCACCCCTCGCACCCGTTCCCTGACGATCGCGGCCGTGGGCCTGACCACGGTCCTCCTGCTGGCGGCCCTGGCCGCGGTCGTCCCCCGAGGCCGCACCCGTAACTGGCGCCCACCGGGCACCTCCTGAGGAAGTCGTCACCGCACCCGTCCGTGCCGGCCCCCACTTGCCCGGCCCGGGGTGTGCGGGGTGCGCCGCGTCGGGTCGGGCCGGGGGGTGGGTGCGCAGCCCGGCGCCTTCGGGATGCCGTCGCGCCCACCCTCCCCCACTCTCGGCTCCGCTCGAGCGGGGGGACCCCCATCGCCCTGCGGCACGACTGCCCGCGGATCGTGGCGGCGGTGCGGAAACCCTCTCCGGACCCGGACGCCTCACGACCCGCCCCCCACAAGCCCCGTCTGCACCTGCAAGGTTTTCCGCCGGGCGATCCGGACCGCCCGCCCCGGAATCAGCTCCCGCCCCTTCACACTCCCGAACAGATACCCCTCACTGGGCGGACACGACATCAGCAACCCCGGCGTGTTCACCTCCTGCAACCGCCGCAGCAGCGACTCGTTCAGCCCCCGCCCGGCCCCCGCCGAAGACCGCGCCACCACCAGGTGCAACCCCACCTCGTGCCCCAGCGCCAGATGGTCGAGGAGCGGAGCGAACGGCTGCGTCATCGGCCCGCCGCCCACCATGTCGTAGTCGTCGACCAGGATGAACAGCCGAGGCCCCTGCCACCAGTCGCACAACCGCATCCGCGACGGCGCGATGTCCTCCCCGGGCACCCGCTGCTTGACCGCCCGCGCGGCCCCGTCCACCAGGTCCCGCAGCATGTCCAGCGACACGGCGTGCCCGAGCCGGTACGCCTCCGGAACGCTCTCCACCAGCTCCCGCCGGTAGTCCACCGTCATGATCCGCGCCTCGGCCGGCGTGTACCGCTCGGTGATGCCGCGCGCGACCAGCTTCAGCAGGTTCGTCTTGCCGCTCTCCGTGTCGCCCACCACGATCAGATGCGGGTTCTCGGCGAAGTCGTGCCACACCGGGGCCAGTTCGTTCTCGTCCAGGCCGATCGCGATCCGCAGCCCGTTCTCGCCCTCCGGCTCCGGCAGCTCCTCCACCGGCAGCGTCGAAGGCAGCATCCGCACCCGTGGCGCGGTGGGCCCCGTCCAGTTCTCGCCGATCGCGGCGACCAGCCCCGCGACCCCGTCCGCGAGGTCGTCGGTGTCCTCGACCCCGTCGACGCGCGGCAGCGCCGACAGATAGTGCAGCTTGTCCGAGGTCAGCCCCCGCCCCGCGCTGCGCGGGATCGTCGCCGCCTTCCGGGAGTCGATCTGGGAGTCCATCGGATCACCCATCCGCAGCTCCAGCCGGGTCCCGGTCTGGTCGCGCACCGACGACGACAGCTCCACCCAGCGGGCGGTGGTGACGATCAGGTGGACGCCGTAGTTGAGCCCGCGGGCGGCCAGCGCGTTGAAGGTGGGGATGTGCCGGTCGAAGTCCTGGCGCACGGTCGCCCAGCCGTCGATGACCAGGAAGACGTCCCCGTGCGGCTCGTCGGGGAACTCGCCCGCCGCGCGCCGCTTGCGGTAGGTCGCCATGGAGTCGACGCCGTGCTCCAGGAAGAACCGCTCCCGCCGGGCGAGCAGCGTGGTGACCTCCGCGATCGTACGGCCCACCCGTTCGGTGTCCACCCGCGCCGCGACCCCGCTCATATGGGGCAGCTCGTCCAGTGAGGCCAGCGTGCCACCGCCGAAGTCGAGGCAGTAGAACTGCACTTCGCGCGGGGTGTGGGTGAGGGCCAGCGCGGTGATGAGGGTCCGCAGCAGCGTGCTCTTGCCGCTCTGCGGACCCCCGGCGATGGCCACATGGCCCCCGGCCGCCGACAGGTCCACGGTCAGCAGGTCGCGCAACTGGTCGAAGGGCCGGTCGACCACACCCACCGGCACGGTGAGCCGCCCCCGCAGCGGCCAGTCGGCCGTGGTCAGGCCGTACCGCGGGTCGGGGGACAGCGGGGGCAGGATCTGGTCCAGGGTGGCCGGCCGGCCCAGCGGCGGCAGCCACACCTGGTGGGCGGGCGGCCCCGCCCCGCGCAGCCGGTCGAGCGCCACCGACAGCAGCGTCTCCCCGCCGCCGTCCCCCTCGCCCTCCGGTTCGGGTCCGGTCCCGTCGGGCTCGCCCGCCGGGTCCGGGTCCGCGGGGGCGCGCGGCACCACCCACTCCGCCGTCCACGGCACCACCTGACGCGCCACCTGCGCCTGTACGACGGCCCGCCGCCGCTGGTACGGCCCCGAGACGTACGCGGCCCGGAACCGGGTCAGCGCGTCGACACCGCTCTTGAGGAACCCGGCACCCGGCTGCGCGGGCAGCTCGTAGGCGTCCGGCACACCCAGCACGCCCCGGCTCTCCATCGCGGAGAACGTCCGCAGACCGATCCGGTACGACAGATGGCTCTCCAGCTGGTGCATACGGCCCTCGTCCAGCCGCTGCGAGGCCAGCAGCAGATGGACCCCGAGACTGCGCCCGAGCCGGCCGATCATCACGAACAGCTCCATGAAGTCGCGGTGCGAGGCCAGCAGTTCGCTGAACTCGTCGACCACCACGAACAGGCTGGGCAGCGGCTGCAGCGGCGTCCCGGACTGCCGCGCCTTCTCGTACTCCAGCGCGGAGGTGTAGTTCCCGGCGGCACGCAGCAGCTCCTGCCGCCGGATCAGCTCCCCGTGCAGGGCGTCCTGCATCCGGGCGACCAGCGCCACCTCGTCGGCGAGGTTGGTGATGACCGCCGAGGTGTGCGGGAGTTCGTCGAGGCCGAGGAAGGTGGCGCCGCCCTTGAAGTCGACGAGGACGAAGTTCAGCGTCTCGGAGGAGTTGGTCAGCGCCAGCCCCAGCACCAGTGTGCGCAGCAGCTCGCTCTTGCCGGAGCCGGTCGCGCCGATCAGCATGCCGTGCGGTCCCGTGCCGCCCTGCGCGGACTCCTTGATGTCCAGCTCCACGGGCCTGCCCTCACCGCTCACCGCGATCGGCACCCGCAGCCGGGCACTGCCGGTCGCCTTCTCCCACAACGTGGCCGGCTCGTGCCGGTGCAGGTCGGGGATGTTCAGCAGCGAGGTCAGCTCGACGTCGTTGGCGAGCGGCTTGGAGTCGTCGCCGCCCACACTCATCCGGTACGGCGCCAGCATCCGGGCGAGCGCGAGGGCGCCCACCGTGCCCAGCCGGTCGGGCCGGCCGAGCACCGTCGACTGCTCCTTGCGGTCGCGGTCGGTGCGCACCAGCGCGACACCGCCCTCGTCCACCTCCAGGCGCAGCGTGGTCCGTCCGGGCTTCCACGCGAGCGCACCGGTGAGGTCGAGCACCACCGCGTTGCGGAACCCGTGCCCGTCGAAGCGGTGCCCGGCCGGCACCGTGCAGCCGTCGATCACGACGACCGTGTACGGCTCCTCACGTCCCGGGACCGCGTCGGGGTCGGCGCCCGGCCGCTCCAGGAACTCCGCGCCGAGCAGGTTCTCCAGCTCGGTGAAGGCCGAGGCGATCAGACGGGCCGGTCCGGCGCCGTCCTCGTCGTGCCGGTGCAGGCTGTGCGGCAGCCACTTCGCCCACTCCCACTCCGCGCGCCGCTCGTCCGAGACGCACAGCGCGATCCACAGGTCGTCGGGGGAGTGGAACACCGCCAACTGCGCGAGCAGGGCCCGCGCCTGGGCCCGTATCCGCTCCTCGTCCCCGCGGAACAGCACCTTCGACCAGGCCCGCAGGTAGATCGCGATGGGCTGGTCGCGGACGGTGGAGTAGGCGCGGGTGAAGCTGCGCAGCGCGTGCGCGCTCAGCGGCTCCAGGTCCTCGACGGGCTTGGTCGACAGCGGGGTCAGCTTCATCGCCAGCCGCTGGTCGCCCACGCCCATCCGCACCTCGGCGAAGTCCTCGTCCGACGAACGGCGTTCCCACAGCCGGGTGCTGCGCACCAGCGACGACAGCGCGTCGGGCTCCGGGTGGCGCCAGGCGAGGGCGCGCTGCTGCTCGACGATGGACGTCCGCACCATGCGCCGGGTCTGCCGCAGATACCGCAGGTAGTCGCGGCGCTCGCCCTTCATCCGCTGCTTGCGCTCACCGTTGCGCCGCATCACCTGACCGAGCATCATGCCCGCCGACGCGATCACCATCACACCGAGCGCGATGTAGATGAATCCGCCGCTGCTCTGGCTCATCCCCGGCCGCATGAACATCAGCATCATGGAGACCGACATCAGCGCCATCGGCAGATACGTCCACACCGCGGAACTGTCAGGCACGACTTCCGGAAGCGTGGGCGGCTCCTGAAGACTCAGTTCCCCCGACGGCATTTCCGGCCCTTTACGGCGGGCCGGGCGGCGGAACAGGATCACGCTCAACGAACGTCCTCCTCAACGATTTCGGAAGGAATTCCGGGGGAACCTCGCGGGAACGTCGCGAGTTTTTCCGTAAAGAGTCAGAGTCCCGCGCGACGGCGTCGGGAAAATGGCCGTAAGGTGCCGTGACGCTGAACTCCCGGAGTGGTGTTGCGAAAAGCCCGGCGTACGGTCAAACTCGTCGGCGCATGCCCCGTCCGACTTTTCCGTCGCGTTCGGCGACCGACCGGTGTGCTGCCCTTGCCACTTCCAGCCACCGCGTGTCCCGTGGTCCGCCAGAAAGTGTGAACTCCGAACCCATGACTGAGACTCAGACGGCAAGCCTGTGCCGCGTCACCGTACGTGCTCCGGCCAGGACCGTCGACCTGGCCGTGCCCTCCGACGTCCCTGTCGCCGATCTGCTGCCCACAGTGATCGGCTACGGAGGGGACGACCTGGAGGAAACCGGTCTGGAGCACGGAGGTTGGGTGCTCCAACGGCTCGGCGGTCCACCGCTCGACCCCGAGAGTACCTTGGACTCCCTCGGTCTGCGGGACGGAGAGGAGCTTTATCTGCGGCCGCGCACCGAGGCGCTGCCCGAGGTGCACATCGACGACCTGGTCGACGGCATCGCCGACGGCATGGGCCGCAGACCGCACGGCTGGAGCCCGGAGGCCGGCCGGCGCCTGCTGCGCGGACTGGCCGCGGCCACCCTCGCGCTGGGCATCGTGCTGCTGGCCATGCCCGGCACGGCGGGCTGGATACGGGCGGTCGCCGCCTCGGCCGCCGGACTGCTGCTGATCGCCGGGGCGGGCTCCGCCTCCCGTGCCGTCGGGGACGCCGGGGCGGGCTCGGTGCTCGGCCTGATGGCGGCCCCCTACTTCGCCCTGGCGGGCTGGCTGCTGCCCGGCGGCGACCTGGGCGGCGCCGACGGCGAGGCCGTCCTCGGAGCCCGGCTGCTGGCGGCGTCCGCGGCCGGCGGCGCGGGCACGATCCTCGCCCTGGCGGCGGTCGGCGTCTACCCGGCGCTGTTCATCGGCGCGGCCTGTGTCGCCGCGGCGGGCGCGCTCGGCGCCGCCCTGATCACCCTGGACCTGGCGCCGCAGCAGGCGGCCGGTGTGGTGGCCGTCGTGGTGGTGCTCTTCGGCGGGTTCGTCCCGTCGCTGTCGTTCCGGCTGGCCGGCATGCGGATGCCGCCCCTGCCGACCAACGTCCAGCAGTTGCAGCAGGGCATCGACCCGTACTCCTCCTCGGACGTCGACGCGCGCTCCGCGCTGGCGGACGGCTGGATGACCGCCCTCTACGGCGCCATCGGCCTGGTGTGCCTGCCCTGCCTGGCGGCGCTCATGGCCGAGCCGGGCCTCGCCGAGATCCTCACCGTCGTGGCCTTCTCCCTGCTCCTGCTGCTGCACAGCCGGGGGCTGGGCAACGTCTGGCAGCGGCTGGCGCTGACCTGCGCCGGGGCCTGGGGCGTGGTCCTGCTGCTGTCCGTGTCCGCCCGCTCCCTCGCCCCGGCGGACCGGCTGACCCTGACGGCCGGGCTGATGGGACTGGCCGCCGCGATCATCATCGCCTCGTGGACGGTGCCCGGACGGCGGCTCGTCCCGTACTGGGGACGCGCGGCCGAGCTGCTGCACTCACTCGCCGCCCTCAGCATCCTGCCGCTGACGCTCTGGTCGATGGGCGTCTACGGCTGGCTCCGCGGCATCAACGGCTGACCCGGGAGACACGGCGACATGCACAGCAAGCGCGACCAAGTACAGGCGCATCTCTTCATCATGGGGCGGCTGGCCTCGGCCATGCTGCGCGCCGAGCCGGACTCCCCGGAGAGCCCGCTGGGCCGGACCAACCGCGGCGCCGCGATCGGTGTGATCATCGCCGTGCTGGTGTGCGCCGGCGCCTTCGTCTTCGGACTCATCCGGCCCGGCGGCAACGACTCGTGGCGCTCGGGGGAGAACCTGGTCGTCGACAAGGACACCGGCGCCCGCTACCTGTACCTGGACGGGCGGCTGCGCCCGGTGCGGAACTACGCGTCGGCCCGGCTGGTCACCGGCGGCGAGGTCGGCGTCACGACGGTGGGCACGTCCTCGCTGGCCGGCACCCCGCACGGAACGCCCATCGGCATCCCCGACGGGCCCGAGGCACTGCCGGGCACGGGCGACCTGGACCGCACCCCGTGGCTGGTGTGTTCCGACGTCCTGCCGCGGACGACGGGCGTCGTCACGACGACCACGACACTCGCCCTCGGCACCGACGCCCCGCAGGACGTGCCCGGCGGCCGGCGACTGGGCGAGAACGAGGGCCTGCTGGTCACCGGCCCGGACGACACCGCGTACCTGCTGTGGCAGGGCAGCCGGCTGCGCCTGGACGAGCGGGCGAAGGCGGCCGAGGCCCTCGGGTACGGCGACGTCACCCCGCGTCCCGTCTCCGCGGCGTTCCTCGACGCCTTCCCGCTGGGCCCCGACCTGGCCCCCGCCGACGTACCCGGCCGTGGCGGGAAGGGCCCCGAACTGGCCGGGCGGAGCACCAGGATCGGGCAGCTCTTCAAGGTCGACGTCCCCGGCTCCGCCGCCCGCTACCACCTGCTCACGCGGGAGGGCCTCGTCCCCCTCACCGACACCGGCGCCACCCTCCTGCTGGGCGACCCGCAGACGCGTGAGAAGGCGTACGACGGTGGGGCCGCGGCCGTGGTGACGCTCGGCGCGGACACCCTGGCCGGGCATCTCGCCCCCGACGCGCGGAGCTCGGGGACGGAGCGGCTGCCCGCGAAGCCGCCGGAGGCGGTCACCGTCGCCACCGGCTCCGTGTCCTGCGCGGAGGTCGACTCCGCGGACTCCGGTGTGCGGGTGGGCACTTCGGTGCTGCCCGGGAGCGCTCTGCCCCGGGCGGTGCAGGCGCCGGCGCCCGAGGTCGAACCGGGCTGTCTGAAGGTCGACTCCATCGCCGTACGAGCCGGAAAGGGGGCGCTGGTCAGGGCGTTGAGCGCGAGCGGCAGCGCGCTGGGCGACACCACGTACCTGGTGACGGACGAGGGCGTGAAGTACCGGCTGCTGTCCCAGGAGGCGGTGAAGGCGCTGGGCTACGAGGGCGTCGAGGCGCGGACGATGCCGTCCCCGATGCTGGCCATGCTGCCCAGCGGCCCGGACCTGACCCCCGAGGCGGCGGCCGGGGGCGAGGCCCGGGTGACGCTGCGGTGCCCGCGGACATAGGGGCTGAGGGCCCCCGCGGGGAAGCAGCCGTCAGGGAAATTCTTGGCGTCCCGCGGTCACCTCGCGTTCAGCCGGGCGCTCGGCTCCACCCCGGCGAGCGGCGCGGATGCCCGATCTGTCCGGCCGGATCCATCGCGCCGCTCACTTGAGCGGCGTGAATTCCGGGTCATTGCTCAATTGAGCTTTCCGGTAAGGGACTTCGCGGTTCCGCGGGCAATTGCCAAACAAGTTGCGGCCTGCATAGCATCTGGCCACCCCATGACCCCGGCGAGTCATTCGTGACCGCGGGGGCGCCCTGTCTGCCCACAGGGTGAAGTGGGGGCAGCAGACCGGTGAGTTTCGCCGAAAAGGGAGTTCTCTCATGGCCATGCAGCAGTCCGAGGAACGCGCGACCCGCAATGGGATCATGGCGCTGGAACAGGCTTTCACCGGTGTTCAGCGCTGCCAGCAGGACGTGCAGTCCACGTCGCACACGCTCGCCTCGAATTACGGGGGCGCGGACGGTGGAAAGTACAAGAAGTTGCTGGAGCAGTGGGACGAGCACGTCGACACGATCCTGATCAACCTGGACCGGATGGTCGACGAGCTCAACGGCACCCTCACGGAGCACGGGCTGGTGCAGGGGTCCACCAGCGACGCGATCGACGAGGAGTACTCGCGCTCCACGCAGGTGTTCGACCAGCTCAACGGCACCCACACGTCGTCGAACTGACCGGCAGCCCCCGAACCCCTCACATCTCGTCGTTCTCCCGGTGAATAGAGGACTCTGATGGACTTCTCCGACGGCTACATCTACGTCGACTACAACCATGCCGAAGGCGCGGCGGACGACATGGTCGGCCAGTCCCAGGCGATCATGAGCATTCTGGCCAACCTGGAGATGGAACTGGCCGAACTCCGCAACAGCTGGATCGGTGAGGACCGGGACGTCTACAGCGAGGTCCAGAAGAAATGGGACAACGCTGTCGAGAACATCAAGAACCTACTCGCCAACCACTCCGGTCTGCTCAACGAGATCTCCTCCAGCTACCGGCACACGGAGCAGAACCTCTCGCAGCGGTGGGGCGACATCAGGATCGGCAGCCGCTGACGCCGGCCGGTGACGGAAGGGTGATCACGTGGCCGTCACGGTCCTCGACAGCACGTTCCTGAAGAACTTCATCAACAACCAGGTCGACGGCTTCCGGACGACCCTGGAGAACATCCTCAAGGACAGTCCGACCGCCGGGCCGGCGATCACGTTCATCGCGGACAGCATCTCGACCACGACGATCGACGCCGCGAAGCCGCTCGTCATCGGCCTCATGGCCGGCGAGAACAGCGCGGTCGGCGGGGGCGCCCTGAACAAGGTCGTCCAGCAGGGCGCGGACGAGGTCGTGCGCATCCTGGAGGACCAGACGATCCTCTTCGAGGACCTCGAACAGGCGTTGTGGGACACCATCGACGAGCTGGCCAAGAGCCAGGGCAAGAATCTCGAGAACATCACCGCGGACGAGTTCATGGACATCTTCGAGGATGTCGACAGTGACCTCGACAATCCGGGCGGCAACCAACAGGAAGAGTAGCGGAGTTCGGCGATGGCCAACCCCGAGGACAACAACAACGACAACTGGAAGAAAGCAGTTGAGCTGCTCACCGGCTACATCCTGCCGGAGCGGAAGACGTTGTTCGACACTCTCAAGGGCAACGACGGCATCCCGATGATCCATGTCCGGGTGGAGGACGAGGGCGGTCCGGACTATTCATCGGGTTTCCTGTCCTCGGGCGGCTGGAAGACGCACAACACCGACTACACCATCCCGTACTACAAGCCGGCCGGCGATGACACGGCCCCCTCCGCGGGCAGCTACCTCTACCAGTACCGCGTGTACATCACCTTCCTCGCGTCGGGCCAGGCCTGGCCGCCGGGCGGGGACGACGTGATCCCGGGCTACACCAAGACGAGCGACAAACTGAAGGACAAGGGCGGCACGAACAGCGAGGGCGAGAAGCTCGACTGGGACACCAACCCCCTGGTCCAGTACCTCTACGGCTCCAAGGCCGCCCTCTCGCAGCTCACCATGTGGCCCTACTCCACCCACGGGTTCGAGAACCGCGGCGTCAAGGTGAACGACGCCGACTACGTCGATCTGCGCACCTTCACGAAGACGGGCCAGGCGTTCGACCGGGTCGTCAAGTTCTTCGAGGACAGCGCGGTCACCGTCGGCAAGTGGGACACCGAGAACATCGGGGAGGGCAGCGACTCCTGGGACGGCACGTCGGCCGCCATCTTCAAGGAGCTCATCCACAAACTGGCCCGGAACTACGAGGGGTACGCCGACCAGCTCAACGGCAAGGGCGGCTCGGACACCGCGGTCACCATCGACGACGTGACGGTGACGTCCGAGCCGGCCCGCGCGCTGGCCGAGGCCCAGCGCGTCGTCCTCACCCAGGCGCAGAACCTCTACAACGCCTGGGAGGCGTGGAAGGCCGAGAGCAACCCGCAGCGCTGGCTCTACGACATGCTGCAGGACGCCCGGCTGAAGCTCTTCGACACGCAGTTCGACAAGACGGACATCGACACGGTGTCCTACAACTCCGGGCCGGCCACCAGCTGGCACAACTACGTGGTGTCGACCGACGGCTTCCGGAACGAGATCGTCATCGGGGAGAAGTCGTACGGCAAGCCGGGCGACATGACCACGTGGAAGGCGATCGCCGACGAGGCGGTGCGCCGGTGGGAGCAGTCCGTGCAGGACTGGCTCGGCACGAAGGGCGCCGAGGCCATCGTGGCGATCAACAAGGCGTTCAAGGCGGCCGAGAAGGCGTTCGACACCAGCATCACCGACAGGGACGACCGCCCCCTCTCCGAGATCTCCGCCAAGGAAGAGGCCGACGCCGAGAAGAAGAAGGCGGAGGCCGAAGCGGCGGCCGCCAAGGCCGAGGCCGAGCGGGAGAAGGCGGAGGCCAAGGCGGAGGCCGAGCGGGAGAAGGCGGAGGCGAAGGCCGAGCGGGACCGCGAGAAGGCCGAGGCCGAGAAGGAGAAGGCCGAGGCCAAGGCGGAGGCCGAGCGGGAGAAGGCGGAGGCGAAGGCCGAGCAGGAACGCGAGAAGGCGGAGGCCAAGGCCGAGCAGGAAGCCGCGAAGGCGGAGGCCGAGAAGGAGAAGGCCGAGGCGAAGGCCGAGCAGGAACGCGAGAAGGCGGAAGCCAAGGCCGAGCAGGAAGCCGCCAA